>DASSIN010000216.1:0-10499 GCA_035691845.1 Candidatus Eiseniibacteriota bacterium | reverse complement strand
GACTCCGACATCGTCACGGCGGAGAACCGCGCCAGCTCGGGATGGAGCGCCACCACGAACGCCGGCACGGCCGCCCAGCGGGACGACAACGCGCGCCGCGCGAGCCACCACACCGGCAGCGGCAGCAGCGTGCCGCACGCGAGCGACACCGCGACCGCCGCGCCCACGCGGTCCTCCACCAGCGTGCGCGCGAGCGCGATCAGCGCCGGGTAGCCGGGCGGGAACACGGACGCGAACGGCTGGCCGCGCCGCAGCGCCTCGGCGAAGCGCACGTACTCGGTGCCGTCGAACGTGACGTAGGGCTGGAAGTGGAGCGCGAGCACCCGCATCGCGAGCGCCGTCGCGCACGCCAGGACGGGCACGACCCACGCGGGCCACGCGCCGCGCGCCCGCGCGCTCGGCGCGGATGCGTCGCGCGCCGGACGTGCGGATTTCGCGCCGCGGCGGTGGCGCGCGCCCGGGGAACTCGCCGCCCGGGCCGCCATCACGCGGGCGCCGGCAACACCGCCGCGGTCAGGCGCCGCGGCGGAACATGCCCGCGCTCGCGTCCTTGAGATCCGGCGTGCGGATCTGCGAGCCCGTCCAGGCGCAGGTGAGCGGATTGCCGCAGCGCGGGCACTCGAGCCCGGCGCTCTCCCCCGCCTCGGGCGTTGGCATCCAGCGCTCCATCTTGGTCTGGCATCCGGGCGTGTAGCACAGATAGACGCAGAGCGGCATCGGCTCCTCTGGGTGTAGGGCGGCCATCGTAGCCCGGGGCCGCGCCCGACGCCAGCCACGGCCACCGGCGCTCACGGGCCCATTGTGCGCGCGGCCGAACAGGTCCAGATTCCACTCACACTTCGAAGGAGGACCGATGAGCGACAACACCTGCGCGCACCTGGGCGAGATCCACGACGTCGAGCCGCGCACGCCGAACGGGTGCGAGGAGTGCCTGAAGACCGGCGGCCGCTGGGTGCACCTGCGGCTGTGCCTGACGTGCGGGCACGTCGGCTGCTGCGACAACTCGCCCGGCCGGCACGCCACCAAGCACTTCCATTCCACGCACCACCCGATCATCAGGAGCTTCCAGCCCGGCGAGGACTGGGGCTGGTGCTACGCGGACGAGCTGTACATGGAGCCCGCGCCGCACGCGCGGCACGCGCGAGCGTGAGCTCGATCGACGTCGCGCGCGCCGAGGCGTGGCCCGAGCTGCCGCTCGCGCCATGGCAGGACACGCTCGCCACGCTGCACCGCTGGACGCAGATCGTGGGCAAGACGCGGCTCGCGCTGGCGCCGTTCCAGAACCACTGGTGGCACGTGACGCTGTACCTGACCGCGCGCGGGCTCACCACCTCGCCGATGCCGGCCGGCGACCGCACGCTCGAGATCGAGTTCGATTTCCTGGAGCACGTGCTGATCGCGGGCACGAGCGATGGCCGCACGGTGGCGCTGCCGCTCGAGCCGGTCAGCGTGGCGACGTTCTACGCGCGCTATCGCGAGATGCTGGATCGGCTCGGGGTCGCCGTGCGCATGGTCCCGCGGCCGTGCGAACTGCCGGATGCGCTGCCGTTCACCCAGGACCGCGTGCACGCCGCATACAATGCCGACGCCGCGCAGCGCTGCTGGCGCGCGCTGGCGCAGGCGGACCGCGCGCTCAAGGAATTCCGCGGGCGCTTCCTCGGCAAATCGAGCCCATCGCACTTCTGGTGGGGCGCGTTCGACCTGTCGTGCACGCGGTTCTCCGGCCGCCGCGCGCCGCTGCATCCGGGCGGATTCCCGAACCTGCCCGATCGCGTGACGCGCGAGGCGTACTCGCACGAGTGCATCAGCGCCGGATGGTGGCCGGGCACGCCGGGCGGCCCGGTGGCGGAGCCCGCGTTCTATGCCTACGCCTATCCCGAGCCCGCCGGCTGCAGCGATGCGGCCGTGCGCCCCGCCACCGGCGGCTATCATCCCGCGCTGCGCGAGTGGGTGCTGCCGTACGAGACCGTGCGCAGATCCCCCGATCCGCACGCCGCCGCGCTCGAGTTCTTCCAGAGCACGTACGAGGCGGCGGCGAGCCTCGGCGGCTGGAACCGCGCCGAGCTGGAGCGCCCGGCCGGCTGACCGCGCGCGCGTGCGCGCCGGGCGGCAGTGACCGCGCGGCGCTGTGCTATGTTCGCGCATCGCAACTCCGCCTCCACCGCCTCCATCCGTTACGCCCGGCGCGGCCGGGCAGGAGCCTCGTTCATGATCCGTCGCATGCTGTGCGCCGCGCTGCTGCTGGCGCTGGCCGGCTGCTCCGCGCAGAAGTCGTCCACCTCGAATTCCGGCAACGCGACGCCGACGCCCACCGCGGCCGCGCCAGCCGGTTTCCACATCGGCGTGATGACGGGCACCACCTCGCAGGGCGAGGAGGATTTCCGCGCCGGCCAGCAGGTGCAGGCCAAGTACGGCGCGCGCGTGAAGCAGGTGACGTATCCCGACAACTTCATGCAGGAACAGGAGACGGTGATCGCGCAGATGACCGGGCTCGCCGCCGATCCGCTGATGAAGGTGATCGTGGTGGCGCAGGCGGTGCCGGGCTCGGTGGCGGGCGCGCGCAAGATCCGCGAGTCACGGCCCGACATCCTGATCGGGTTCATCGGGCCGCACGAGGATCCGAACATCGTCGACCAGGCCAGCGACATCGCCGTGCAGCCGGACCAGATCGCGCGCGGCGTCACGATCATCGACGAAGCCAAGCAGATGGGCGCGGTCAACTTCGTGCACTACTCGTTCCCGCGCCACATGTCGCAGATCCTGCTGTCGCAGCGCCGCGACATCATGAAGCAGGAGTGCGAGAAGCAGGGCATGCACTTCTACTTCGTGACCGCGCCCGATCCGATGGGCGAAGGCGGCCTGCCGGCGGCGCAGCAGTTCATCCTCGAGGACGTGCCGCGGGAGGTGCAGAAGTACGGCAAGCAGACCGCGTTCTACACCACCAACGACGGCATGCAGGAGCCTTTGATCAAATCGATCCTGCAGTCCGGCGGCTACTTCGTGGAGCAGGACGTGCCCGCGCCGACCGCCGGCTATCCCGCCGCGCTCGGCATGGCGATCCCGCCCGACAAGGCCGGCGACATGCCGTGGCTGAACGGCGAGATCAAGCGCCTGATCGCCGCCAAGGGCATGAGCGGCCACTTCGGCTCGTGGAGCCAGCCGGTGGACATGGTGACCACGCGCGCGGTGGTGAACCTGCTGGTGGACGCGGTGGACAAGAAGGCGGACTTCAAGGACCAGGCCACGGTGCAGAAGTACATCGAGGCCGAAGCCGGCGGCCCGATCAAGATCCGCAGGTACGATCCCAAGGGCAACCAGTTCCTGATCGTGCTGCCACACGTGGTGTACTGATTCTCGACCGCTGACATGAGCGCCCCGGCTCGTTCGATGAGCCGGGGCGTGTTCGCGACCTGACCTGGTCCCCGGCGGGCATGCGCCGAATCCTCACGCTAGCGACCCTGCTCGCGCTCGTCGCGTCTCCGACGGCTCCCCACGCGCAGAAGGCGGACGCAAGTGATGCGCGCGCGGCGCTGTCGAAGCTCTACTCCGCGATCGCGCGGGGTGACTCCGGCAGCGCGAGCCCGCTGCTCGACCCCGGCCTGATCTGGGTGATCGGCAACGGCGGAGCGACGCTCACCAGGTCGCAGTTGCTCGCCGCGGCCTCGCACCCGGCTCCGGTGCGATTCGAGATCGACAGCCTGCGGGCGCATCGGTACGCCTCGACCGTGGTGGCGGACTACGTTCGCCGCGATCGTTGGCGCCTGGGCTTGGGCGGATTCACCACGTCATGGCGCGCGCTCGCCGTGTTCGTGCCAGGCGATCGTGGTTGGCGGCTCGTCCGCCACACGCTCACCTGGCTCGCGCATCCGGCTTTGCCGATTGCGCTCGCTCCCGCCGCGCTCGAGGCGTTCGTGGGGCGCTATCGGATCGCTCCGGGTTATGTCGACGACGTGCATCTGGAAGCCGGCCACCTCGTCGCGACGGCCTCGGGCCAGACGGCGGGCGCGCGGCTCGTGCCGGTGTCCACGACCGCGTTCAGCCCCGATGGAGTCGGGGCCGTGATCGCATTCGAGCGCGACGCGCACGGCCGGGTGACCGGCTACGTGCAGGCCTATCCGGACGGCCGAGTCGTGCGCGCGAAGCGACTGCCGTAGGGCCGGGGCGGTCCGCGCCGTCGCTGCCCGACCACTGCTACAACCTGGCAAACGATTCGTGGCCTCGATTCGAAGAACATTCCTGTTGACAGCTTTTCGGTTCGATCGTGCGGACGACTCGAAGTCCGCTCGCGACGGCGGCGCTGTGGCGTCTGCTTCGACGTCTGTGACGCGAATAGCGCGCACTCCGACCTGATTGCCGAAATGCACCGCGTTTCGATCCTGGCGTGGTCGCGGCTGCTTCGCGGATTCGTGTGATACAAGGAGATTGTCTTCGTTGCTCCCCGGTGCGCCCCCGAAGTAAGTGACCGTCATGCGCACCCGTCCATTCACCTTGCTCGCCGATCGCGAGCTGCTCCGCACGCTGCAGAGCGCCGTCGTCGCAGAGCGCCGCGATCTGGTCACGATGATCGCGCTGATCGCCGAGGTCGACGCCCGTCGTCTCTATCGTGGGGCCGGCTGCCCCTCGATGTACGCCTACTGCCGCGACGTGCTGCACTTCGCCGAGGACGTCGCCTGCAAGCGCATCACGGCGGCGCGGCTGTCGGGGAGGATTCCGGCGCTGTTGCCCGCGCTCGAGGACGGGCGGCTGAACTTGAGCGGCGTGATGGTGCTCGCGCGCCATCTGACGCCGGCGAACGCCGACGAGCTGCTGTCTTCGGCGTACGGCAGGCGGCGCGCGGAGATCGAGGAATTGATCGCGCGACGATTTCCGACGACCGAATCGCTCGCGATGATCGTGGCGCTGCCGCCATCGCCCGTAGGTCTGCCGCTCGAACCGGAACGAGTCGAGAATCCCGCATCTCATGTTGCGCCAGCACTCGTGACAACTCCAGAACCCGCCCCGGGGCGGATAGCGTCGCCGACGTCCACTCGGATCGCGCCACCACCTCCTACCCGGATCGTCCCGATCGCCGCCCAGCGTCACGTGCTGCAGCTCACCATGGGCGAGGGCCTGCGCGACAAGCTCGAGCGGCTGCGCGAACTGTTGTCCCATCAGATTCCAGACGGCGACCTGGAGCAGGTGCTCGAGCACGCGGTGGATGCCGCGATCGCGCGACTCGAGAAGCGCAAGTTCGCGGCCACGGACGGGCCGCGCACCAGGGGCGATCGCCCCGGCATAGCGCCGCGCACGATTCCCGCGCTCGTGCGACGCGCCGTGCGCCGGCGCGACGGGGGCCGGTGCACATTCGTCGGCGATAACGGCCGCCGGTGCGAGTCGCGCCGATTCCTGGAGTTCGACCACATCACGCCCGTGGCGCATGGAGGACGGGCCACGGCCGACAACATTCGGCTGCGATGCCGCGCCCATAACCAGCTCGAAGCCGAGCGGATCTTCGGGGCCGACTTCATGCATGCGAGGGCGACGCGAAGCGCGAAGGCTTGAGGAAGCCCTCCGGGTTGATCGGCGCACGGTCGCCTCGAAGGCGCTTCGAGGCGGCCGGATGGCGAGAGCCGCGCCAACCGGCTTCGAGCACCCGGCGAGGCGCTCCTCGGCGCAACGAAACACATCACTTGCATCCCCGACACGGGTCACCGCATGCTCGCGCGCTCATGCCCACTCCGGTCCTCGAGCTGCGCGAGATCACCAAGTCGTACGACGCCAGCACGGTGCTGAAGGGCGTTTCGCTGGCGGTCGAGCCGGGGCAGATCCACGCGCTGGTGGGCGAGAACGGCGCGGGGAAATCCACGCTGATGAACATCCTGTTCGGCATGCCGGTGATCCGCGATACGGGCGGTTTCAACGGCACGATCGTGCTCGATGGCCGCGAGGTGCGCTGGAACTCCCCGGCCGACGCGATGCGCGCGGGGCTCGGGATGGTGCACCAGGAGTTCATGCTGATCCCGGGCTTCACCGTGGCCGAGAACATCAAGCTCAATCGCGAGCCCACCCGACCCACGCCGCTGTCGCGCGTGTTCGGCCCGCGGCTGGAGGCGCTGGATCGCGCGCGGATGCGCGCCGACGCGCGCGCGGCGCTCGACCGCGTGGGGCTCGGCGTGGACGAATGGCTGCCGATGGCGGGCATGCCGGTCGGCCACATGCAGTTCGTCGAGATCGCGCGCGAGGTCGACAAACACAATCTCAAACTGCTGATCTTCGACGAGCCCACCGCCGTGCTGGCCGAGAGCGAGGCGGCGCAGCTGCTGGAGGTGATGCGCTCGCTGGCGAAGCAGGGGCTCGGGATCCTGTTCATCACGCACCGCCTGGATGAAGTGCTGGCGGTGGCGGACGCGATCACGGTGCTGCGCGACGGCGAGGTCGTGGCGCGGCTCGATCCGAAGTCGACGAGCATCGAGCGCATCGCCGAGCTGATGGTGGGGCGCGCCGCGACCGTGCGGCATCCGGGCGCGGGGCGCGCGGCCGGCACGCACGAGCCGGCGCTCCAGGTCTCGCACCTGGCCGTGGACATGCCGGGCGAACAGGTGCGCGACGTGTCGTTCACGCTCGCGCGCGGCGAGATCCTGGGGCTGGCGGGGCTCGCGGGCCACGGCAAGGTCGGGATCGCCAACGGGCTGATGGGGATGTACCCGGCGCGCGGCACGGTGACGAAGAACGGCCGGCCGTTCCGGCTCAACGATCCCAGTGGCGCGATCCGCATGGGGCTCGCGTTCGTGTCCGAGGATCGCCGCGGCGTCGGAATCCTGCCGGACGAGAGCATCGAGCTGAACATCGCGCTCACCGCGCTCCAGGCGCAGGGCCGGTTCCTGCTGCCGGGGCCGATTCCGGCGCTGCGCCTGCTCGATCGCGCGGCGATGCGCCGCCACGCGCGGGTCGAGATCGAGCGTCTCGACATCCGCTGCACCGGTCCGCAGCAGCACGTGCGCCGGCTGTCGGGCGGCAATCAGCAGAAGGTGTGCCTGGCGCGCGCCACCACGCTCGAGCCCGACGTCCTGCTCGTGTCCGAGCCCACGCGTGGCATCGACGTCGGCGCCAAGCACCGCATCGTCGAGCTGCTGCGCGCGCTCAACCGCGAGCAGGGGCTGTCGATCCTCGTCACCTCGTCCGAGCTGGCCGAGCTGCGCGCGATCGCCGATCGCATCGCGATCGTGTACCAGGGCGAGATCGCCACCGTGCTGCCGCCGGACGCCAGCGATCGCGAGTTCGGCCTCGCCATGGCGGGCGGAGCGCTGGAGCCCACGCGTGGCTGACGCCGCGCTCGAGCCGGTCGGGCCGCGCCCCACCGCCGGCGGCGCGCTGCGCGCGGCGGTGCGCGAGATCGGCGTGCCGCGGCTGCTGATCGCGCTGTTCCTCGCGGTGCTGCTCGGCATCGCGGTGGCGACGAAGATGGACATGCCGTCGCTGCTCACCGACTGCCTGCTGCGCATCGGCCGCAACGGCCTGCTGGTGCTGGCGCTGCTGCCCGCGGTGCAGGGCGGCGTCGGGCTCAACTTCGGGCTGCCGCTCGGCATCATCTGCGGGCTGCTGGGATGCGTGATCGCGCTGAACGCGAACCTCACCGGCTGGACCGCGCTGGGCGCGGCGTCGGGCCTGGGTGTGGCGTTCGCGATCCCGGCCGGGCTCGGCTACGGCTGGCTGCTCAACCGCACGCGCGGCCAGGAGATGATGGTCGGCACCTACCTCGGGTTCGCGGTCGTCTCGATGATGAGCATCTTCTGGACGATGGCGCCGTTCACCAATCCGCAGCTGGTGTGGGCGATCGCCGGCCACGGCCTGCGCACCACGCTCACGCTGGCCGGGTTCTGGGACAAGGTGCTCGACAACCTGTGGGCGGTGAACGTGGGCGGCGTGCACGTGCCCACCGGCACGCTGCTGGTGTTCGCGCTCGGGTGCGTGATCGTGGGGCTGTTCTTCCGCACGCGCGCCGGGCTCATGATCGCGGCCGCGCGCAGCAACCCGCGGTTCGCGCGCGCCGCCGGCATCTCGGACGAGGCGACGCGCATCCAGGCCACGCTGATCTCGACCGTGATCGCGGCCGTCGGGATCGTCGTGTTCTGCCAGTCGTACGGGTTCGTGCAGCTCTACACCGCGCCGCTGCTGATGGCGTTCCCGGCGGTGGCGTGCCTGCTGATCGGCGGCGCCACCGTGAGCCGCGCCACGCTCACGCACGTGATCGTGGGCACGCTGCTGTTCCAGAGCATCCTCACCGTGGCGCTGCCGGTGACGAGCCAGGTGATCCAGGGCGACTTCACCGAGACCGCGCGGCTCATCATCCAGAACGGCATGATCCTGTACGCCCTGACGCGCCGGGAGGACCGGTGACCGCCACGCGCGCGGCCCGCGCCGCGGAGGCGCGCGCGTGAGCATCGACGCCGTGCCGGAGCCCGCGCCCGTCAGCGCAGCGCAGCCGCCCGAGCCCACCACGCGCGAGACCGCGGCCGAGCGCGCCGCGCACTTCGCCGTGCCGGCGCTGTTCGCGCTGCTGTGCGTGCTCGGGGCGGTGGTGGCGCACCTGTCGCCCGAGTTCATCGCGCGCGAGCTGCTGGCGCGGTTCGCGCGCAACGCGGTGCTGGTGCTGGCGCTGCTGATCCCGATCCTGGCCGGGCTCGGGCTCAACTTCGGGATCGTGATCGGCGCGATGGCCGGGCAGGCGGCGGCGATCATCGTCACCGCGTGGGGCGTTCCCGGCATCGGCGGATTCGCGCTGGCGATCGCGCTGTCGACGCCGATCGCGATCGTGCTCGGCTGGTTCACCGGCCAGCTGTTCAACCGCGCGCGCGGGCGCGAGATGGTGGCAGGATTGATCGCCGGGTTCTTCGCCAACGGGCTGTATCAGCTGGTGTTCCTGTTCGCGGTGGGCTCGCTGATCCCGTTCCACCTCACCGACATGCTGCTGCCGCAGGGCTACGGGCTGCGCAACACCGTCGACCTCACGAACATCCAGTACGCGATCGACGACCTGATTCCGGTCAAGGTCACGCTCGAGAGCCAGCTCGTGCGCGTACCAGTCGCCACGTTCGCGCTGATCGGGCTGTTCTGCCTGTTCAACGTCGCGTTCCAGCGCACCCGGCTCGGCCAGCAGCTGCGCGCCATGGGGCAGGACTCGCACGTGGCCGGCACGGCGGGCATCGACGTGTCGCGCAACCGCGTGCTGGCGACGCTGCTGTCCACCGTGTTCGCGGCGTGGGGACAGCTGTTCTTCCTGCAGAACATCGGCACGCTCAACACCTACAACTCGCACGAGCAGGTGGGCATGTTCGCGATCGCCGCGCTGCTGGTGTCGGGCGCCACCGTGTCGCGCGCCACCGTGGCCCAGGCGCTGATCGGCACGGTGCTGTTCCACACGCTGTTCGTGGTGTCGCCGCTGGCCGGCAAGGCGCTGCTGGGCGACGCGCAGATCGGCGAATACTTCCGCGTGTTCGTGGCCTACGCGGTGATCACGGTGGCGCTGGTGCTGCACGCGTGGCAGGGCCTGCGCCGCGCGCGCAGCGCGTGACCGCCGCCCGCCGCCGGCCCAACGCCGCGTGCGGCAGGCGGATGCAGGAAGTTGCTCCGCGCGGCGGCCGGCGGCGCTAGAATCCGCACGTGCGCCGCGCCTTCGCGGCGTTTGGGACCACGATCGGGACGTTCGAGGATTCCGCCATGTTCTCCCGCATCGTCTGCGCCGCGCTGCTGGCCGGTGCGCTCGCGGCGGCCGCTCCCGCCCGCGCCGGCTGCGTCGGGACCACCCGGCCGCAGTGGTACGCGCTCACCGACACGTCCGACTACGAGATGGGCTGCTACGGCCCGTGCATGTGCGCGATCCTGATCCGATCGCACATGTCGGGGCTGTTCCGGCTCGCCTACCTCGGCTCGGACGGGCAATTCCAGCACTTCCTCGTCGACCATCTCGACTGGACGCTCGCCGACGGCGGCCACGTCACCGGGTCCGGCACCTACCTGCTGGGCGGCGACTTCGCGCTCGAGCAGCAGATGACGCTGGACCTGAGCATCGAGGGGGCGCCGCCGCTGCGCTTCGACAGCGGGCTGCACCCGGGCGGCGGCACGATTCCGTTCCACATCCGCGTTTCGCGCCACCAGGAGTTCTGCCACGACACCGTGTTCGTGGTCGACGCGAACCCGATCGTGCTCGACCCCACCGCCGTGCCGGCCGTGCCTTCGATCGCGCGCGTCGTGCCCAATCCCTCGAGCGCCACCACCGTGCTCGAGTTCTCGCTGCCGGCCGACGGTCCGGCGCGGTTCGTGGTGACGGACCTGGCCGGGCGCGTGGTGCGCACGCTGGTGCCGGGCACGTGGCTCGGGGCGGGCGCGCACCTCGCGAGCTGGGACGGGCTCGACGATCGCGGCCGGCGCGTGGCGGCGGGCGTCTATCTGACCCGGCTCGTGGCCGGCGGCCGCGTCACCACGCGCACGCTCGTGCGCCTGCGGTGAGCCGCGGCGACTAG
>DASSIN010000215.1:0-13672 GCA_035691845.1 Candidatus Eiseniibacteriota bacterium | reverse complement strand
AGCCCCAAGCCCGAGCGCCGGCGGCGCAGCGCGTCCGACAGCTCGCGGTGACGCGCCCAGCCGCCGAGCGCGCCGCCCACCAGATTGGCGAGCGCGAACATCAGCGAGCCCTCGGCCGCGCCGGCGGCGAGCAGGCGCGTGAGGCTGCGCGCGGCGCGCGCGGAATCGCCGCGCGCCACCGCGCCCAGGTAGTCGTGCAGGCCGGCGCCGAGCGCGGGGCGCAGCTCGGCCAGCGCGGCGTCGGCGTCGATCGTGCCGCCGGGCGGCGCCAGCAGCGCCAGCTTGTCGAGCTCGTTGAAGAACGTGAGGCACTCGCCCTCGCACGCCTCGAGCAGCGCTTCGACCACGGCCTGTCCGGCGCGGACGCCTTCGCGCGCCAGGCGACGCCCGCCCCACGCCGCCAGCTCGCGCGGGCCAGGCGCGCTGGCCTCGACCCGCGCCGTACACGCGGCGCGCAGCGGCTCCAGGCTCTTGCGAACCGAGTCGGATGCGGATTCCACCAGCACCAGGCACGACTCGCCCGCCGCGTGTGCGAGCCCGGCGGCCAGCCCGGCCAGCTTTCGCTCGCTGCGGGCCCAGTCCTCCAGATCGAGCACGATCACGAGGTCGCGCGGCGTGAACAGCGACCCGCCCTGCCACGCCGACAGCACCTCGTCCACGTTCGCCTCGGCGGCGTGGAACACGTGCGCGCGCGGCGACTCGGGGCACGCCTTCGCCCATTCGGCGCGCAGCTCGGCGAGGATCGCGGCCTTGAACGGCTCGCTCGGGCCGTCCAGGTACAGGCTGCGCGGGAACCGGCCCTGGGCCGCGGCGTCGAGCAGCGCGCCGGGCGTCAGCCGGACCGCGGGTCTACCAGCCCTCGACGGAGCGGCTGAGGATCTCGTCTGCGATCTTGTCGATGGCTTCCTGGCGGCCATCCAGCTCCGTCTTCGCTTTCTGCCCGGGGACGTCGACCACGTAGTAGTTCGCGGTCTTCACCATGTTGGGCTCGTTCCACAGCTCGCGGTTGCGCACCTGGTCCTTGAACACCACCGCGCACGTGATGGTGACACGATACTCCTGCGCGTGGGTGATGTCGGAGATGCCGAACACGGCGTTGCGGTAGGCGGTGATGCGCCCCTGGATCACCGCGTCCGCCGACTTCTCGTCCACCAGCTTCAGATGGTTGTCCTGCACGAAGCGCTTGACCACCGCCTCGGTCAACGTCTGCTCCAGCGTGTACTCGGTGGTGGCGTTCTCGAACGTCGGGATCGCCACGGTGTGGATGTGGGACGGCAGCAGCGCGGTGCTGGTCGTATACGCGCAGCCGCCGCCGAGAAGCCCGGCGGCGGCCACGATGCTCGTCACGATGCGGGCGCGCGTCGTCAACCCACCGAGGCCGCGGGGTCGTCGGTGGCCGGCTCCCCGTCGTCGTGGTTGTTGCGGCCGTTGCCGTTGTTGATCTGATAGAGCTTCATGCGATAGCGGAGCTTGTCGCGCTTCAGGTTGAGCAGCTCGGCGGTGCGTGACTGGTTCCAATTCGTAGCATGCGAGGCGCGCATGATCAAGGCGCGCTCCAGCTCCTCGACCAGCTGCTCGAACGGCAGTCCGCCGGGCGGCATCATCCCGTTCAGTGCCTCGTCGATGCGCTGCCCGAGCGTGGCCTCGCTCGCCGGCCGCGCGCGTCCGGCGATCTTCAGGTGCTGCGGCTCCAGCACCTCGCCGACCTCCAGCAGCACCGTGCGCTCGAACAGGTTCTTGAGCTCGCGGATGTTGCCGGGCCAGTTGTAGTCGAGCAGCACGCGCTCGGCCGCCGGCGAGATCGCGCGGAAGCTCTTCTTGAACTGCTTCGCGAACCGCTCCATGAACAGCCGCGCCAGCGGCACGATGTCCTCGCGCCGCTCGCGCAGCGGCGGCACGAACAGCGGCACCACCTTGAGCCGGTAGTACAGGTCCTCGCGGAACCCTCCCTCCCGCACCATCCGCTCCAGGTCCTGGTTGGTGGCGGAGATCACGCGCAGGTTGACGGAGATGTCCTTGGTGCCGCCCACGCGCCGGAACGTGCGGCGCTCGAGCACGCGCAGCAGCTTGACCTGCAGCATCGGCGCCATCTCGCCGATCTCGTCCAGGAACAGCGTGCCGCCGCTGGCCAGCTCCATCAGCCCCTGCTTCTGCGCGCGCGCGTCGGTGAACGCGCCCTTCTCGTGGCCGAACAGCTCGCTCTCCAGCAGCTCGCTGGGAATCGCGGCGCAGTTGATCTCGACGAACGGCCGGTCGTGGCGCGCGCTCATGCGGTGGATCAGGTTGGCGAAGTACTCCTTGCCGGTGCCGCTCTCGCCCTCGATCAGCACGCTGGTGGTGTCGCCGCGCGCCACCTGTTCGGCGATCGCGTACGCCTCCTGCATGCTCGGGCTGGCCGAGTGCAGGAAGTCCTCGTCGGCGAACGCGGCGTGACGCAGCCGGCGCAGCTCCAGCCACACCTGCTGCGACTCCAGCGCGCGCGCCACCAGCGCCAGCAGCTCCTCGTTCTGGAACGGCTTCTTCACGAACCAGAACGCCCCGGCGCTCATCGCCTCGACCGCGGTCTCCAGCTCGCCGAACGCGGTCATCAGGATCACCGGCACCTCGTGCTGCACGCGCTTGATCTCGCGCAGCAGCTCGATGCCGGTGCCGTCGGGCAGCTTGAGATCGAGGATCACGGCGTCGGGGCGCTCCCGTTCGAACGCCTCGCGTCCCTCGCGCACCGAGGCGCTGGCGACGACGGTGTAGCCGTCGTCGGTGAGCGCCTTGGTCACGAAATGGCGGATCGAGTCCTGGTCGTCGACGACCAGAATGGTGCCCCGGCTCATGAGTTCCCTCCGTGGTTCTCGAGCGGCAGTTCCACGGTGAACGTGGCGCCCTGCCCCGGCTCGCTGGAAAGCGCCAGGCGGCCGCCGTGACGCTTGACGATGTCGTGGGTGATGTAGAGACCGAGCCCGCTGCCGCCGGGCTTGGTGGTGACGAACGGCTCGAACAGCGTCTTCCTGTGCTCGGGCGGCACGCCCGGCCCCTCGTCGGAGACCGACAGCCGCACCGCGCGCCCGCCGTGCGCGGCCGCCGACGCGGGCTCGACCCGCACGCGCACCAGGCCCCCGCGCGGCGACGCCTCGGCGGCGTTCTTGACCAGATTGATCACCACCTGCTCGAGCTGGTCCGGGTCGTGGGGCACCGGCGCCGCGCGCGCCGACAGCTCCAGCGCGAGCCGCAGCTCGCGTTCGGCCAGCAGCGCCTCGAGGCACTGCGTCGCGCGCCGCACGGTGTCGGCCAGCGGCGCGGCGGTGAGCTGCAGCCGGCGCGGGTGGGTGATGTCGAACAGGTCCTGCACGATGCGGTCCAGGCGGCGGACCTCGTGCATGATGAAGTCCAGGTTCTCGCGTTCGCCGCCCGCCTCCGGCGCGCCGCGCGACAGGTACTGGATGCCGGCCGCGATGCCGGTGAGCGGGTTGCGGATCTCGTGCGCAACGCTGGACGTGAACCGGCCGAGCGCGGCCAGCCGGTCGAGCTGGCGCGCGTGCTCCTCGGCGCGCTTGAGCGCGGTCAGGTCCACGAACGTGGCGATCGCGCCGTACACGCCGCGGCGCTCGTTGCGCAGCAGCGACGTGGTCAGGCTCACCGGCAGCGGCGTGCCGTCGTGGGCGCGCAGCGTCAGCTCCTCGCGCCGCACCTCGCGCCCGTGCTCGAGCGTGCCGCGCAGCACGGCCTCGCCCTCGGCGCCGAAGCACTGGCCGAACGGCTGGCCGCGCACCTCGTCCTCGTTCACGCCCAGCTGGGACTCGGCCGCGCGGTTGAAGGTGAGGATGCGGCCATCCATGTCCACGACCACGAGCGCGCTCGCCATGCTGTCGAGCACGTGCTGGCGGAACCGCTCGCTGCGCCGCAGGTCCTGGGTGAGCCGCGCGGTCTCGAGCATCGGCGCCACCGACAGCGCGATCGATTCCAGCAGCGTGAGGTCGCTCGCCGCCGGCGTGGGATCGCCGGCCTCGCGCGCGATGCCGATCACGCCCAGCGTGGGCATCCACTCGCACGCCAGGCACGCCCGCTGCCGCAGCTCGCGCCGCGCGGAGGCTTCGCGCGCCGAGACCCCGGGCGGCGGCGCCAGCAGCGCCGCGTCGCCCAGGATGCAGCGCTCGCCGCACAGCTCGGGCGTATCGGCCGCCGGCAGCACCGCCTGGCTGCGCGGCAGCGGCACGCACACCGTGGCGCCGATGCCCTCCAGGCGCTCGCCCAGCGGGTGGCCGTCGGGCAGCAGCGCCGGCGGGTGCAGGCGCGCGTCGTGGTGCACGACCGCGCGGTTCAGCCACAGCGTGCGCGGAATCGCGCCCGGCTGGTGGGTCGGATCGGTGCCGGCCTCCTCGATCAGCGGCAGCTCCAGCGGCACCGTGGCCTCGCGCTCGCCCTGCCGGGCCGTCCACGCCCCCTGCAGTCGCCCGGCGTCGCGGTCCACGAGCAGCAGGAACACGTGCGCGAACCCGAACGCGCGCGCCAGGTAGCGCGTGACCGTGCGCGTGGTCTCGTCGTCGTCGGCCGCGCTGGCGGTGTGGTTCGCGACCTCGCGCAGCGACACGAGCTGCACGTGCGACTCGATCAGCCGGCGGTGGCTGCGCTCGAGCGCATCCACCAGCTCGCCCAGCAGGCGCACCATGGCATCGGGGTCGGAGGGATCGAACGTGCCGGCGAGGGCGCCGGGACCGGACAGCTCCCGCACCTCTTCCAGGCGGCGCAGCAGATCGTCGAATCCCGGTGGCCGGGCGCCCTCGCGGGCGTGCGCGGTGCTCATGAACGGCTCTCGTCCGCCGCGCGCAACGCGCGGCGGTGTCCGCGCGGACCGCAGGGGCTGGGTCCGGCGCGTCGTCTCCGATCGAGCCGTTGCGCATCCGCGCTAAGGGCGGGGTGGCGGATGCGCCCGGGGTTCGTGTTCCGCGTGCGGCCGGCGCGTGCGCGCGGCCGCACGGTCACATCATGCGTCCACGAATTCCCGCACGGTCGCGGCGACCGTGCGGATCTGCTCCTCCGTGAGCTCGGGGTAGATGGGCAGCGCCAGCGTTTCCTTCGCCGCCTGCTCGGCGTGCGGCATGTCGCCTTCGCGATAGCCGAGGTCGGCGAAACACTTCTGCAGGTGCAGCGGCATCGGGTAGTAGATCTCGCAGCCGATGCCGCGCTCGGTCAGGAACGCCTTCAGCCCGTCGCGGTTCGGCACCCGGACCACGTACTGGTTGTAGATGTGGCGCGTGCGCGGGTCGTGCCACGGCCGGCCCACGCGCGAGCCCTCGAACAGCCGGTCGTACATCGCGGCGTTCTGCGCGCGCTTCTCGCTCCAGCGGTCGAGGTGCCCGAGCTTGACGCGCAGGATCGCCGCCTGCAGCGCGTCGAGCCGCGAGTTGGTGCCCACGATCGCGTGGTGGTACTTGGGCCGCGAGCCGTGCTCGCGCAGCAGCTTCACCCGGTCGGCCAGCGTGGCGTCCTGCGCCACCACCATGCCGCCGTCGCCGGCGGCGCCCAGGTTCTTGGAGGGGAAGAACGAAAAGCAGCCCAGGTCGGACATCGAGCCCGAGCGCTTTCCCTCCCACTCCGAGCCGATCGACTGCGCCGCGTCCTCGATCAGCCACAGGTCGTGGCGGTCGCAGATCGCGCCGATCGCGCCCATGTCGCAGCACTGTCCGAACAGCGACACCGCCACCACCGCCTTGGTGCGCGGCGTGATCTTCTCCTCGAGCTTGTGGGGATCCATGTTGTAGGTGCGTGGATCGATGTCCACGAACACCGGCGTGGCGCCGTTGTTCGAGATCGTGCCGGCGCTGGCGAAGAACGAGTACGCGCTCGTGACCACCTCGTCGCCGGGCCCGACGCCCAGCGCCCACAGCGACAGCAGCAGCGCGTCGGTGCCGGACGCGCACCCCACGGCGTGCGCGCAGCGCGAGTAGCGCGCCACCTCCTCCTCCAGCCCGGACACCTCGGGACCGCCGATGAAGCGCGCGCTCTCCATCACGCGCCGGACGGCGTCGTCCACCTCGGCGCGGATGTCGGCGTACTGCGCCTTGAGATCGAGCAGCGGCACCGGCGTCGCGGTGCGGGTCGTGGTCGGCATGTCGGGGACTCCTCGCGGGATGGCGGGCGGGGTCAGTTGTCGACCCAGCCCTGATGATCCAGCAGCTGCGCCTCGGGCACCTCGCGCCACGGCCGCGCGGGGCTGCCGAGCACGATCGTCTTGGGCGGCACGTCCTTGGTCACGGTGGAACCGGCCGCCACCAGCGCGTCCGCGCCGATCACGACGCCGGGCAGGATCACCGCGCCCGCGCCCACGCGACCGCCGCGGCGGATGGTGACGCCCTTGAAGTGCTTGAAGCGCTCGGCCGTGCGGCCGACGAAGTTGTCGTTCGAGGTCACCACGCCCGGCGCCACGAACACGCGGTCCTCGAGCGTGGAGTAGGCGGTGATGTAGCACTCGCTCTCGAGCTTGCAGTAGCGGCCGATCGTGCACACGTTCTCGACCGTGACGCCGCGGCCGACGATGGTGCCGCGCCCGATCGTGACGTGCTCGCGCACGGTGGCGAGGTCGGCGATCAGCACGCGCGCGTCGATCGCGGCGCCGCGGTACAGCACCACCCCGGTGCCGACGATGCAGGTGTCGCCCAGCGTGAGCGGCGCCAGCTCCTGCTCCTTGGTCGTTGCGGAATTGGCGGCCTTCATCGGGCGCTTGCCCAGCACGGCGTGATCGTCCACGCGCACGTCGTCGCCGATCACGGTGCCGTCGTGGATCACGACGTGATGTCCGATCCGGCAGCCGGTGCCCAGCCGCACGCCCTCGCCCACCACGCAGTGCTCGCCGAACGTGGTGTTCTCCCCCACGCGCGCGCTGGGGTGCAGGGCGGCGCTCATCGCGCGGCCCCCGCCACCGGGGCCGGCGGGGCGGCGATCGCCACCGGCGCGCCGCCGCGCTCGAGCGACGCCTGCGCCGCCGCCAGCACGCGCACCACGCGCAGTCCGTCCTCGCCGTCGGTGAGCGGCGTGCGGCGCTCGCGCACGCACTCGACGAAGTGCTGGCACTCGAGCTTGAGCGGCTCCTGCAGCGAGATCCGGGGGATCAGGATGTCGCCGCTGCGCACCGTGAGCGCGTCGCCGTACGACACCACCTCGCCGCCCGCGCGGTCCACGCCCTTGTCGTAGATCCGCACCTTCTCGCTCGCCTCCATGTCGTCGAACACCACCATCTTCTTCGAGCCCACCACGGTCAGCTTGCGCAGCTTGTGGGGATCGAGCCACGACACGTGCACGTGCGCCAGCTGGCCGCCCGGGAACCGCATGTCCACGAACACCACGTCCTCGACCCTGCCCTGCAGGAACGCCGAGCCGCGCGCCACCACGTCCACCGGTTCCTTGCCGAGCAGGTGGAGGATCACCGACAGGTCGTGCGGGGCGAAGCTCCACAGCGCGTTCTCGTCGCGGCGCACCTTCCCCAGGTTCACGCGCTGCGAGTACAGGTAGAAGATGTCCCCCAGCTCGCCCTTGTCCACGAGCGCCTTGAGATAGCGCACGGCCGGATGGTGGAGCAGCAGGTGGCCGACCATCAGGATGCGGCCGCGCTGGCGGGCCAGGCGCACCAGCTCCTCGGCGTGCGCGACCTCGAGCGCCAGCGGCTTCTCGACGTACACGTCGCGGCCGGCCTCGAGCATGGTGCGGGCGAGCGGGTAGTGGCTCACGGCCGAGGCCGAGATCACCACCGCCTGCACCTCGGGCATGGTCGCCAGCGCCTCGACGCGGTCCACCGCGCGCGCGCCGGGCACCCCCGCGGCCGCCTTCGCCAGGCGCTGCGGATCGGAGTCGCACAGCGCGACCAGGCGCGCGCCCGGCAGCGAGGCGAAGTTGCGAACGAGGTTCGCCCCCCAGTCCCCCGTGCCCACCACCGCGATGCCGATCGGTTCCGTCATGACGCTCCCTGAACGGCCTGCCATTCACGCGCCCCGCACTCGGGGGGCGCGGGAGACTCACGGCTGCAGCCTAGCAGCGGCCCGGCGCGAGGGTCAAAGTCGCGCCGGCTTCAAGCTGCTTGTGCCGCAACGGTTTCCACGCAGTTCCTGCCACGACGCTTCGCCGCGTAGAGCGCGCGGTCAGCCATACGGATGAGACCGAGGCCGTCCTGGTTGTCCGTCGGGAACGTGGCCACCCCGCAACTGATGGTGATCTCGCCGCGGTGCGCGACCGCGAACTCCTGGTTGGCGATCGCCGCGCGGATCCGCTCCGCCACCGCCATCGCGCCGGCGCGGCCGGTCTGCGGCAGGATCACCGTGAACTCGTCGCCGCCGTATTTCGCCACGAGATCGAAGCTGCGCACCTGGGCCGCGATCAGCCCCGCGATCTCGCGCAGCAGGCGGCTGCCGCGCAGGTGGCCGTTCTTGTCGTTGTAGGCCTTGAGGTTGTCGACGTCCACCATCACCACCGACAGCTCGAGCCCGAAGCGCGATGCGCGCCGGATCTCGCGCCGCATCGCGGCCTTCAGGAATCGGTAGTTGTAGACCTGGGTCAGGTCGTCGGTGACGGCGAGCCGCTCCATCGTTCCTGCCAGCCGCAGGTGCTCGACCGCGAGCCCGGTCCACGCGGCGAGCAGCGTGGCCGCGCGCGCGTCGGCGCCGTCGAAACCCGGACGCCCGCGGCGCCGGTAGCACGCGAGGTGGCCGCGCATGCGTTCCCCCGGACGCAGCGGCACGAACATCGCCGGCCCGGCGTCCAGGCCCGGGAACGTGTCGCCGCCGCCCAGGCGCGGATCCTGCCCGAGATCGGCGACCGCGATCGGATGCCCGACCTGCTGCAGCAGCCGGCCGAAGTCGGTGCCGCGCGCCGGCGCCTCCGCCTGGCGTGGATGCGCGTGGTCGAGCCCGAGCGTGAAGCGCTCGAGCCGATGGCCGTGCGGCGTGACCAGCGCCGCGCCGTCGGCGTCCACCAGCTGAAGCGCGGTGTGCAGCACGCGCGCGTTCAGATCCTCGTGCGTGCGCGGCGGTCCATTCCCTGACAGCTCGAGCAGGGACTCGAGCAGTTTGTCGCGACCCAGCATGGCGGCTCCGCGGCGAAATCCGGTTCCCGTCGGGTGAAATTCCACACGGGACTCGCAACGGCCATGCCAGCTGCGCCAAATCGCTACCGGCGCGGCGGCGGCCCCAGAATTCGCAGCGTGAGCACGACCGTGCGCACCGAGAACATCACCACCCCGAGCACGAGCAGCACTTCGAGTGCCATCTGCTCCCACGGCCTCAACGGCAAGATCGAACGATAGTTGTGGTAGCTGGTGAGGCCCCACACCAGCGCCGCCGCCAGGGCCGCGCCGGTCACGAGCTGGGCCAGCGTCCAGGCGCGCCACTCCCGCTCCGCCGCCCGGGCGGCGTAGGGCAAATCCCCCTGCCCCAGCCGCGCCGGCCGTGCAGGGTGCACGCCCGCCGCCGCACCGGCTTCGATTTCGCCAGCGCGCGGCAACCGCCGCGCCGCCCACAGCCGGGTCGCCCCCAGCATGAATGCGCGCCGCACGTCGAGCTGGAACCCGGCCGCGGCCAGAGCGCGCTCGAACTCCGAGCCGTCACCGAACTCGAAGATCGAGTCCGACAGGTAGCGGTAGGCGCTGGCGTCGGGCGACAGCCGCCCGAGCGCCGGCACGACGCGCGCGAGCCAGAAGCGATGCAGCCCCGCGAACCATCCGCGCCCGGGCGCCGTGGCCTCGAGCACCACCAGCGCGCCGCCGGGCGAGAGCACGCGCGCCATCTCCTCCAGCGCCTGATCGCGCGGCCTGAGGTTGCGCACGCCGAACGCCACGGTGATCGCGTCCACCGACGCCGCCTTGAGCGGCAGCCGGAACGCGTCCGCGCACACGAGCCGCGGCCCCCACCCGCGCGTGCCGTAGGCGCTGGCGGCGCGCGCCAGCATGCGCGCGCTCACGTCCACGCCCAGCACCAGCCGCCCGGTCTCGAGCAGATCCTCGAGCGACACGCCGTTGCCGGTGCACAGATCGAGCACGACACGCGAGCGGAACGGGACGAGCGCCGCGAGGCCAGCGCGCCACGCCCGGTCGCGGCCCAGCGTCATCACCCGGTTCAGCCGGTCGTAGCCCGCCGACACGTCGTCGAACATCCCCGCCATCTGGCGCGCGGCGTGCGGGGCGAAGCGATCGGGATCGGGTGCGGGCGGGGTCATGGGACGCGGGCGATACGGGGCGTGCAGCATGCGCCATGGACGCGGCGGGCGGCGAAGCGCAAGTGCGCCCGACAGGAATCGAACCTGTAACCTTCAGCTCCGGAGGCTGACGCTCTATCCAATTGAGCTACGGGCGCGCAGCGGCCGTTTATAGCACACTTCGGCCCCGGGCCTCATTCCGAGCGCCAGCCTCCGAACGCCACGGAGGTGGCGCCGCCGCGGGATTCGGCGTTGCGGACCACGACGTGGGCGGCGGCCAGGTCTTCGACGGCGAGTCCGAGCGACTCGAACAGCGTGATCTGATCGCGCGCGGTGCGGCCCGGCACCTTGCCGAGCAGCAGCTCGCCCAGCTCGCCCGCGATGTGGTCGTCGGTGACCGCGCCCTCGGCGCGCGCCATCAGGAAATCGCCGGCCTCGGCCAGCGCCGACTCGCGCCGGTCCACGATCAGCCGCGCGCGCTTGACCGCCTCCGCGTCCAGCTCGCGCGCGTCCTTGAAGCACGCGCCCACGGCATTGACGTGCGCGCCGGGCGACAGCCACGCGCCTTCCAGCACCGGGGTCTTCGACGACGTGGTGGTGCACACGAAATCGGCGCCCGTCACCGCCTCGCGCGCGGTCGCGCACACCTCGATCGGCACGCCGGCGGTGGCCGCGTGCGCCGTGGCGAACGCCTGGGCGTGCGCCTTGGTGCGGCTCCAGATGCGCACGCGCTTCAGCGGTCGCACGCAGCGCATCGCCTCCAGATGGCTCGCCGCCTGCACGCCCGCGCCGATCAGCGCCAGATCGCCCGCGTCCTCGCGCGCCAGCGCGCGGGTGGCGAGTCCGCTCACCGCGGCGGTGCGGATCTTGGTCACCGCGCTCGCGTCCATCACCGCGCGCAGCGAGCCGTGCGCGGTGTCGAACAGCAGCACCGCGCCCTGGTGCGCGTCGAGCGCGCTGCCGTGGTTGCCGGGGAACACCGTCACCACCTTGATGCCGAGCGCGGCTGGCTGCCCGAGCCAGCCCGGCATCAGCCCCAGCAACCCGGAGCGATCGGGCTGCCACAGCATGGTGCGCAGCGGCAGCAGCGCCTCGCCCCGCGCGAGCGCGGTCAACGCGTCGTGCATGGCCTCGATGCACTCGCTCATCGGCAACAGCGCGGGCACCTCGGCCTGCGTCACGATCCAGGTGCGGGGCGGCGCGGACACCGCCGCGGCGTGGGTGCTCATGCTCTCTCCTCCCATGGCACGTGATGCGAACGTTCCAGCGCGCGGCTCACCGCGCGCTGACGTGCTCCGCCGTGGCGCGACGCGCGATCGCGGCGCACAGCCGCTCGACGTCCACGTTGCCCCCCGACACGATCGCGCACGCCACCGCGCCGGGGCGCACCTGCACGTGGCCGGCCAGCAGCGCGGCGGTGGCGGCGGCGCCCGAGCCCTCGGCCACGAGCTTGGCGCGCGTCAGCAGCAGCTCGAGCGCGCTGACGATGTCGGCTTCGGTGACGGTGACGATGTCGTCCACCGCCTCGCGCGCGATGCCGAGCGGGATCGCGCCCACGAACGGCGGCGTCATGCCGTCGGCCAGCGTCCCGGCCGGACGCGACACCGGCACCGGCCGGCCGGCGTCGAGCGCGGGGCCCATGCCGGGCCCCTCCGCCAGCTCCACCGCCACCACGCGCGTCTGCGGGCGCCGCTGTTTGATCGCGCTCGTCACGCCCGCCATCAGCCCGCCCCCTCCCACCGGCACGATCACCACCTCGACCTCGGGCAGGTCGTCCACGATCTCGAGCCCGCACGTGCCGGCGCCGGCCAGCACCACGGGATCGTCGAACGGGTGGACGAACGTGGCGCCGGTCTCGGCGCGCACCTGCTCCAGGCGCTCGAACAGCGTGGCGTGGTCGGCGTGGAACACGATCGTGGCGCCGTAGCCGCGCACCGCGTCCACCTTGGCCTGCGGCGCGTGCTCGGGCATCACCACCGTGCACGGCAAACCCTCGCGCTGGGCCGCCCACGCCACCGCCTGCGCGTGGTTGCCGGCCGACACCGTGCACAGTCCGCGCGCGCGCTCGTCGGGCGCGAGCCGCAGCACCTTGTGCAGCGCGCCGCGCGCCTTGAACGAGCCGGTCTTCTGCATGCTCTCGCACTTCAGGTGCAGGTGGACGCCGGCGCGATCGCCGATCGCGGTCGAGCGCAGCATCGGCGTGTGGTGGATGCCGCCCTTCAGCCGCCGCGCGGCGGCCTCGATGTCGGCGAGCGGGATCACGCCGGCTTCCCGCGCAGCCGCAGCACCTCGGCCACGTCCTTGTCGCCGCGGCCCGACAGGTTGACGAGCACGCGCGCGTCGGGCCCCAGCGCGCGGCCCTCGCGCAGCACCCACGCCAGCGCGTGCGCGCTCTCGAGCGCCGGCACGATGCCTTCCAGCCGCGACAGCGCCTCGAACGCGTCCAGCGCCTCCGCGTCGGTGGCGGAGGCGTACTCGGCCAGGCCCTGGTCGGCGAGCCACGCGTGCTCGGGGCCGAGCGCCGGGTAGTCGAGCCCGGCCGACACCGAGTGCGTCTCGCGGATCATGCCGTGTTCGTCCTGCAGCACCAGCGTGCGCGTGCCGTGCAGCACGCCCACGCTGTGCTCGGGAACGCGCGCGGCGTGCCGGCCGGTGGCGAGCCCGAGCCCCGCGGCCTCGACGCCGACCTTGCGCACGCCCCGGTCGCCGAGGAACGCGTGGAACAGCCCGATCGCGTTGCTGCCGCCGCCCACGCACGCCACCAGCAGGTCGGGCAGGCCGCCCGCCAGTTCAGCGAACTGCGCGCGCGCCTCGATCCCGATCACGCGGTGGAAGTCGCGCACGATGGTCGGGAACGGGTGCGGGCCCAGCACCGAGCCCAGCACGTAGTGGGTGTCGCGCACGCGCGTCACCCAGTCGCGCAGCGCCTCGTTGATGGCGTCCTTGAGCGTGCGGCTGCCGGCCTCCACCTCGCGCACCTCGGCGCCCAGCAGCTGCATGCGCTCGACGTTCAGCCGCTGCCGGCGCGCGTCCTCGCTGCCCATGTACACCGTGCACTCGAGGCCGAACCGCGCCGCGGCCGCCGCGGTCGCCACGCCGTGCTGCCCCGCGCCGGTCTCGGCGATCACGCGCGGCTTGCCCATCCGCACCGTGAGCAGGCACTGGCCCACGGTGTTGTTGATCTTGTGCGCGCCGGTGTGCAGCAGGTCCTCGCGCTTCAAGTACACACGGCAGCCGGCGGCCTCGGAGAATCGCCGCGCCTCGAACACCGGCGTCGGCCGGCCGGCGAACTCGCGCAGCGCGCGCGACAGATCGGCCTCGAACAGCGGATCCTCGCGCGCGCGCGCGTACTCGGCCGCGAGCGCGTCGAGCGCGTGCACCAGCGTCTCGGGCACGAACCGGCCGCCGTACGGCCCGAAGTGCCCGGTGGCGTCGGGCTGGCCCGCGGGCGGGGTGACCGCGGCCGCCGCGCCGCCGCGCGCGCCGCCGTCAGCCGGCACGC
>DASSIN010000214.1:0-5520 GCA_035691845.1 Candidatus Eiseniibacteriota bacterium | reverse complement strand
CCTCGACCAGCGCCGGGAACGACGCCGACGCCGACAGCCGGCCACTGTCGCCGGCCGAGATCCCCGCCATCACGGGATCCACCAGCACGCGCGCGACCTCGTCACCCAGCCGTCGGCGGGCGAAATCGGCGACCGTCTCCTCGCCGCCCTCGCGCGCCGCCGGCGCCCACGGCTCGAGCATCAGCCGCAACTTGCCGCGCGCCGACAGCGCGTCGCTGCCGATCAGCGCGAACGGCGAGCCCGGCACCTGCCGCAGCCGGCCGCGATGGAACACGTAGCGCCGCCGGGCCAGGGGGCTGGGCTCGATCAGCTCCGGCTCGAGCCCCAGCGCCTGCACCAGCTCCATCACGCGCGGCTCGGATGCGCGATGGACGAACGCGTGCGGGCCGGCCTCGATCAGCCAGCCGGCGTCGCGCACCGTGGTCGCGTGGCCGCCCGCGCGCTCCCCCGCCTCGAGCACGGTCAGCTCCAGCGGCGTGCCGTCGCGGCGGGCCCGCTCGTCCAGCCGGAACGCCGCCGCCAGCCCGGCGATTCCGGCGCCCACCACCACCACGCGCATCGCGACTACACCGTCCGGCTGAACGCCGGCCGGGACCCGGCCGCGCGCGCCCGCAGGTGGCGGTCGAACACCATGCACACGTTGCGCACGAACATCCGGCCGAGCGGGGTCAGCTCGAGCGCCTCGGGGCTCACCGCGAGCAGGCCGCGGCGCACCGGCCCCTCCGGCGCCTCCAGCTCGGCCAGCTCGGGCGCGAACGCCGTTTCGAACGACACGCCGAACCGGCGTTCGACCTCCGCCACCTCCAGCCGCCCGTGACACATCAGGCGCGTGATCACGTGACGGCGCAGCAGGTCGTCGTCGCTCAACGCCAGCCCGCGCTCGACCGGGAGCCGGCCGGCGCGCACCGCCGCGGCGTAGTCCGGCAGCTTGCGCACGTTCTGGACGTATGCGCCCTGCACGTCGCCGATGCCGGTGATCCCGAGCGCCACCATGTCGCGCGCGCTGTGCACGGTGTAGCCCATGAAGTTGCGGTGCAGCGTTCGGGCCTCGACCGCGCGCGCCAGCTCGTCCCCCGGCAGCGCGAAGTGATCCATTCCGATCGCCCGGTAGCCGGCCGCCCGGAACGTGTCGAGCGTGAGCGCCAGCAGCTCGAGCTTGAGCCCGGCGTCCGGCAGCGCGTCGGCCGGGATCGCGTTCATGTGGGCCTTGATCCACGGCACGAACGCGAACGAATACGCGGCCACGCGGTCGGGGCGGATGTCGATCACCTGCTCCAGCGTGCGGCGGAAGCCCGCCACGCTCTGGTACGGCAGGCCGTAGATCAGATCGAGGTTCACGGACGAATACCCCTCGGCGCGCGCGCGCTCCACCAGCGCGCGCGTCAGCTCGAAGCTCTGCACGCGGTGCACCGCCCGCTGCACCTCGGGGGCGAAATCCTGGACGCCCATCGAGATGCGGTTGAAGCCGAGTGCGCGCAGGCGCGCGACGTGCTCGTGCGTCGTGACGCGCGGGTCCACCTCGATCCCGATCTCGGCGTGGTCGGTGAACGTGAACCGGTCGGCGATCGCCCGGAACAGCCGCTCGAGATCGGCCGGCGGATAGTAGGTCGGGGTTCCCCCACCCCAGTGCAGCTGCGAGATGCTGCGCCGATTCGGCAGGTGGCGCGCCAGCACGTCGACCTCCAGCAGCACGTGCTCGAGATAGTCCGCGGCCACGTCGCGATGGGACGTGATCACCACGTTGCACGCGCAGTACAGGCAGCGCTGCTCGCAGAACGGCAGGTGCGCGTACAGCGACAGCGGCTCGTCAACGCGGCGGTCGGCGGCGCGCAGCCGCCCGGCGTAGTCGTCAGCCGTGAATCCGGGATGGAACTCGAGCGCGGTGGGATACGAGGTGTAGCGTGGCCCCGGCCGGTCGAGCGCCGCCAGCAGCTCCGCGGTCGAGCGCTGGGCGAGCGGCGCGCTCACGCCGGACGCCCCGCGCGCGCGGCCACGGCGTCCACCAGCGCCTGCACCGCCTCCAGCGGCGTATCGGGCAGGATGCCGTGGCCCAGGTTGGCGATGTGGCCCGGGCCATCGCCCGCCTCGAGCATCGCTTCCACCTCCGCCTGCACCCGCGCCGGTGGCGCGAACAGCGCGTGGGGATCGAGGTTGCCCTGCAGTGCCACGCGGCCTGCCGTGCGCCGCCGCGCGTCGTCCAATGGCGTGCGCCAGCACAGGCCGAGCACGTCGGCGCCGGTGGCGAGCGAGGCTTCGAGCACGTGTCCGGCGGCGGGGGCGAAGTAGATCACCGGCGCCCCGCGCCGCTCGAGACGCGCCATCAGCCGCTGGACGGGCACGAGCGCGAACCGCCGGTAGTCCGCGGGCGACAGCAGCCCCGCCCACGAGTCGAAGATCTGCACCGCCTGCGCGCCGGCCGACAGCTGCGCGTTCAGGTGGTCGGCCATCGCATGCGCCAGCTTGTCCAGCAACCGCTCGAGCGTGGCGGGCTCCGCCATCATCATGCGCTTGACCGCGCCGAACCCGCTGCCGCCCGAGCCCTCCGTCAGGTAGGCGGCCAGCGTGAACGGCGCGCCGCAGAAGCCGATCACCGGCGTCCTGCCGTCCAGCTCGCGGCGCAGCAGCCCGACCGCCGCCGCCGTCCACGGCGTTCGCTCCGCGGCGCCCTCGACGCGCAGCGCCTCGACGTCGGCGCGCGTGCGCAGCGGCCGATCGAGCCGGGGTCCGGGCTCGAAGCGCAGCTCGCACCCCATCGCGACGACCGGCAGCAGGATGTCCGAGAACACGATCGCCGCGTCGAGTCCGAACCGGCGGATCGGCTGCAGGCTCGCCTCCGCCGCCAGCTCGGGCGTGCGGCACAGCGTCAGGAAATCCACGCGCGCGCGCAGCGCGCGGTACTCGGGCAGGTAGCGTCCGGCCTGCCGCATGATCCACAGCGGCGGACGGTCCACCGGCTCGCGCCGGCACGCGCGCAGGAACCGGTCGTTCACGCCGGCACCTCGGCGAACGCGGCGCGCGCGGCCTCGAGCGTGTGGGCCATCTCCGCCTCCCCATGCGCGGCCGACACGAACGCGCACTCGAACGGCGAGGGCGGCAGCAGCACCCCGCGCGCCAGCATGGCGCGGAACCACGCGGCATGGCGTTCCCGATCCACGGCCGGAGCGTCGTCCCACGAGCGCACGGGGCGCGGCGCGAAGAACACGGTCCACATCGACGCCACGCGCTGGACCTGCACCGCGCGCGATTCGCCCGCCGCCGCCCGCAGCCCGCGCTCGAGGCTCGCCCCCGCGCGCTCCAGGCGCTGGTACAGGTCGGGCGCGTCGTCGAGCACGTCCAGCACCGCCAGCGCGGCGGCCACCGACAGCGGATGAGCGGCGAACGTGCCGGCCTGGTACACCGGACCCGCGGGCGCGATCCGGCTCATCACATCGCGGCGTCCGCCGAACGCCGCCAGCGGCATGCCGCCGCCCAGCGCCTTGCCGAGCAGCACCAGATCCGGCCTCACGCCGAAGCGCTCCGCCGCGCCACCCGGCCCGAGCCGGAAGCCGGTGATCACCTCGTCCAGCACCAGCAGCGCGCCATGGCGATCGCAGCGCTCGCGCAGTCCCTGCAGGAACCCGGGCTCGGGCGGCACGCACCCCATGTTGCCCGCCACCGGCTCGACGAACACCGCCGCCACGTCCCCGTCCGCGAAGCAGCGATCCACGTCGTCCAGATCGTTGTAGCGCGCCACGCACGTGTCGCGCGCCGCCCCGGCGGTGACGCCGGGCGAGTCGGGAATGCCGAGCGTGGCCGCGCCCGAGCCGGCGCGGATCAGGAACGCGTCGGCGTGGCCGTGATAGCCGCCGGCGAACTTGATCACGCGCGCACGCCCGGTGGCGGCGCGGGCGAGCCGCAGCGCGCTCATCGCCGCCTCGGTGCCGGTGGCGACGAACCGCACCATCTCGCAGCCCGGCACGCGCGCCGTCACGCGCTCGGCCAGCTCCAGCTCCGGCGGGCTGGCGAGCCCGAACAGCAGCCCGTGCCCGGCCGCGCGCCGCACCGCCTCCACCACGCGCGGGTGCGCGTGCCCGAGCAGCGCCGGGCCCCACGCGCCGATCCAGTCCACGTACTCGCGCCCCTCGGCGTCCCACACCCGCGCGCCGCGCGCCTCGGTGAGCGCGATCGGCGCCACGCCGACGGACCGGAACGCGCGCACCGGCGAGTGCACGCCGCCCGGCGTCACGCGCGCCGCGCGCGCGAACAGCTGCGCGTGTGGGTCGTGGCCGATGCCGGCGGGCGTGGTCATCGCTCCGCCGGAAGCGCGCGGCCTTCCGCCATGCGCTCGGCCAGCCGGCGCGCGAAATACGTGATCACGAGGTCGGCCCCGGCGCGCCGGATCGCCCACGTGGTCTCCCACATCGCGCGCTCGAGATCGAGCCAGCCGCGCTCCGCCGCCGCGTGCAGCATCGCGTACTCGCCCGACACCTGATAGGCGGCGACCGGCACCGCGACGGCGGCGCGCACGTCGCTCACCACGTCCAGGTACAGCGTGGCGGGCTTGACGATCACCGCGTCCGCGCCCTCCTCGACGTCGGCCAGCGCTTCCCTCACCGCCTCGCGGCGGTTGGGCGGATCCATCTGATAGCCGCGCCGGTCGCCTTCGCGCGGCGTCGAGCCGGCCGCGTCCCGGAACGGCCCGTACAGCGCGGATGCGTACTTGGCGGCGTAGCTCACGATCGCGGTGTCCGCGTGCCCGGCGCGATCGAGGCCGGCGCGCAGCGCGGCCACGCGGCCGTCCATCATGTCGGAGGGCGCCACGATGTCGGCCCCGGCCGCGGCGTAGGCCAGCGCCGCACGCGCCAGCAGCGGCAGCGTGGCGTCGTTGTCCACCACGCCATCGCGCAGCACGCCGCAGTGGCCGTGGTCGGTGTACTCGCACAGGCACACGTCGGCCCACACCACGATCGGCAGCGCGCGGCGCCTGATCGCGCGGATCGCGGCCGGCACCGGCCCGTCCTCCGCCCACGCGGAGGTGCCGTGCGAGTCCTTGTGCGACGGAATTCCGAACACCAGCACCGAGCCCACGCCGAGCGTGGCCAGCGCCTCGGCCTCGTCCGCCGCCTGCTCGGGCGACAGTCGCGCGTGATCGGCGAGCGAGGGAATCGGCTGCCGGCGGCCCGCGTCGTGCACGAACAGCGGCGCCACGAGCTGCCCGGGCGACACGTGTGTCTCGCGCGCCAGCGCGCGCAGCGCGCCGGTGCGGCGCAGGCGGCGTCCGCGGTGCACGGGGAAGGTCATGCGCGCGGCCTCGGCGCGGCGTGGCCGTCCGCGGCCGCGAGCCGCCGGGCCACCCCTTCGAAATCCGCGCGCTCCGGCACGTCGGCGGCGACGCCGAGCGCGGCCAGCGCCGCGGCGGTGGTGGCACCGATCGCGATCACGCCCGGCGCGGCCAGCGCGGGCGCGCCCACCGCGTGCACCAGCGCGCGCGCCGCGGACGGGCTCGCCACCACCACCGCATCGGCGTGGGCCGCCCGCCAC
>DASSIN010000213.1:0-4806 GCA_035691845.1 Candidatus Eiseniibacteriota bacterium | reverse complement strand
CGCCCCGACGGGCGTGTCGGCGCGCGCCCCGGCCGCGTCCGCGGCGGGCGCGCGCTTCGCAGGCGGCTTGGCCGCGGCGCGCTTCGTCACCGGTGCGCCCCCGGCGTTTCGCTCAGTGCGGGAGCTCGACTTCGCCATTCGCGTTCTCCTCGTCGTCCGTCTCGATCGCGAGCGCCACGCGCGCCGCCACCACCTGCGCCAGCTCCACCGGCACCGGCCGCACGCCGGCGTGCGTCAGCTCGTCCACCACGCGCTCGAACTGCCCGGCGTCGAGGTCGCCGCGGCGACGCAGCTCGAGCAGGAACCCCCACGCCGCGGGACCGAACGCGAGCCGCTCCTCGTCGCTCGCCACGCGGTGCGCCGCGCCACCCGGGCCGGCCGGCAGCTCCGCCACGGGCGCATCGCCGTCCGCCAGGGCGCGCAACGCCGCCACGGCCGCGGCCAGGTCGGCGGCGTCGGGGCCCAGCGCGGCCAGCCGCTCGCCCGCGGTCTCGAACGCCTCCGAGTCGCCATCGGCCCACGCCTCGAGCCGCTCGCCCAGCAGCCGCAGGATGTGGAGCGCCTCGGGATGGGCCCGGGAGCTCATCAGCGGCCCGACCCCACGCCCTCGTCGATCGGCATGTGGCACTTCTTGTACTTCTTGCCGCTGCCGCACGGGCACGGATCGTTGCGACCCACGCGCGGCATGGCGCGCGCCGGCTGCGGCGCGGGGGCACGCGCCCCCGGCGGCGCCGCTTCGGCCGGCGTGTCGTCGGCCTGCGAGGCCGGCATCGAGCCGAACGCCTGCGCCTCGGCGTGCAGCTCCTGCACGCGTCGCGGGGCGCGCGGCTGCTGCTCGATCACGCGGTTCGCGGCCTCGGGCTGGAGCTGCACCCGGAACAGCCGCGACGCGAACTCGTCGCGCACCTCGGTGATCAGCGTCTCGAACAGCGCGAACGCCTCCTTCTTGTACTCGATCAGCGGATCGCGCTGGCCGTAGGCGCGCAGCCCGATGCCGCCCTTCAGATGATCGAGCTCGTACAGATGATCCCGCCAGTGCTCGTCCAGGGTATAGAGGTACAGGTGGCGCTCCAGGTCGCGCATCAGGATCGGCGTGAACTCGGCCTCGCGCGCCCGGTACGCGCGCTCGCCCGCGGCGATCGCGCGCTCGACCAGGTCCTCGTACGCGCCGGTCGCCTCCTCCGGCTGCAGATCGGCCTCGGTCACCGGCGACATCAGCACATATGACAGCTCGTCGGCCAGCCCGCGCACGTTCCACTCGTCGCGATGCGCCGCGCGTCCGCCGGTGATCTTCTCGACGCGGTCCTGCACCACGTCGCCGATCGCCTCCAGCACCGTGGCGCTGATGTCCTCGCTGGTCAGCGCCTTGTCGCGCAGGTCGTAGACGATCGTGCGCTGCTGGTTCATCACGTTGTCGTATTCCAGCAGGTGCTTGCGGATGTCGAAGTTGTAGGCCTCGACACGCTTCTGCGCGCGCGAGATCGCGCCGGTGACGAGCGGGTGCTCGATCACCTCGCCCTCCTGCACGCCCATGCGCTGCATCAGCCCCGAGATGCGCTCGCTGCCGAACAGGCGCATCAGGTCGTCTTCCAGCGACAGGTAGAACCGCGACGAGCCGGGATCGCCCTGGCGTCCGGCGCGCCCGCGCAGCTGGCGGTCGATGCGCCGCGACTCGTGCCGCTCGGTGCCGAGGATGTGCAGGCCGCCCAGGTCGGCGACGCCCGTCCCCAGCTTGATGTCGGTGCCGCGGCCGGCCATGTTGGTGGCGATCGTGACCGAGCCGCGCTGGCCCGCCTGCGTCACGATCTGCGCCTCCTGCTCGTGGTACTTGGCGTTCAGCACGCTGTGCTTGACGCCGCGGCGCTTGAGCATGCGCGACAGCAGCTCGCTCACCTCGACCGAGATGGTGCCCACCAGCACCGGCTGCCCCTGCTCGTGCATCGCCACGATCTCGTCGATCACCGCGTTGTACTTCTCGCGCTTGGTGCGATAGACGAGGTCGTCCATGTCCTTGCGGACCACCTTGCGATGCGTGGGGATCACCGCCACGTCGAGCTTGTAGATCTCCCAGAACTCGCCCGCCTCGGTCTCGGCCGTGCCGGTCATGCCCGCCAGCTTCTGGTACATGCGGAAGAAGTTCTGCAGCGTGATGGTGGCCAGCGTCTGCGTCTCGCCCTCGACGTGCACGCCCTCCTTGGCCTCGATCGCCTGGTGCAGGCCCTCGGAGTAGCGCCGGCCCGGCATCAGCCGTCCGGTGAACTCGTCCACGATCAGCACCTTGCCGTCCTGCACCACGTACTCCACGTCGCGGTCGTACAGCGAGTAGGCCTTGAGCAGCGCCTGCACGTTGTGGATGCGCTCGTTGCGGGCGGCGTACGAGCTGTAGATCGCGTCGCGCTGCCGGATCTTGTCGTCCGGCGCCAGGTCGTCGCGCCCCTCCAGCTCCGACAGCTGCGCCGCCAGGTCCGGCACCAGGAACAGCTCCGGATCGTTCGGCGACATCACGTCGCGGCCCTTTTCCACGAGATCCACGTTGCGCGCCTTCTCGTCGATCACGTAGAACAGCTGCTCGTCGATCTCGTGCATGCGCTTGTCGCGCAGGTACTCGAGTTCGGCGCGGGTGATCAGCTTCTTCAAGCCCGGCTGCTCCGACAACAGCTTCATGAACCGCTTGTGCTTGGGGGCCGCGCGCTGCACCTTGAGCAGCGCCTCGCCCGCCGCGTCGCCCTGGTCCGCCTCGGCCAGCAGCTTCTCGGCGCCCGCCAGCGTCTCGTTGACGAGCTGCGTCTGCGCGCGCACCACGCGCTCGACCAGCGGCTTCAGCTCGTCGAACGCCTGATCGCTGTGCTCGACCGGGCCCGAGATGATGAGCGGGGTGCGGGCCTCGTCGATCAGCACCGAGTCCACCTCGTCCACGATCGCGTACACGAATCCGCGCTGCACCCGGTGCTCGGGGCGCACGGCCATGTTGTCGCGCAGGTAGTCGAATCCGAACTCGTTGTTGGTCCCGTAGGTGATGTCGCATGCGTACTGCTCGCGGCGCTGGAACGGGTCCATGCCGGTCTGGATGCAGCCCACCGTCAGCCCCAGGAACTTGTAGATCTCGCCCATCCACTCGCTGTCGCGGCGGGCGAGGTAGTCGTTGACGGTGACGAGGTGGGCGCCGCGCCCGGTGAGCGCGTTCAGGTACAGCGGCATGGTGGCGACCAGCGTCTTGCCCTCGCCCGTCGCCATCTCCGCGATCCGGCCCTCGTGCAGCATGATGCCGCCGATCAGCTGGACGTCGTATGGCACCATGTCCCAGGCGAGCGGAATCCCCACCACGTCCCAGGTGTGCCCCACCCGCCGGCGGCACGCCTCCTTGACCACCGCGAACGCCTCGGGGAGCAGCTCGTCCAGCGCCTCGCGCTCGAGCGCGAGCTTCTCATCGGGGTCCTGGGCGTCGGCCACCGCGGCGGCCACGCGTTCCCGGAATTCCACCGTCTTCCCGGCCAGCGCCTCGTCCGGCAGCGCCTTCCACTCCTCCGCCAGACGGTTGATCTCGTCCACCAGCGGCCGGGCCCGGCGCACGTCGCGCTCGTGCTTGGACCCGAACACCGACTTCATAAGGGATTCGAACATGGGCGCCAGCATAGAGGGGGTGTCAAGCGGAACGCCAATCGCCGGCGGGCCGCCGGTGGGCCCATCAACGCAGCGGCCCGATGCTCACGCATCGGGCCGCCGGCGCTCCGGACCAGAAAACGATCACACCAACTTGGTCACGTGTGATGCCTCCGCGCCGCGCTCACTGCTGCGGATCTCGAACTCGACCGCATCGCCCTCGTGCAGTGTCCGAAACCCACTTCCTTCGATCGCGGTGTGGTGCACGAACACTTCCTGCTCGTCCTCCATTGCCGAAATGAACCCGTAGCCCTTCAGGTCGCTGAACCATTTGACCGTGCCACGCGCCATGGGTGGTCCTCCTGATGCAGCCGAAATGCCGGACCGGGCCCGGAGACATTCACAACAGTGGCGTGAGCCGCCCGCGAGGTCAAGAGCCTTTGCGACGCCGGGACAAGCGGGCCGAATGCTGGGTCCGTCGCGACCAGCGCGCCTGCATGGCGCCGGCCTCCGGATGGCTCGGGTCGTGCGCGAGCACGAGCGCGACCTGCTCTGCCGCCTGCGCGGTTTCGCCGAGCGCCTCCAGCGCACGCGCGAGCTGGGCGCGGGCCGCGTGCAGCTCGGGCTTGAGCGCCAGCGCGCGGCCGAACGAGGCCACGGCGTCGTCGTGGTGGCCGAGCTCGAGTTCGGCGGCGCCGATCAGCAGGTGCAGATCCGGATATCCCTCGCGTCCCGGCAGCGCGGCGCGCAGCACCGCCAACGCGCGCGCCGGCTCGTCCTGCGCCAGGCACTCGCGCGCGGTGCCGAGCGGATCGTCGGACCCGGCCGTGACGCGCAGCGCGTTGGACAGCAGCGTCGCGGCCCCGTCCACGTCGGCATGCCGCAGCTTGTCGAGCCCCTGCTCGAACACGTGCGCCTCGCCGGGATGCTCGCGCGCCAGCTCGCCCAGCCGGTCGATGGCCTCGCCCAGCCGGCCCTCGGCGGCGTCGAGCAGCGCCCGCTCGAGCCGCGCGGCCGCGTAGTCGGGGTGCAGGCGCAGCGCCGTGTCCAGCGCCTTGCGCGCCTCGGCGCGGGTCGACAGATCGCGACCCGGGCGCGAGAGCAGCAGACGCGCGCGCTGCACGTGCAGATCGGGCCAGCGCGGCGCCGCGTCCAGCGCCGCGTCGATCGCCGCCAGCGCCTCCACCGGCTCGTTCGCGGCCGCCG
>DASSIN010000212.1:0-15109 GCA_035691845.1 Candidatus Eiseniibacteriota bacterium | reverse complement strand
GGGCGCGCCCGTCAACGCCAGCGGACCGACCAGCGTCCCGAGCGCCTGCCGCAGCCCCTCGGCCTTGTGCAGCGTCTCCTCGTGCTCGCCGTCGGGATCGGAGTCGGCGGTGACCGCGCCGCCGGCGTGGAACCGCACCGCGTCCGCCGTCACGAGCGCGGTGCGGATCGCGATGCTCCAGTCGGCGTCGCCGTTCCAGCCCACCCAGCCGAGCGCGCCGGTATAGATGTGGCGTCGTACGGGCTCCAGACGATCGATGATCTCCATCGCGCGGATCTTGGGGGCGCCCGAGATCGAGCCGCCCGGCATGCACGCCCGCAGCAGGTCGAACGCGTCGTGCGCGGCCGCGAGCCGGCCGTGGATGGTCGATGTCAGGTGCCACACCTGCGCGAACTCCTCGAGCTCGCACAGCCCCGGCACCGTGATCGAGCCGGTCTCGCACACGCGCCCCAGGTCGTTGCGCAGCACGTCCACGATCATCACGTTCTCGGCGCGATCCTTGGCGCTGGTCTCGAGCGCGCGCGCCGCGGCGCGATCGCGCGCGGGGTCGGCGTGGCGCGGCCGCGTGCCCTTGATGGGCCGCGTCTCCACCATCCGGCCGCGCAGCGCCAGGAACCGTTCCGGGCTGGCCGAGGCCACGGCGTGGTCGCCGGCGTCGAAGTGCGCGGCGTGCGGCGCGGGCGAGTGCCGGGCGAGCGCATGCGACAGCGCGCGGCCGAACCGGGCGCTCGACGCGCCCTCCGGCAGCGGCAGCGTCCAGCGCTGCGACAGGTTGGCCTGGAAGATGTCGCCGCGCGCGATGTGCTCGATCACCGCGCGCACCGCGCGCCGGTAGCCGTCGGGATCGAACGTGGAGGCGAGCGCGCGCGGCGCGCCCGCCGCCTTCGGGGGCCAATCCGCCGCTGCGCCGGGTGCGCGGGCGGCCGAGCGCTCGAACCGGCGCACGAACGCCTCCAGCCGCCGCCGCGCGCGGCGCGCGCGCGCCGCTCCCGCGTGCGGCAGCCCGGTCGCGAACGCCCACGCGCGCCGGGAGTCGTGGTCGAACGCGCCCACCACGTCGTAGAGCCCGGCCACGAAGTCCGGCAGCCCGAGATCGTCGCGCGCCGCTTCGCGAAGGCGCTCGAACCGTCGGCCGAAGTCGTATGCCCAGTAGCCCGCCAGCCCGCCCGTGAACGGCGGCGCCTCGCCCGCCGGCTCGACCCGCGCCGCGAACCCGCGCGTGAGCGCGACCGCGCGCGCCCAGTCGCCGCCCCGGAACGTCGCGAACGGATCGGCGCCGAACAAGGACCAGCGCGCACCGCGACCGGGCAGCGACGAGTGGAACAGGAACGCGCCCGGCAGTCCGGCGAGCGCGTCCAGCGCCGCGAGCGGATGCTCGAGCGGCAGGGGGCGGGCGAGCGCGGCCGCACGGTCCATGGTCGGGCGAGGCTAGGGGCGCCTCGCGGGCCGGTCAATCGCCGGACGACGGGCCAGCGCACGGTGCGATCGGGCCGCCGCCGCGCTCCGACTCAAGCGGGAGTCAAGCCCGTCGCGGTGGGATGAGCGCGGTTTTCAGGGTTCGCGGCGGGCGCCCCGCCCGGCACGACCCCAGGCGGAGGCAGGCACGTGATCACGAGCATCGTCATCGTGGACGATCACGACGAGGACGTGGCGGCGATCCGCCACGCGTTCGAGCAGCATCGCGTCACCCATCGCCTGCAGTGGTTCGTCGCCGTCGACGATGCGTTCGAGTTCCTGCTCGGCCGCGGGCGGCACGCCCAGGCGGCCCCGGACCGGCCGCACCTGGTGCTGCTGGACGTGGAATCACCGCGCTGCGGCGGGTTCGAACTGCTGGAGCGCATCCGCCGCGAGCCGCGGCTGGCGCGCGTGCCGGTGGTGCTGTTGTCGCGCGAGCGCGACGCGTCGCGCGTGGCGAAGGGCTACGAGCTCGGCGCCAACAGCTTCGTGGTCAAGCCGCCCGACTTGACGAACCTGGCGGCGGCGATCCGCGTGATCGGGCTCTACTGGATGTTGAACGAGCCGCCGGTCGACTGACGGATTGGCATGCGCCGGCGCGGTTGTGACCGCCGGCGTCAGGCGGCGCCACGCATCGCGACGGTCTTGACACGCCCCGAGCGCGGTGACACGTTCGCGGCGCGCCGAAAAGACGAAAACGAGCGCATCGCGCCGGGCAGGCGCCCCACGCAGGCGAGCCGCCCGGCGCGCCGTTATCCGGTCGGCACGGAATGCCGGCGATGCTCGCGGCACGGAGGCCCGCGTGGGCAGCATCCTGCTCCGCTCCGGCACCCTGGTCTGCATGGACGGCGCGCGCACCGTCGTGCGCGGCGACCTGCTGGTGCGCGATACCACCATCGCGGCCCTCGGCCCCGACGTGCCCGCCGCGCTGGCGGCGCTGCCCGGCGGCCGCGCGGATACCACGATCGACGCCGGCGGCGCCTTCGTGCTGCCGGGATTCGTGCACGGGCATCTGCACCTGTGCCAGACGCTGTTCCGCGGCCGGGCCGAGCACGGCGATCTGCTGCGCTGGCTGCGCGAGGCGATCTGGCCGCTGGAAGCCGCGCACACACCGGCGTCGCTGCGCGCCTCGGCCGACCTCGGGCTGCTCGAGCTGATCGCGGGCGGCGTCACGTGCGTGAACGACATGGGCACGGTTCGCCACGGCGACGCGCTGGGCGAAGCGCTGGAGCAGAGCGGCATCCGCGCCACGTTCGGCAAGGCGATGATGGATTCCGGCGAGGGCGTGCCCGCCGCCCTGCGCGAGCGCAGCGCGGATTCGCTGGCGCAGAGTCTGGCGCTGGCCGATCGCTGGCACGGCGCGGCCGGCGGCCGGTTGCGCGTGTCGCTGGCGCCGCGCTTCATCCTGTCGTGCAGCGAGACGCTGTGGCGCGAGGCGGCGGCGGCCGCGACCGCGCGCGGGCTCGTCTTGCACACGCACCTGGCGGAGAGCCCGACCGAGCAGGCCGAGGTCGAGGCCGCGATCGGCGCCAGCGCCACGCGCTACCTCGCGGCGCGCGACGTGCTCGGCCCGCGGTTCGTGGGCGCGCACGGCGTGCACGTGGCGGCGGAGGAGCTGAAGCTGCTGCGCGCGGCCGACGCGGCGCTCGTCCACTGCCCGGGCTCCAATCTCAAGCTCGGCTCGGGCATCGCCCGCGTCGCACGCTGGCGCGACGCCGGCCTGAAGCGCGGGCTCGGCTCGGACGGCGCCGCGTGCGACAACCGACTCGACACCTTCCACGAGCTGTCGCTGGCCGCGGCGCTGTCGCGCGTGCACGATCGCGAGCGCCCGCTCACCGCCGATGACGCGCTGGCGCTCGCCACGTGCGAAGGGGCGCGCGCACTGGGACTGGGCCAGGTCACGGGCTCGCTCGAGCGCGGCAAGCAGGCGGACGTGATCGTCGTGGACCATCGCGGCGCGCACCTGGCGCCCGAGCCGGAGCGCGATCCCTGTGTCGCGCTCGTGCACGCCGCACGCGTCACCGACGTGCGGCTCACGATGGCCGCGGGCCAGGTGCTGTGGCGCGACGGCGCGTGGACCACGCTCGAACGCGAGCGCGTGCTGGCGCACGCGGCGGCCGAGGCGCAGGCGCTGTTCGCGCGCGCGGAGGTGCCGTGATCGTCGGCCCGTGCATCGTGGTCACCGGCGGACGCGAGGCGCACGTGATCGAGGACGGCGGCGTGCGCGTGGTGGGCGGCCACATCGCCCAAATCGGCCCCGCCGCGCTGCTCGCCCGCAGCTACCCGGACGAGACGCTGTGGCCCGCGCGTGGTCGCGTGCTGCTGCCCGGGCTCGTGGACACGCACGCGCACCTCGCGCGCCATCTCGCGCGCGGGCTCGCGCTGCGCACGCCCGCCGAGTGGCGCCGCTTCGACGCCGCGCTGTCGCCCGAGGACGTGACGTGGTCCGTGACCGCCGCGCTGGCCGAGGGCGTGCGCCACGGCGTCACCTCCGTTGCCGACTTCCATCGCTCGGGAAGCTGCGTGGACCTGTCGCTGTCCGAAGTGGTGGGCGCGGCCGCGAAGGTGGGGGTGCGCGTGGCCACCTGCTACGGCGCGTCGGAGTGGGACGGCGAGGCCGAGCGGCGCGCGGCGCTCGAGGAGTCGCTCGGGTTCGCGAGCGAGATCGGGCGCGGGCGCGACGGCCGCGTGCGCGCGATGGTGGGCGTGCAGGCGGCGACGCTGGCGGGCGTCGAGCGCATGGTGGGCGAGGCGCTGGAGCTGGCCGGCGAGCGGCTCGCCGTGCACGCCGACCTGGCGCTGGATCTGACCCCCGCCGAGCGCTGGCGGGCGCCCGGCGCGTGGCCCGCGGCCGGACGCCCGATGCTGTGGGCGCACGCCGAGGCCGCGCCGCGCGGGCTGCTGGTCGAGGCGCGCGAGCGCGGCGATCACCTGTCGGCGGTGGGCGCGGGCGCGGTGACCGCGCTGCTGCGCGAGACCGAGCTGGCGTGGGGAAGCGACGCCGGCGTGCTCGCGCCGCCGCTGCCCGACACGCAGCAGGCGTGGGCGTTCCAGGCCAGCGCCGAGGCGCACTACCAGCGCCTGTTCGTGCACGGCGCACGCTGGGCCGAGACCCAGTTCGGCGAGGGCCTCGGCACGATCGCGCCCGGCGCCCCCGCCGATCTCGTGCTGGTGGACTACCGCCCCGCCACCGAGTTCTCGCAGCGCACGCTGCTCGGCCACCTGTGGGCCGGCATCCTGCGCGCGCGCGTGTCGGGCGTGATGGTGGCGGGCGAGGTGGTGATGGACAACGGCACGCTGGTGCACGTGGACGAGCAGGAGGTCGCGGCGCGCGCGCGCGAGTGCGCGGCGCGCGTGTGGGCGAGGTTGTGATCGAACCGCAGCATCGGGTGGCCGCGACACGCCTTCGTCAACTGAACTCGCGCCAGCGCGAGTTCGCATGACAATTCGCGCAAGCTCCGGCGCGCGTTCCGCACCAGCGGCGGGCGCTGTACACGACCCGTGGCATGATGCGGCGGTGGGGATCGAGATCCATGCCGCGGAATCGGGCGCCGACACAGAGGTCGCGCGCGCATTGTTCCTCGAATATGCGGACGCGCTCGGGGTGGATCTCGGATTCCAGGAGTTCGCGCGCGAGGTGCGGGAGCTGCCGGGCGCGTACGTGGCGCCGGGTGGCGTGCTGCTGCTGGCGTGGGACGGCGCGACGACGGCGGGATGCGTCGCGCTGCGCGCGCTGGAGCCGCCCGCGGTGTGCGAGATGAAGCGCCTGTACGTGCGGCCGGCGTATCGCGGGCGCGGGCTCGGGCGCGCGCTGGCCGAGGCGGTGATCGCCGCGGCGCGCGAGCGCGGCTATACGCGCATGCGGCTCGACACGCTGCCGATGATGCGCGACGCGATGGCGCTGTACGCGCGGCTCGGCTTCGCCGACATCCCGGCCTACCGCTTCAACCCGATCGCGGGGTCGCGCTACATGGAGCTCGATCTCACGCGGCACACGTGACGAGTTGTTCGGGGGCGCCGCGGCGGCGGCGGAAAGCTGCTGCGCCGGACACCCGCTCGTCGCCGCCAGTCCCTGGCGGCTCCTCACTCGTGGCCCGATGCGGCGCGCCATCCGATGGCGCGCGGATCGCATCGCGCCACAGTGTCCGGCTCCGCACTTTCCGCCGCCGCCGCGGCGCGCGCATGCGTGACGTGCGCCAGCGCGGCGGGGTAGCCTCGAACCGTGCGCATTCCGTACTGGCATCTGGACGCCTTCGCCGAGGGGCCGTTGCTGGGCAACCCGGCGGGCGTGTGCATGCTCGAGGCGTGGCTCGATCCGCCGGCGATGCAGCGGATCGCAGCCGAGAACGCGCTGCCCGAGACGGCGTTCGTGGTGCGCGAGCGTGATCGCTGGGGCATTCGATGGTTCTCGCCGGCGGTGGAGATCGACCTGTGCGGGCACGCGACGCTGGCATCGGGGCACGTCGTGCTCACGCACCGCGAGCCCGATGCGGAGGCGGTGACGTTCCATTCGCCGGGCGGCGCGCTCACGGTGCGGCGCGCGGGCGCGCGCTATGCGCTCGACCTGCCGGCGCGGCCGGCGCAGCCGATTGCGGCGCCGCCCGCGCTCGCGGCGGCGCTCGGCGCGCGGCCCCGCGAGGTGCTCGCGGCGCGTGACTGGCTCGTCGTGCTGGAGCGTGAGGACGACGTGCGCAATCTCGCGCCCGACCTCGCGCGCATCGCTCGACTGCCGCCGTTCGCGGTGTGCGTCACGGCGCCCGGGCGCGAGGTCGAGTTCGTGTCGCGGTTCTTCGCGCCGCGCCAGGGCATCCCCGAGGATCCGGTGACGGGCTCGGCGCACTGCACGCTGGCGCCGTACTGGGCGGCGCGGCTCGGGCGCACGCGCATGCGCGCGCGGCAGCTCTCGCCGCGCGGCGGGGCGCTGGACGTCACGCTCGCCGGCGAGCGCGTGATCCTCGAGGGCGGCGTGCGCGCCTACATCGAGGGCACGCTCACGCCGTAGCCGCGCATGCCGGGTCCGCCCGCCGTCGTGCGCGCCGCGCGCGGGCGCCCGGGCGCCCGCTTCGCGACCGGGGCCGCCGCCGCGCTGCCGCCCGCGCTCGTCTATCTGGCCACGCTCGCGCCCGGCCTGCCGGCCGGCGATTCGGGCGAGCTGATCGCGGTCGCCGCCACGGGCGGCGTCGCCCACCCGCCCGGGTATCCGCTGTGGACGATGCTGGCCGCGGTGTGGCTGCGGGCGCTGCCGGCGGGCGATGCCGCATGGCGGCTGAACGTGTTCTCGGCAGTGACGATGGCGGCTGCGGCCGCGGTGCTCGCGCACGCCGTGGCGCGCGCCTCGCGCTCGCGCGTGGCGGGCGTGCTCGCCGCGTGGGCGTTCGCGCTCGCGATCCCGGTGTGGCGGAACGCGCTCGTGGCCGAGGTGTTCGCGCTGAACGCGCTGCTGGCGGCGGTGCTGCTCGCGCTCGCCGCCTCGAGCCATGCGCGCCGCGCAAGCATCGCGCTGGCGTTCGTGACCGCGCTCGCGCTCTCGCACCACCACACGCTGCTGCTGCTCGCGGCGCCGGCGCTGGCCGTGGCGCTCGCGCGCGCGTGGCGCGCGATGCCGGCGCCGCGCGCACGGTGGCTCGCGGCCGTGGCGGCAGCGGCGATCGCCGGACTCGCGCCGCTGGCGTGGCTGCCGATCGCGACGCGCCACGCGGGCGCGCTGGTGTGGGGGCAGGCGGACACGTGGCGCGGATTCCTGGCACACGTCACACGCGCCGAGTACGGAAGCTTGAGCCTCGCGCCCGAGCAGGCCGGGTTCTCCGCCGATCGCAGCCACCTGCTGATCTACCTGGCGTCGCTGCCGCGCCAATTCGGCGCGCTGCCGCTGGCGCTGGCGGCGATCGGCGCCGCGGCGCTGGGCGCGCGCCGCCATCGCGCGCTGGCGGCCACGCTCGTGGCGTACGCGCTGCTGCAGGCGGCGTTCCTCGCCAGCATCGCGTTCCCCTCGCGCGTGGCGTGGCTGCGCGGCGTGGTCGAGCGCTTCTACGTGCTGCCCGACCTGGTGCTGGCGTTCGTGGCCGGGCTGGGCGCGGCGTGGCTGCTGTCCCGCGCGCGCACCCGCGCCGCGCGCGTGACGCTCGCGACCGCGTTGCTGTGCGCGACGGCCGCCATCCCGCTCGCGCTTTACCTGCGCGCGCTCGACCAGCGCGGCAATCGCTTCACCGGGAGCCTGGGCCGCGCGCTGCTGGCGAGCCTGCCGCCCGGCGCGGTGCTGTTCGTGAGCGGCGATCTGCCGCACAACGCGCTCGCCTACGTGACGCGCGTCCAGCGCCTGCGGCCGGACGTCGTGGTGCTCGATCAGGAGCTGATGAGCTATCCGTGGTACGTGCGCCGCGCGCGCGCGGAGCATCCGGGCGTGCTGCCGCCGCTCGGCCGCGCGCAGCGGATCGCGCTCGCCGACGGGCGCGCGCTGGAAGGCGTCGCCATCCCGCGCGCGGACGGCACCACCGACCTGCTGGTGGAGAATGGCCAGCGCACCGTGCCCACGCGCGCGGTGCGCGCCGTCACGGACGCGCCGCCCGAGTCGCTGTTTCGCGCCGCGCGCGCCCGGTTCGCGAGCGGGTTGCGCGAGTCGGGCGAGGACCGCTACTCCGGACTCCCCGGCACGCGCAATCTGCTGTGGATCGATGCGCTCGAGGGCCGGCGGCCGGTGGCGTTCCTCGGCACAAGAGACGACAGCGACACGCTGCGCTACCGGCTCGATGCCTACGGCCTCGTGTGGCTCGCGCGGCCGAAGGGATCGCCCGAGGATCGCGCCGGCGAAACCGCCGCCGCGCTCGCCGCGCTGGCGCAGACACCTGTCGACGCGGTGTTCCGCCGCCAGCAGCCGACGTCGTTCGAGGCCGCCGAGCGCTGGCGGCTGATTGCGCTGTTCGCGCGCGCGGCGCTGCTCGCCTGCCAGCCGGACGCGGCGGCCGCGTTGAGCGCCAACACCACCGGGCACGATCGGCTGCTCGCGCTCGCGCGCGGATTCGAGGCGAGCGACGCCGCGCGCGAGCCGCTGGCGCTGCGCAGCGCCGGATTCCTGCGCATGCTCGATCCCTCGTTCCGCGATCTCGCGCAAGCGCGCCGCGATCTCGAGCGCTATCGCGCGAGCGGTGGCGATGCCGCGCGCGATGCAGACGTGGCGCGCGCGCTCGCCGAGCTCGACGCCCGGTCCGGCGCCCACTGATCTCCTGACATCGCCGTGACGCGTGCGATCCGCACGGTCGCGGTGCGTATGGCCGCACGCGGGCAGCAGCGGGCGGCGGTCCTGCACCCGCAGGGCCACCCGTGCGCCCCGATCACGCGTCAAGACACGCGCAAGCGCTTGCTGCTGCGAAGCCGCCGGCCGCGGGCGGGCGCGGCACGGGCCCTGCTTTTCCCCGGCCCGAAGCGCGAGGGAGTGCTCGACGCGGCGGCCGGACCGGTTCCAGAGGGGTCAGGTCCGAGGCCAAGTCCGGCGGCGATTCGAGCACCCCGCGCGCGGCAACTCCCCCAATCAACACGACCGGAGGTCTCCCAGATGAACCGGATTCACAGTTCGATTCTCGCGGCCGTCCTGCTCGGCGCCATCGCCGTGCCGGCGTTCGCGGCCGACGCTCCGCCCCGCGTGGAGCGACGCGAAGCGCGCCAGGAACATCGCATCAAGCAGGGTGAGAAGAGCGGCCAGCTGACGCCGAGGGAAGCGCGGAAGGCCGAGCGCGGCCAGCGTCACGTGGCGCGCATGGAGCGCCGGATGGGTCGCGACGGCCGCTACACGCCGCGCGAGCGCGCCCGGCTGAACCACGCGCAGAACGTGCAGAGCCGCAAGATCTACCGGATGAAGCACAACCGTCGTCACCGTCACCTGGGCTGATCTCACGAGCAGCTGTGCGCCGCGTCGCCTCGTGAGAGTGCCAGGGCAAGGGGACGAGAGGCGCGGCGTTCAACCCCCGGCGGAGCGATCCGCCGGGGGATTTTCTTCGTCTGCGCCGCCCGCCGCGGCGAAAGAGCGCGGGTCACGGGTGGCGGCGCGCGACCGCCGCCTCCATCAGATGTACATGCGGCAGCGGGCCCAGATCTCGGCGAACGTGTTCTTCGGCTGGCGCGCGACGGTGATCAAGACGTGGTTCTCGTATGGCATGCACCAGGTGCAGTCGGTCGAATCCACCACAGAGGCCTGCGCGTACGTCTTGGCGACGTCGTCGCGGTCCTCGCCCACGGTGAGCGCCACCGCGCCGCGATCGGGTGGCGGCGGGCCCCACCACCAGTACGAATTGTGGCCGCTGTAGGCGGGCGGCAGGCCGTAGCGCGGGCCGTACCAGTCGAGCGCGCCGGCCTCGCCGTAGTTGTGCGCGTACAACACGACGCGCCGCTGGTCCTCGGGCGAAAGCGCGTGGTACACGCGCGCCACCTTCGCCACCATCTCCTCCCACCCGAACTGGTCGGCGATCGTCTGCGTCAGCCGCGGCTCGCGGTGGCGCTCGGTGGCGACCGGGTGCAGGTGCAGCGCGTGCAGGTAGCGCTCGAGCTGCGCGGGCGGCAGCAGCGGCATCACCACCGGCGCCAGCAGCGCGCCGGCCAGCACCAGCACGGCGGCGTAGGCGGGGCGCAGCGCCGGCAGCGCCCGCGTGGCGCGCTCGAACGCCACGCCGCCGGCCGCGAACAGCAGCGGATAGCATGGCGCCAGGTAGTAGACCTTGGCGTGGGTCACGATGAAGGTGGCGAGGATCGCGAGCCACGTGACGCCGAGCGCGCGCCAGGCCGCGGCCGACCGCGCGAACAGCAGCCACAGCACACCCGCGATCCACACCGGCGCCGCCAGCGGCTCCAGCATCTGCGCCTGCCCCCACATGAACGTGGCGGGCGGCAGCACCGCGTTCTTGTGCCCGGCGGCGTTGCGCAGGAACTCGAGCGTGGGCCAGTGGTGCGCGATCTCCCACGCCAGGTTGGGGGCGGCGAGCAGCAGCGCCACCAGCATCGCCAGCCACGGCCCGCCCGTGCGCAGCAGCGCGCGCGCCGGCGTCAGCACGAGGCCCACGGCGAGCCCCACCAGCAGGAACGCGAACGAGTGCTTGTTCTCGAGTCCGAGCCCGGCCACGAGCCCGAGCAGCAGCCACAGATGCAGCGGCGCCGGCCGCTGCTCGCGCGCGTACGGCAGCAGCCGCACCGCGCACCACAGCGCCAGCGTCCACGCCACGATCTCGAACGCGTTCATGGTGAGCAGGCGGAAGTTCTCGAGATACACGGGCCCGAGCATCACGCCCAGGCACGCGAACGCGCACGCCCACCGGCCGCCGCCCAGCCGCCGCGCGAGGTCGCCCGCCAGCCACACCGTGACGGCGCCGGCCAGCGCGGGCAGGAAGCGGATGCCGAACAGCGTGCCGCCGCCCAACACCACCGACAGCCGCGCGAGCAGCGCGATCATCGGCGGGTGGTCCACGTAGCCCCACGCCAGGTGCCGCCCGCACGCCACGTAGTAGAACTCGTCGCGGAACATCGGATAGCGCGAGCTGGTGGCGAGCTCGAGCGCGAGCATCGCCAGCGCCAGCCCGGGCACGATCGCCGGCGTGCGCGCCGGTCCGCCGTGGCCGCGTGGCGCGGTCGCGCCCGGGGCGCTCACTGCGCCGGCGCCCGCAGCAGATCGAGCGCGCGCGACAGCACCACGCTCACGCGCGGCCGGCCGGCGCCCGGCCCCACGGCCCACGCCACGCTCCAGCGCAGGAAGCTGCCGTTCTCGAGCAGCGCGGTGTCGTACTGCAGCGACGCGCCCAGCTCCGAGCGCCACGCCGCGCGCCGCGGCCAGTCGCCGTCGGCGTCGCCACCGCCGTAGGGATCGGGCCCGCGCACGGCGCCGGCGGCGGCGAACACGCCGAGCCTGAGCGGCAGCGCGCCCGAATCCTCCACGTGCGCGAGCGAGAGCAGGTCCTTCGCCAGCACGGCGTCCACGCGCGCCAGCGCCAGCGTGGTGCCGCCGCGGTCGTCGCGCGGCAGGCTGCGCAGCGTGGGGCCGCCGCCCAGGTAGAACGCCTGCTGCGGCAGCGCGTCGCCGCGGAGCCGCCCGTACGCCGCCTGCGGCACCAGCGCCAGCGTGCGGCCGAGCGGCAGCTCGGCGCCCGCGGCCACGCGCACGCGCCGGTAGTCGAAGTCGCTGCCGAGCCCGGCGTTCGACAGCCAGCCCTGCGCCTCGCCGCGCACCAGGTGCCAGCGCGCGTCGGCGTCGAGCGCCAGCTCGTGCGTGCGGCCGCGCGCGGCGGCGAGGTTGAACGGCACCACCAGCCGCCGGCCGAGCAGGTTCCACGACGCCGACACGTCGCGCGGCGACTCCAACACGTCCCGGAACCCGAGCGTGGCGCGCCACGGGCCGGAATCGTGCTCGAGCGCGGCGGCGAAGCCGTCGTGGCGCAGGTAGTGCGCGCCGTCGCCGCCCCACACGAACGCGCGCCAGGTGTCGAGGTAGCGGCTGTCGCGGTCGCGGTTCATGAACGCGGTGGCGCGCCCGGCCCACAACTGCACGTCGAACGCATGCACCCCGAGGAACAGCCGTTCGTGATAACGGCCGTATCCCATCCAGTCGTTCGGCCCCGTGGCGTAGGCGAGCTTGCCGCCCAGCGTGCCGAACCCGGGATGCATGGGATCGTCCGATCCCGAGATCGAGGCCGACACGCCCGGCACCGGTCCGTCCACGCGCGTGAACGAGAACGCCGGCATCACCGTGAACCCGAACGGGTGCGTGGTGGCGCCGTGCGAGGCGAGCACGGTGTCGAGCCCCACCGTGTCCACCGGCTCGGCGGCGATGCCGAAGTAGCGGTCGGTGGAGTCGGACAGCGTCTCGAGGTAGCGCCCGAACGCGGTATCGGGCGGCGCTGGGGCGGGCGGCACCTGCGCCGCGCACGGCGCGGCCATGGCGAGCGCGGCCAGCAGCGCCAGCGCGCGCGCGGCGCGCCGGACGCCGGCGCTCGCGGCGTCATTGCCGCCGGCGTTCGTCGCGCCGTTGGCCCCGGCGCTCACCGCTTCACCAGCGGCGCGGTGAACACCGAATCCGGGATGCCGCGGTTCACGGCGATCTGGTCGAACTGCATGCTCATGTCGAGCCCGCGCCCCACCTTGGGCAGCGGCAGCCCGAACTCGAGCCGCAGCAGGACGCGGTGCAGCATCCACATGCCGTCCACGAACTCGCGCTCGATCACCATCCGGTCCACGCCCGAGATCAGGGGCGGCGCCGGCGGGTGATCGAATCCCACCTCCTGGCGCACGATCACGAACTCGTTGGTGTCCACCCACACCAGCCCGTGGGGCGCGGCCGGGTCGAGCAGCGAGCGTGGCTCGAACCGGATGCGATACACCAGGTGTCCGCCCACCAGATCGCGCCCCACGATCGCGTAGCGGAACTGGTCGCGCGCGCCCGGGCGGAACGCGAAGTTGACGATGGTCTCGTCCATGCTGGCATCGAAGTTCATGTCCATGTCGCCGGACTTGCGCTTCCCCGGCTTCGCCTCCCAGCGGCGCAGCACGAGCGTGCGCACGCGATGCGGCCGGGCGCGGTACACGCGCGACACGGACTCGGCCACCAGCTCGGGCGGGTGATCGCCGTGCGCGGCCCGCACCACGCGCAGCGTGGCGAGGAAGCTCTCGTCCCTCAGCAGCGAGTCGCGGCGGGCCTCCCCACGCGCGACGCGCGCCAGGATCTCGTCCAGCGTGACGCGCGGGGCGCGCACCAGCACCTCGGGCACCTCGGTGCGCATCGTATCCTCGACGGCGACGGTGGGACCCGGAAGCGGCGCGAGCAGGATCGCGAGCACGGCGGCGGGGGCGAGCATCACGTCCTCGTGAGGGCGGTGTGGGAGCGTTCACCGCACCGCGTCGGGGCATCGGAGCGCGGGGAACGCACGCTAGCATCGGGTGCGGCGCCCCCGCAACAGACCGCGACACAACCGCCACGCCCGTGCGGCGCAATGCCTTCGCGGGCGTCGGCGACATGCCATTTTACGGCCGCGACCGTTCGGGAGTTTCCGGCACGCGCTGTGCGATGATGGGACCGCGTCGCCACGCGGACCGCTGACCCGTCTGCGCCTGGAGGAACCATCCATGAAGGTCGTTACGTTGCGCACGTTCGTATCCGTGGCCGCGCTCTCGCTCGTTCCCATCGCCGCGTGGGCGCAGTCCCCGGCGGCCACCGCCGCGTCCGATCCGACGCAGCCGGTGGCGTTCACGCCGTCGCTGCTCGTCATGCCGGTGGCCACCACCGAGGTGACGGCCCCGACCGGCTTCGCGGCCGAGGACGCCGCGCCCTCGAATCTCGCGGTCGGCTACTACCCGCGCTATCGCCGTCCGCGCTATCGCGAGTACAACGATCGCCGCACCGGTGCCGACTCGCAGATCCACGCGGGATTCTTCGATCCCACGGGCGATCTCGGCCCCGGGTTCGTGCTCGGCTTCCGCGGCGGCCCGGAAGTTGATCCCCACATCCAGCTCGGGCTGGCGGTGGACTGGTGGCACAAGAGCGAGGACAACACCATCACGCTCGGCAGCGAGACGCGCAACGGCGTGCCGATCTCGAGCCAGGTCGTGCTGTCCAGCTCGCAGGCCAACCTGTTCCCGATCCTCGCCTACATCCAGGTGAGCGGCGATCAGAGCATGCAGGTGATTCCCTACGTCGGCGCCGGCGCGGGCTACGAGGCGCTGTTCCTGAGCGGCACCGACACCACCGGCGCCAACTTCGACGAGACGTTCGGCGGGTTCGGCTGGCAGGGCTGGGCCGGCTTGGGCGTGCCGCTGTCGGGCAACTCGCGGCTGAACGCCGAGGTGTTCGGCAACTGGTCGCAGGTGGGGCGCGACGTGGAGGATCCCACGTTCGGCACCGTGCGCGAGGTCGTGAAGATGGACGGCGTCGGCGCGCGGTTCGGCGTGAGCTGGGGTTTCTAGGCCCGCGCCGTCGCGGTCGAGCAGAGGCCCGGACCGATCGGTCCGGGCCTCTTCGTTTGCGGCCGGATCGAGCCCGCTACTTCACGTCGAACTTCTTCGTCTCGACCACCTTGTCGTTGACCGACACCTCAAGCTTGTAGGCGCCGGCCGCGGGCGGGGCGTGCATGCGGAACAGGTGCGCGTGGTGCTCGCCCGTCTCCGCCGGCGTCGTGTCCTGATCGAGCAGCGTCGTGCCGCTGTACCACTTCACGCCGATCGTCGCACTCTCCGTGCCGGGGTGGTCGTACTTCACCGTTGCGAACACCGGGTCGGTGGTCTTGAAGTCGTGCGTGACGTCGGTGATCGAGATGTTGGTGGAATCGGCGGCGCGCCCGAGGTCCACGTCGGTGACGTGCACGCCTCCGGCGGTGCGCTTGCTGCCGCCCATGTGCGCGCACGACGCGGTCACCAGGACCGCGCACACCACCACCACCCGACCTGTCCAGTGAACTGCGAGGCTGCGCATCGTTCCTCCTTTTTGGTGCGGGAAGGGGAGATCGCCGTTCGGCGGCGTTCGGGCTCGTGGGGGCGCGCCCCAGGTCCGGCGTCGCTCGGGCGGCGGGCAAAGGTTCCGATGCGCGCCGCCGGGCACGGCCGCGCGCGAACCCCCGCGCCGCGCGCGCCGACGCCGACGCGCGTCCGCCGGGCCCGTGACGCCCTACGTGCGCGACCGCGCGGCGCTGGT
>DASSIN010000211.1:0-17653 GCA_035691845.1 Candidatus Eiseniibacteriota bacterium | reverse complement strand
GCACCGATATCTTCGGGTTGTTCTGCGCCAGAACCATCGTGATCGCCGCCGTCAGCGTCGTCTTCCCGTGGTCCACGTGCCCGATCGTCCCCACGTTCACGTGCGGCTTCGTCCGCTCGAACTTCTGCTTCGCCATGTGCGCTCCTTGAGCTGGCCCCCCGCGGCCGCATCACGGCCGCCGGCGCGGGCCGACCCTAGCCCTTCGCCTTCGCCACGATCTCCTCCGCCACCGCCTGCGGCAGCGTGTCGTAGCGCGAGAACTGCATCGAGTAGACGGCGCGCCCCTGCGAAATCGAGCGCATCCGCGTGGCGTAACCGAACATCTCCGCGAGCGGCACCGAGGCCGCGATGACGCGCGCCGACGAGCGCGTGAACATGCCGCCGATCCGGCCGCGGCGCGACGACAGGTCGCCGATGATGTCGCCCATGTACTCCTCGGGCACCACCACCTCGACGTCGAAGATCGGCTCCAGCAGGCGCGGCCTGGCCTTCTGGCACGCCTCCTTGAACGCCATCGAGGCCGCGATCTTGAACGCCATCTCCGAGGAGTCGACCTCGTGATAGGAGCCGTCGAGCAGTGTCACCTTGATGTCCACCACCGGGTAGCCGGCCAGCACGCCGTTGCGCAGCGCCTCCTCGACGCCCTTTTCCACCGCCGGGATGAACTCCTTGGGGATCGCGCCGCCGACGATCTCGTTCTCGAACTCGAAACCCTTGCCCGGCTCGTTGGGCTCCACCTTGAGCGTCACGTCGCCGTACATGCCCTTGCCGCCGGTCTGCCGCACGAAGCGATGGCGCGTCTCGGCCGGGATGCTGATCGTCTCCTTGTAGGAGACCTGCGGCTTGCCGACGTTGGCCTGCACGCTGAATTCGCGCAGCATGCGGTCCACGATGATCTCGAGGTGCAGCTCGCCCATGCCGGAGATCACGGTCTGGCCGGTCTCCTCGTCGGTGCGCACCCGGAACGTCGGGTCCTCCTCGGACAGCCGCTGCAGGGCGTTCGAGAGCTTCTCCTCGTCGGCCTTGGACTTGGGCTCGATCGCCACGTCCACGACCGGCTCGGGGAACGTCATCGCCTCGAGCGCGATCGGATACTGCGGATCGCACAGCGTGTTGCCGGTGGAGACGCCCTTGAAGCCGATGCCGGCCGCGATGTCGCCGGCGTAGACCTCGCTCACCTCTTCGCGCTTGTTGGCGTGCATCTGCACCAGACGGCCGATGCGCTCCTTGCGCCCGGTGGCGGCGTTCAGCACGCCGTCGCCGGTCTTCACCGAGCCCGAGTAGACGCGGAAGAACGTGAGCTTGCCGACGTAGGGGTCGGTCATGATCTTGAACGCCAGCGCCGAGAACGGCTCGTCGTCGCTGGGCTTGCGCGTGACCTTCTCGAACGTGTCGAGGGTGTGGCCCTGGACGGGCGGCATGTCGAGCGGCGAAGGCAGGAAGTCCACCACCGCGTCCAGGATTCGCTGCACGCCCTTGTTCTTGAACGCCGAGCCGCACAGCACCGGGTGGATGGCGCCGGCCAGCGTGCCCTTGCGGATCGCGCGCCGCACGTCGTCCACGGTGAACGGGCGCTCGTGCAGGTAGTCGTCGAGCAGCTGCTCGTCGTGCTCGGCCACCAGCTCCAGCATCTGGTGGCGCGCCTGATCGGCCTTGGCGGCCAGATCGCGCGGGATGTCGTGCACGTCGAACGTCGTGCCCTGGCTCTCCTCGTGGTATGTGATCGCCTTCATCTCCACGAGGTCGATGATGCCCTGGAACTCGTCGCCCGCCATCATCGGCATGTGGATCGGCACCGGCCTGGCGCCGAGTCGGTCCTTCATCATCGCCACGACGTTGTCGAAGTCGGCGCCCACGCGGTCCATCTTGTTGACGAACGCGATGCGCGGGACGGTGTACTTGTCGGCCTGGCGCCACACGGTCTCGGACTGCGGCTCGACGCCGCCGACCGCGCAGAACACCGCGACCGCGCCGTCGAGGATGCGCAGCGAGCGCTCCACCTCGACGGTGAAGTCGACGTGTCCGGGCGTGTCGATGATGTTGATCCGGTGGTGGCGCCAGAAGCAGGTGGTCGCGGCGGAGGTGATGGTGATGCCGCGCTCACGTTCCTGCTCCATCCAGTCCATCGTGGCGGCGCCTTCGTGGACCTCGCCCACGCGGTGAATCCGGCCCGTGTAGAACAGGATGCGCTCGGTCAAGGTGGTCTTGCCGGCGTCGATATGGGCCATGATCCCGATGTTGCGGTAGGTCTCGAGCGCATTCTGCCGAGGCATGCTGATTCACGTCCTTTTCAGTTCAAGACTTCGAGCGCACCACCTGCCTTTCCGTCGTGGAATGTGGCGGTGATGAATTTCCGACCATCCGCAGTGTTGAGGCCCCGACCGGCACCTGTTTCCGGTGGCGGGGCCCAGATCCGCGCGGGGCGGATCTTCACCCGTCGATGGTGTTGTCCGTGGCTGCGACTACCACCTGTAATGCGCGAACGCCTTGTTGGCTTCCGCCATCTTGTGCGTGTCTTCGCGCTTCTTGACCGCGCCGCCCTCGTTGCGCGCGGCCGACAGGATCTCGTTCGCGAACTTCTCGGCGAACGTGTGGTCCGAGCGCTGCCGGGCGTAGATGATGATCCAACGCGTCGCCAGGGCGTTGCGGCGGTCCGGCCGCACCTCGACCGGCACCTGGTAGTTCGCGCCGCCCACGCGCCGCGACTTCACCTCGAGCGCCGGCTTCACGTTGTTCATCGCCTGCTTGAGCACCGTCATGGCGTCCTGGCCCGAGCGCGTCTCGACCATGCCCATGGCGTCGTAGAACGCGCGCTCGGCCAGCGAGCGCTTGCCCTCGCCCATGATGGCGTTGATGAACCGCGTGACGAGCACGCTGTCGTACTTCGGATCCGCAACCGCTTCGCGGCGCGGGATGAAACCCTTGCGAGGCATGCGTGAGTCCTCAATGTCGCGCGCATCGGCCCCGGAGTCGACGGGCCCGCGCGCCGGCGCTGCTACTTCGACTTCGTTCCGTATTTCGAGCGGCTCTGCTTCCGTCCGGTGACGCCGCTGGCGTCGAGCGTGCCGCGCACGATGTGGTAGCGCACGCCCGGCAGGTCCTTCACGCGGCCGCCGCGGATCAGCACGATCGAGTGCTCCTGCAGGTTGTGGCCTTCGCCCGGGATGTACGCCGTCACCTCGATGCCGTTCGTGAGGCGCACGCGCGCGACCTTGCGCAGCGCCGAGTTCGGCTTCTTCGGGGTGGTGGTGTACACGCGGGTGCACACGCCACGCTTCTGCGGACACGACTTGAGCGCCGGCGCGCCGGTCTTCGCACGCATCCGGCGGCGCCCGTGGCGCACGAGCTGATTCAGGGTCGGCAACGGTCCTCCCAACGAAACACGCCGCGCGCGCGCACGAACCGGCCCCGGCCGGGATGCTTTCGGCCGGACGACCGTCCTGGTCGACGCGATCGACGTTGGAATGCTTGAACTTCGCCCGGTCTGGCTGGCCACGGCATTCGCGAGGAACAACATGCGCCGCTTCCGGGCAGACCGGGCAATCTACGCGGGTGGCCCGACCCTGTCAAGCCGGAGGCATGGTCCGGGCGTGCCAACATGCCCCGTCGCACACTGGCGCCGGGCCTGTCCGGCGCCGGTGTGCCTGGTGTCGGCAATCCGGGCGAGACGCAGCCCGCGCCGGAGACCCCCAGTCCCCCGGTCCCGGTCGGTCACCTTCCGCCCGCCCATCTCACCCGCAGCGAATCGGCCGCGCGCCGCCAGCGCCCGGCCGCGCCCTCGTCCCCGAGCCGCGCGTAGCAATAGGCGAGATTGCTCGGGTACTGCGGATCGGCGGGATAGGCGCGCGCCAGCTTGGCGATGTCAGCGGCCGCCCGTCGCCATTCCCCGTTCGCGCCCAGCAGCATGCTCAACTGGCGCTGGTCGGCCGCCCATTCGGGGTCCCGGGCCTGCGAGCGGACCACGTCCTCCGGACCGTCCACCACCTCGACCCAGCGCCCGGCGGTGTCGTAGCGGAAGAACAGGTCCATGCCGGGCCGGCCGGGCGGGCGCGGGCGGTACGTGGACAGGAACCCCCCGCTCAACGAGGAATCCCGGTACACGACCCGCAGCAGCTGGCCGTCGCCGGCCGCGAATCCCACGTTGCGCGGCACGTCGAAGAAGTAGAACCGCGTGCGCGGCGGCACGGCCGGATGGAGGCGCAGCAGGTCATCGCGCAGCTGCTTGACGAAGTGCGCGCCCCGCAGCTGGTAGGCGAGCGAGGACCAGTCCCAGGACGGCGTGGTCTCGCGCAATGGCAGCAGCGTGGCCACCAGCGCGACGAGCGCCACGGCGGCGGGCCGCCACCTGACCACGGCCCACGCGAGCAGGAGCCAGGCCGCGAACGCCCCGAGCAGGGCGTAGTAGGCATGCCACCCGATCGAGGGCACGAGCACGGGGAGCCATCCCATCACCGCCCATGCGGCGAGCGTTGCGAACGTCCGCCTCGACATCCGGCCGCCATCCGGCGCCGGCTTCGACCATGCGCCCCAGATCGCGAGCGCCCCGAGAATGACGACGCCGGCCAGCGGCCAGCCGCCGGCGACCCATGGCGAGCCCGTGGGCGCCGGCCACTCTTCGACGTTCAGGTGCATCAGCAGCGTCTTGACGATCACCACGGGCTCGCTCGGCCGGTACAGCCGCTCGGCGGCGCCGATCTCGGGGCGCGTGAGGCGTGGCAGCAGCAGCGGGTGGATCGACGCCCACGCCAGCAGGCACGCCCACAGCGGCGCCGTGCGGCGCCAGGCCCGCTTCCACGATGCATGCGGCGCCAGCCGCTCCCACACCATCGCGACGACCGGGAATCCCGCCGCGGTCTCCTTGCTGAGCAACGCCAGCGCGAACGGCACCGCCGCCCACGCCGTGCGTCCCGCGACGCACAGCTGCAGTGCCAGCATCACGAACAGGAGCATCCACAGCTCCTGCACGCCGGCGATCCAGGTCAGCGGCGCGCCCCACGCGGCGAGCGCCGCGATCCCGGCCGTCGCGACCGCCGCGGCGCGCGTGTCCGTCAGCCGGCGGGCCACGCCGAAGAAGCACGTCAGCACGGCCACCCACAGCGCCAGGCTGACCAGATGCCAGTACTCCACGCGCAGGCCGAACAGCCGGTACATGGCCCAGAAGTGGAACTCCCGCGACCACGGGCGATACCACGAGAACAGCAGCACGCGGGGGAGCCACACCTGCAGGAACGACAGGTGCTGGATCTTGTCGAGGATCAGGTAGTCGTCGCCGATGAACGGCGCGGTCCGGCTCGGGGCGTACTGGAGCCCGACGAACGCCGCGAGCGCCACGGCGGTCGCCACGATCGACGGCGCCGCCAGTCCCCGCGGCGGCCTCCGGGCTGGTTGTGGCGCCGGGCGGGCCACCCGGCCCGGCGGGATCGCTTTCATCGATCGTGCTCCGGGCGGCGTTCCCGCCCGCGCCGCCCGCGGCATCGATCGGGCCGCCCGGCTGCCCGGGCGGCCCGTCGGTCCTGCCGGCGATCGCGCTGCGCGCTACGCCGTCTTCGCTCCCTCGTCCTCCTCGACCACCAGCACCGCCTCGGCCTGGCGCTCGGCTTCCAGCCGCAGCTTGCGGTAGCCGGGCATGCCGGTGCCGGCCGGAATCAGGTGGCCGATGATCACGTTCTCCTTGAGCCCGCGCAGGAAGTCCACCTTGCCCTGGATCGCGGCCTCGGTCAGCACCCGGGTGGTCTCCTGGAACGAGGCCGCCGAGATGAAGCTGTCGGTGGACAGCGAGGCCTTGGTGATGCCGAGCAGCAGCGGCTGGAACGTGGCGGGGCTCTGGCCTTCCTTGAGCATCCGCTCGTTCTCCTCCAGCACTTGCAGCCGGTCCACGTGCTCGCCTTCCAGGAACGAGGTGTTGCCCGGATCCTCGATCCGCACCTTCTGCAGCATCTGGCGCACGATCACCTCGATGTGCTTGTCGTCGATGCGCACGCCCTGCAGCCGGTAGACCTCCTGGATCTCGTTCACGAGGTACTCCTGCACCTCCTCGATGCCCTTGATCTTCAGGATGTCGTGCGGATTCACCGGGCCCTCGGTGAGCCGCTCGCCGGCCCGCACCACGCTGCCCTCCTGCACGTACAGGTGCTTGCCCTGCGGGATCTGCACTTCCTGCACGTCGCCGTCCTCGCCGCGCAGGATCAGCTTGCGCATGCCGCGCGACACGCCGCCGAACTCGACGCGGCCGTCGATCTCGGCCACCACCGCGGCGTCCTTGGGCCGGCGCGCCTCGAACAGCTCGGCCACGCGCGGCAGTCCGCCGGTGATGTCGCGGGTCTTCGAGGCCTCGCGGCGGATCTTGACCAGCACGTCGCCGGCCTTCACCGCCTGCCCGTCGCGCACCTCGAGCCGCGCGCCGGTCGGCAGCGGGTAGTGCGCAACGCGTGAGCCGGACTCGCCGATGACGTCGATCGCCGGCTGCAGCTCCTTGCTGCGATCCTCCATGATCACGAGCAGCTTGAGTCCGGTGGTGTCGTCCACCTCGTCGCGCACCGTCACGCGCTCCTTCACGTCCACGAACCGCACGGTGCCGTTCCGCTCGGTGACGATCGGCTTGTTGTAGAGGTCCCACTCGAACAGCAGCTGCTCGCCCTGCACCTGCTCGCCGTCGGCCACCGACAGGTGGGCGCCGTATGGCACGGTGTAGCGCTGCCGCACGCGGCCCTGCGCGTCCTGCAGCTCCATCTCGCCGGTGTGACCGACACACACGAGCGTGGGCGTGCGCTTCTCGGCCCGGGCCGCCTTGTCGGCTTCACCTCCGCCGAGCGGCACGGTCTCGAGATTGACGAACCGGATCACGCCCTCGTCGCGCGCGGTGGCACGCGACTGCTCGACGATGCGGCTGGCCGTGCCGCCGATGTGGAACGTGCGCAGCGTGAGCTGCGTGCCGGGCTCGCCGATCGACTGCGCGGCGATCACGCCCGTGGCCTCGCCCAGATCCACCGGACGGCCGGTGGCCAGGTTGCGGCCGTAACACTTGCCGCACACGCCGCGGCGGGAATCGCACGTGAGCACCGAGCGGATGCGCATCTTGTCGAGCCCCGCCTTGGCGGCGTCCTCGATGCGCGCGGCGATCTCCTCGTCGATCAGCTGACCGGCCTCGAGGATCAGCTCGTTCGAGATCGGGTGCAGCACGTCCTCGGCCGCCACGCGGCCGAGCACGCGATCGGCGAGCGGCTCGATGATGTCCTCGCCGTCCTTGAGCGCGCCCACGGACAGGCCGCGGATCGTGCCGCAGTCGTGCTCGTTGATGATGACATCCTGCGCCACGTCCACCAGCCGCCGCGTGAGGTAGCCGGCGTCGGCGGTCTTGAGCGCGGTGTCGGCCAGGCCCTTGCGCGCGCCGTGCGTCGAGATGAAGTACTCGAGCACGGTCAGGCCCTCCTTGAAGTTGTGCACCACCGGCGACTCGATGATCTCGCCCAGGCCGCCGGTGATCTTCTTCTGCGGCTTGGCCATCAGCCCGCGCATGCCGGCGAGCTGGCGGATCTGCTCGCGGTTACCGCGCGATCCCGAGTCGGCCATCATGAAGATCGGATTGAAGCCGTCGCGGTCCTTGGACAGGCCGTCGAACGTCACCTGCTCCACTTCGGTGGTGGCGTGCGTCCAGGTGTCGATCACGCGCGTGTAGCGCTCGCCCTCGGTGATCACGCCGTTGCGGTAGTTGGCGTTGATCTGATCCACGTCGCGGCGCGCCTGGCCGATGATGTTCTCCTTCTCGGCCGGAATGCGCACGTCGTCGACCGACACGGTGAAGCCCGCCTGCGTGGCGTACTGGAAGCCCAGGTTCTTGAGCTCGTCCAGCAGGTCCGAGGTGATCTCGGACCCGAGCCGTCCGTAGCAGTCGCCCACCAGGTTCTCGAGCCGCTTCTTGTCCATCGTCTCGTTGATGAACCCGAGCTCCGCGGGCACCACCTCGTTGAACAGCACGCGGCCGGCGGTGGTGACGATCCACGATCCGCTGGTCGGCTTCGCCAGCATCAGGCTGCCGGCCTTGAGCGCGATCCGGCCGTGCAGCGGGATCTCGGCGTTGTCGTACGCGGCACGCACCTCGACCGCGCTGTAGAACGTGCGCAGCCGGCGTGGATCGTCGGCGGGCACGTCCTTCGCGTCCGCCACGCGCGGATTCGGCACGTCGTGGCGCGGCTTGGTCAGGTAGTGGCAGCCGAGCACGATGTCCTGGTTCGGCGTGGCGAGCGGACGCCCGTTGGCCGGCGACAGGATGTTGTTGGTGGACAGCATCAGCAGGCTGGTCTCGATCTGCGCCTCGAACGACAGCGGCACGTGCACGGCCATCTGGTCGCCGTCGAAGTCGGCGTTGAACGCCTGGCACACCAGCGGGTGGATGCGGATCGCCTTGCCCTCGACCAGCACCGGTTCGAACCCCTGGATGCCGAGGCGGTGCAGCGTCGGCGCGCGGTTCAGCAGCACCGGATGGTTCTCGATGATCTCGCCCAGGATGTCCCACACCTCGGGCTTCTCGCGCTCGACCAGCCGCTTGGCGCTCTTCACCGTCTGCACGTAGCCGCGGTCCTCGAGCTTGCGGATGATGAACGGCTTGAACAGCTCGAGCGCCATGTTCTTCGGCAGCCCGCACTGGTTGAGCTTCAGCTCCGGCCCGACCACGATCACCGAGCGGCCCGAGTAGTCCACGCGCTTGCCGAGCAGGTTCTGGCGGAACCGGCCCTGCTTGCCCTTCAGCATGTCGGACAGGCTCTTCAGCGGCCGGTTGCCCTGGCCGCGCACGGCGCGGCTGCGGCGGCCGTTGTCGAACAGCGCGTCCACCGCCTCCTGCAGCATGCGCTTCTCGTTGCGCAGGATCACTTCCGGCGCCTTGATGTCGATCAGCTTCTTCAGCCGGTTGTTGCGATTGATCACGCGCCGGTACAGGTCGTTGAGATCGGAGGTCGCGAACCGTCCGCCCTCGAGCGGCACCAGCGGGCGCAGATCGGGCGGCAGCACCGGGATCGTGGCGAGGATCATCCACTCCGGCCGGTTGCCGCTGTGCCGGAACGCCTCGACGATGCGCAGCCGCTTGAGCAGCTCCTTCTTGCGCTGCACCGACGTCTCCATGCGCGCCTGCGCACGTAGGTCGGTCGACAGCTCGTCGAGATCCAGCTCGGACAGCAGGTCGCGGATCGCCTCGGCGCCCATCTTGGCGCGCAGCCCCGAGTCCGGCTGCTCCTCCTGCACCTCGTTGAACTGGTCCTCGCTGATGATCTCCTTCTTCTTGAAGCCGGTGGTGCCCGGCTCGATCACCACGTAGGACTCGTAGTACAGGATGCGCTCGAGGTCGCGGATGCTCATGTCGAGCAGGTGTCCGATGCGCGACGGCACGCCCTTGAAGAACCAGATGTGCGAAACCGGCACCGCCAGCTCGATGTGGCCGAGCCGCTCGCGCCGCACCTTGGCCTGCGTCACCTCCACGCCGCAGCGATCGCAGATCACGCCGCGGTAGCGGATGCGCTTGTACTTGCCGCAGTTGCACTCCCAGTCCTTGACCGGCCCGAAGATCTTCTCGCAGAACAGGCCGTCCTTCTCGGGCTTGAACGAGCGGTAGTTGATGGTCTCCGGCTTGGTCACCTCGCCGTGCGACCAGCTGCGGATCACGTCCGGCGACGCCAGACGGATCCGGATGGAATTGAACGCCGGCCGGCGGCGCTCGAGGCGATCCTCGGTGCGTCCGAGACCGAGCTTTCCGGCCGTCACGCCCAACGGCGACTGCAGGTCCGTTTCCAAACTCATCGTGATCTCCTTCGGAGCGCGCTCGCCCCGTGGTCCCCGCGCCGGCGGGGCCGCGCGCCCTATGGTCAGGCCGTCAGGCTCACACTTCCTCGAACTGAACTTCGAGACACAGGCTCTGCAGCTCCTTCACGAGCACGTTGAACGACTCGGGCACGCCGGGCTCCGGCGGATTCTCGCCCTTGACGATCGCCTCGTAGATCCGCGAACGGCCGGCGACGTCGTCGCTCTTGACCGTCAGCAGCTCCTGGAGCGTGTAGGCCGCGCCGTAGGCCTCGAGCGCCCACACTTCCATCTCGCCGAACCGCTGGCCGCCGAACTGCGCCTTGCCGCCCAGCGGCTGCTGGGTGACGAGCGAGTAGGGGCCCGTGGAGCGCGCGTGAATCTTGTCGTCGACGAGGTGCGAGAGCTTCAGCATGTAGATGTAGCCGACGCACACGCGCTCGTCGAAGGCCTGCCCGCTGCGACCGTCGTACAGCACGGTCTTGCCGTCCTCGGGCAGCCCGGCCGCGCGCAGCTCGGCCTTGATCTCGTCCACCGTCGCGCCGGCGAACACCGGCGTCGCCGCGTTGTAGCCGAGCTTCTGCGCCGCCCAGCCGAGGTGCGTCTCCAGCACCTGGCCGATGTTCATGCGGCTCGGCACGCCGAGCGGGTTGAGCACGATCTCGACCGGCGTGCCGTCCGGCAGGTAGGCGAGATCCTCCTCGGCCAGGATCTTGGCGACCACGCCCTTGTTGCCGTGGCGGCCCGCCATCTTGTCGCCCACCGACAGCTTGCGTTTCTTGGCGATGTACACCTTGACGAGCTTCACCACACCGGGCGGCAGCTCGTCGCCGCGCGTGACCTTCTCGATCTCCTTCTCGAGCTCCTTCTCGCAGCGGTTGAACGCGCGCGCCGCGCCGTCCATCGCCTGCCAGAACCGCTCGTTGAGCCTGGGGTCCTCGGTCACCGGCGTGCCCCACGCCAGATCGTCGAGGTCCAGCTCCTGCAGGAAATCGGGCGTGATCTTGCGGCCCTTGCGCGCCAGCGCCTCGTCGCGCGACGCGCTGCGCAGCACGTTCACGAGCTGCTCCTGCAGCAGCTCGGTCACGGTGCCGAGCCGCACGTCGGCGATGCGCTCGCGTTCCTTCTTCGACTCGCGCCGCAGCTTCTCGATCTTCTTCTTCTCCTGCACCTTGGTGCCCTCGTCCTTTTCGCGGCGCGAGAACACCTTGATGTCGATGACGATCCCATCCATGCCCGGAGGCGCCTTGAGCGACGCGTCGCGCACGTCGCCGGCCTTGTCGCCGAAGATCGCCTTCAGCAGCCGCTCCTCGGGCGACAGCTCCTGCTCGCCCTTCGGCGTCACCTTGCCCACCAGGATGTCGCCCTGGCGCACGCGCGCGCCGATGCGGATCACGCCCTCCTCGTCGAGGTTCTTGACCGAATCCTCGGCCACGTTCGGGATCTCGCGCGTGATCTCCTCGACGCCGCGCTTGGTGTCGCGCACCTGCAGCTCGAACTCCTCGATGTGGATCGAGGTGAACACGTCGGCCTGGATCAGCTTCTCGGACACCAGGATCGCGTCCTCGAAGTTGTAGCCGCCCCACGGCATGAACGACGCCAGCACGTTGCGGCCCAGCGCCAGCTCGCCGTCGCGCGTGGCGGGGCCGTCGGCGATCACCTGGCCCTTCTTGACCTTGGTGCCCTCGGCCACCGTCGGGCGCTGGTTCAGGCACGTGTCCTGGTTCGAGCGGCGGAACTTGATCAGCCGGTAGATGTCGAGGTTGGGCTGCTCGCTGTAGTCCACCGGCGGCTCGTCCGGATCGCGCTCGTAGCGGATCGCGATCATCTCGCCCGACACGAACTCGACCACGCCCGAGCGCCGCGCCAGCACCAGCGCGCCGGAGTCCTCGGCCACCTTGTCCTCGAGCCCGGTGCCGACCAGCGGCGGCTCGGTGACGAGCAGCGGCACCGCCTGGCGCTGCATGTTGGAGCCCATCAGCGCGCGGTTGGCGTCGTCGTGCTCGAGGAACGGGATCAGCGCCGCGGCCGGCGACACGAGCTGGATCGGCGACACGTCCATGTAGTCCACGCGCGCCTTCTCGATCGTCGGGTACTCGCCGCGGAACCGCACCGTCAGCGAGCTCTCGTCCAGCCCGCCGCTGGCCTTGTCGAACGGCGTGTTGGCGGGCGCGATGTGGCAGCGGTCCTCGACGTCGGCGGCCAGGAACTCCGGCCGCTTGCGGTCCACGACGCCGTTCTTCACCCGGAAGTAGGGCGTCTCGAGGAACCCGAACTCGTTCACCTTGGCGTAGGTCGACAGCGACGAGATCAGGCCGATGTTGGGGCCTTCCGGCGTCTCGATCGGGCACATGCGCCCGTAGTGCGTGTAGTGCACGTCGCGCACCTCGAACCCGGCGCGATCGCGCGTCAGGCCGCCCGGTCCCAGCGCCGACAGCCGGCGCTTGTTGGTCAGCTCCGCCAGCGGGTTGGTCTGGTCCATGAACTGCGACAGCTGCGAGCTGCCGAAGAAGCTCTGGATCACGGCCGAGATCGTGCGCGAGTTCACGAGGTCGGTGGGCGTGATCTGCTCCTGGTCCTGCAGCGCCATGCGCTCGCGGATGATGCGCGCCATGCGCGCGAGCCCGATGTTGAACTGGTTCGCGAGCAGCTCGCCCACCGAGCGCACGCGCCGGTTGCCGAGATGGTCGATGTCGTCGGTGATCGCCGCCTCCGGGCCGCGATCGGTCGCCAGCTCGCCGCCGGTGCGCAGCAGCAGCAGGTACTTGATGATGACGATGAAGTCCTCGCGGCACAGCGTCGAGTGGTTGAGATCGGGCAGCCCCAGTCCCAGCCGGCGGCGCACGTCGCGCGGCGGCAGCAGCCACTCGTGCGGCAGCTTCTGGTTCAGCTTGTAGCGCCCCACGCGCGCCAGGTCGTAGCGCTTGGGGTTGAAGAACAGCTTGTTCAGGATCTCGCGCGCGGAGTCGGCGCGCGGCGGCTCGCCCGGGCGCAGCAGGTTGTAGATGCGGTGCAGCGCCTCCTCCTGCGAGTGCGTCGGATCCTTGCGCAGCGTGTTGCGGACGACGTCGGCCTCGTCCTGCATCGGAATCACGAACACCTCGAGCGTCTCGAGGCCCGCCTTCTTCAGCACCTCGACCTTCTCGGCCGTGATCTCGTCGTTGGCCTCGACCAGGATCTCGCCCGTGGACTCGTCCACGATGTCCTGGGCGCACACGTGGCCGAGCGCCGACTCCGCCTTGCGGCCCTTCACCTCGAGCGTCTCCTTCTCGTAGAACAACTCGAGGATCTCGCGGTCGCCGACGAACCCGAGCGCACGCAGCAGCACCGTCACCGGCAGCTTGCGCTTGCGGTCGATGTGCACGTGCATGACGTCGTTCACGTCCAGCGAGAACTCCACCCACGAGCCGCGGTACGGGATGATGCGCGCCGTGAACAGCAGCTTGCCGTTGGGGTGGGTGAGCTCGTCGAAGAACACGCCGGGCGAGCGGTGGAGCTGCGACACGATCACGCGCTCCGCGCCGTTGATGATGAACGTGCCGCTGTCGGTGATCAGCGGCAGCTCGCCGAGGTACACCTCCTGCTCGATCACGTCCTTGTCGCGCTTGACCCCGTCCACTTCCTCGCGCGTCACGAGGCGCAGCCGCGCCTTCAGCGGCGCCGAGAACGTGAGGTCGCGCTCCACGCACTCGTCCATCGAGTACTTGGGATCGCCGATGTCGTAGGACACGTACTCCAGCGAGAACAGCTCCCGGGGGTCGCTGATCGGGAACACCCCCTGGAACACCTCCTGGAGGCCTTCGGGCCGGCGCTTGGCCGGATCCACGTCCATCTGCAGGAAGTCCCGGAAGCTCTTGAGCTGGACTTCGAGCAGATTCGGGATCTGCAGGTTCCACTCGCGGTCGATCTTCGAGAAGCTCTTGCGTTCTTTGCGACGTGCAGTCGTCTTCAAAGCCTTCCCGCCTTTCCAATCGTGGGGAAGCACAACACCCCGGAGGCGGAGGATCCCCGTCCGGGACCTGCTCCACCGCCGGGTTTCGCGGCGTTCACGAGCACTACTTGATCTCGACCGTCGCGCCCTGCTCTTCCAGCTTGGTCTTGATGTCGGCCGCCTCGGCCTTGCTCACCTTGTCCTTCACGGTCTTGGGGGCGCCGTCCACGAGATCCTTCGCCTCCTTGAGACCGAGCCCGGTGAGTTCGCGCACCACCTTGATGACCTGGATCTTCTTGTCGCCGGCGCCGGTCAGCACGACGTCGAACTCGGTCTTCTCCTCGACCGCCGCGCCGGCGCCGCCACCCATGCCGCCCATCGGCATCGCCATCATCGGGGCGGCGGCCGTGACGCCGAACTTGTCCTCGTACTTCTTCTTCAGCTCCGAAAGCTCGAGCACGGTCATGTTGCCGATGAGGTCGAGCACCTGATCGATCGCGCTGGACATGGGGTGTTTCTCCTTCTCGGATGTGGAGGGTGACAACACTCGGCAGGGCGCCCGCGGCGCCCGAATTCAGTTCGGGTTCAGCTCGCCTGGCTCCGTTCGCGCTCCAGCACGTCCGCCATGGTGGCCGGCAGGCGCAGCGTGGCATCGATCGCCGCCAGGAACGTGGTCATCGGCGCGATCAGCGTGCCCAGCACCTGCGCCAGCATCACTTCGTAGCTCGGCAGCGTGGCGAGCACCGCGACGGCCTTGTCGTCGTACAGCCGCCCGTCCACCACCGCCGCCTTGACGCGCGGCCTCTCGTGCTGCTTGGCGAAGTCGGTCAGGATCCTGGCCGGCGACACCTCGCTCGCCGGGCTGAACACGAGCCCGGTCGGGCCTTCGAGGTAGGCGTCCAGCGCGGTGATGCCGTGGGCGTTGAACGCGCGCTTGAGCAGCGTGTTCTTGACCACGTGGAACTGCACCTGCTGCTCGCGGCACTGCTTGCGCAGCGCCGACAGCGTCTCGACGCTCATGCCGGAGAAATCCGCGAGGTACACGCCGCGCACGTCCTTCAGGCGCTCGGTCGTGACGCGGAGGATCTGTTCCTTCTGGGGGGTCGGCATCAGTGTCCTACCTCGGCCGTCACGGCCGCGGGATCGAGCGTGATGCCCGGCCCCATCGTGGCACTCATCGTCAGCGACTTGATGTACGCGCCCTTCGCGGCGGGCGGCCGCGCGCGCACCAGCTCGCGCAGGAACGTGCGGGCGTTCTCGAGCAGGCGGTCTTCGCTGAACGACGCCTTGCCCACGGGCGCGTGCACGTTGGCGCCCTTGTCCACCCGGAACTCGATCTTGCCGGCCTTCAGCTCCTTCACCGCGCGCGCCACCTCGAATGTGACCGTGCCGGACTTGGGATTGGGCATCAGCCCGCGCGGTCCGAGCACGCGTCCGAGCTTGCCCACCTCGCCCATCATGTCCGGCGTGGCGACGATGGCGTCCACGTCGAGCCAGCCCTGCTGGATCTTCTGCACGTACTCGTCGCCGCCCACGAAGTCCGCGCCCGCCGACTCCGCCTCGCGCACCTTGTCGCCCTTGGCCAGCACCAGCACGCGCAGGCTCTTGCCGGTGCCGTGCGGCAGCACCACGGTGCCGCGCACGAGCTGGTCGGAATGCCGCGGGTCCACTCCCAGATGCGAGGACACCACGATCGTCTCGTCGAACTTCGCCCGCGCCGTCTGCTTCACCAGACGCACTGCGTCGGCGAGATTCGCCACCGGGCCCGCCTGTCGCGTCGCTTCGGCCGCGGCGCGATACCGCTTGCCGTGTCTCATCGTTCCTCCCGTGGTGCCGGCGTGACGCGCGCGCGCGTCACTCCCACGCGGTGTGGCGCCCGAGGTCGCCCGCAGACCGCCGCGCGCGGCGCCTGGGCGCGCGGGGCCACCGCTGTGCGCTAGCTGTTGTCGTCCTCGACGGCCTGCAGCTCCGACTCGCTCGCGTAACCTTCCTTCACGACCCAGTCGAGCGTGTCGAACAGGTCGTTGATCCTCGCGTCCGGGGACTTCTCCACCCGATCGCGAACGATCTCGTAGATCTCGCGCGGCGACTTGCCCTTCAGCAGCAGCTCGGCAGCTTCCTTGTCCATGCGAACCATCCGAAACCCTTTCTTCGCTCGCGGTCAGTCGGCGAGGTCGATCCCCATGCTGCGTGCGGTCCCGAGCACCATGCGCTCGGCCGCCTCGACGGTGGCCGAGTTCAGGTCCGGGGCCTTCAGCTCGGCGATCTCGCGCACCTGCGCGCGCGACACGGTGCCGACCTTGGTGCGGTTCGGCACGCCGGAACCCTTGGCCAGCCCGGCCGCGCGTTTGAGCAGTACGGCGGCCGGCGGGGTCTTGGTGATGAAGGTGAACGAGCGGTCGGTGTAGATCGTGATGACCACCGGAATCACCAGGCCCGTCTGATGCTGCGTGCGCGCGTTGAACTGCTTGCAGAACTCCATGATGTTGATGCCGTGCTGGCCGAGCGCGGGCCCCACGGGCGGCGCCGGAGTCGCGTTGCCCGCGTTGCACTGCAGCTTCACCATGGCTTGAATGGCTTTGGCCATCGCTTACCCCTTCGTTCCTAGACCGGCTGCACCTGCAGAAAGTCCAGCTCGACGGGCGTCGCGCGCCCGAAGATGCTCACCATCACCTTCACCTTGCCGCGCTCGTTGTTGACCTCGTCGACCACACCGGTGAAGGCGCTGAACGGGCCGTCCGTGATGCGCACGTGGTCGCCCACGCGGAACGTCACGGTCGGGGTCGGCTTGGTCTTCGTCGCCTCCATCTGCCCCAGGATGCGGCGCACCTCGTTTTCCTTGAGCGCCACCGCCCCCTGGCCGGAGCCGATGAAGCGCGTCACGCCCGGCACGTTCTGCACCAGGAACCGCGTCTCTTCGTTCAACTCCATCTCGATCATCACGTAGGACGGAAACGTCTTGCGCTTCGACGTCTTGCGCTTGCCGTCCTTCATCTCCACGAAATCCTCGGTGGCGACGAGGATCTGGCCGAACTGATCCTCGAGGCCCGCGGCGTGGATCGCCTTCTCGAGATTGACCTTCACCTTGTTCTCGTGGCCCGAATACGTGTGGACCACGTACCACTTCTTGCTCATGCGCGTTCCCTGTCCGACGGCATCCAAGCGACGTTCCCTCTCGGCCGTTACCGGAACAGCACCTTGACGAACATCGTCAGCAGCTGATCAACGGCTCCCACGAATGCGGACACGATCAACACGGCCACGATCACCACCAGTGTCGAGTCGCGCAGCTCCTGTCGGCTCGGCCAGCTCACCTTGGTGGACTCGACCTGCACTTCCTTCACGAACTCGCGGGTCCGTGTGGTCCAGGACATTCGTTCGACCTCTCGTGCGCGCGTTGACGGCGCGCGATGCGAAGCGCGGTGCCCGACCCGCCCACGCTCCGCGTGTGTGGCAGGCCTGGAGGGATTTGAACCCCCGACTCCCGGTTTTGGAGACCGGTGCTCTAGCCGGACTGAGCTACAGGCCTTCGTCCCGCGGCCGCGCACCACGCGATGCGCGCTCGCGGAACGCCGGTGTTTGCGTCAGCGCGTTTCCTTGTGCTCCGTGTGCTTGCGGCAGAACGGACAGAACTTCCGGTACTCGACCCGGTCCGGATGCAGCCGCTTGTTCTTGGTCGTGATGTAGTTCCGGCGCTTGCAGTCGTTGCACGCCAATGTCACCTGATCTCTCATGGCTGTTGCTCCGTTGCGCTGCCTGGAGAGGACTCGCGTCGTGCGCGAGCCCGCCAGACTCTAGGCGATGACTTCGGTGACCACGCCGGCGCCCACCGTGCGGCCGCCCTCGCGGATCGCGAACCGCAGCTCTTTCTCCATCGCGATCGGCGTGATCAGCTCGACCTCCATGTCCACGTTGTCCCCCGGCATCACCATC
>DASSIN010000210.1:0-19586 GCA_035691845.1 Candidatus Eiseniibacteriota bacterium | reverse complement strand
CCACACCGCGCCCAGCACCATCGCCGTGCCGGACAGCGAGGTCGCGATCGGCGCCCCCCAGCGCTGCGCGATCCAGCCCGCCAGCAGCGCCCCGAACGGCGTCGTGCCGATGAACATCAGCGTGTACAGGCTCATCACGCGGCCGCGGTAGCGGTCGTCGGTGGTGAGCTGCAGCAGCGTGTTGGTGCTGGCCACGTACACGATCAGCCCGAAGCCCGCGAACACGCCGCCCACCATCGACAGCCACAGCACGCGCGACCACGCCAGCACGAACAGCCCGAGCCCCGCGCTCGCGAGCCCGGCCAGCAGGTTGGCGCGCAGCCCCCAGCGATCGAGCTTCTGCGTGAGCCGCACCGCGCCCGCCAGCGCGCCCACGCCGAACGCCGACACCAGCAGGGCGTAGGCGCCGGCGCCCTGGTGCAGGATGTCGCTCGCGTACACCGGCAGCAGCGTCTGGTACTGGAACCCGATCCCCGCCGTGAGCGCCAGCAGCACGAGCAGGTTGCGGATCGACACCACGCCCCACGCGTAGCGCAGCCCCTCGCGCATGGTCGAGCGCATGCGGTGCGGCACCGCGCCGGCGCGCGGCGGCAGCGTCATGCGCGTCAGGCTGACGAGCACCGCCACGTATGACACCGCGTTCAGCCAGAAGCAGCCGGACTCGCCGATCGCCGCCAGCAGCCCGCCCGCCACCGCCGGGCCCAGGATGCGCGCCACGTTGAACGCGGCCGAGTTGAGCGCGATGGCGTTGGAGAGGTCCTCCTTCCCCACCAGCTCGACCAGGAACGACTGGCGTGCCGGCAGGTCGAACGCGTTGATGACACCGAACCCCATCGCCAGCGCGAGCACCATCCACACCTGGATCACGCCGAACCCGGTGAGGGCCGCGAACAGCGCGGCCTGCACCAGCGCGCCGCCCTGCGTCCAGTACAGCAGCCGGCGCTTGTCCACGTGGTCCACCACCACGCCCGCCCACAGCGAGAACAGCAGCACCGGAATGAACTGGCAGAACCCGAGCAGCCCGAGCATGAACGCCGACGGCGTCAGGCGGTGCATGAGCCAGCCCTGCGCCACGCTCTGCATCCAGGTGCCGACCAGCGACACCAGCTGGCCCACCCAGTACAGGCGGAAATTGCGATGACGCAGCGAGTGGAAGCGCTCGGCCAGGCCTTCGCGCAGGTCGCCGATCGACATGGAGCCCGCACGCTAGCACGAGCGATACGCGCGCACACGCGCGTGTGGCGCGCTCACGGGCCGCGTGCGGCGCGTGCTAGCGTGCGCGCCCATGAGCGATCGCGCGCGCGCGTTTCCGCCCGGCTTCCGGTGGGGCGCGGCCACGTCGGCGCATCAGGTGGAGGGCGACAACCACGGGAACGACTGGTGGCGGTTCGAGCAGGCGCACGGGCTCTCGAGCGGCGCCGCGTGCCGGCACTGGCAGCAGTTCGACGCGGACTTCGCGCGCGCCGAAGCCGACGGTCACGCCATGCACCGGCTGTCGTTCGAGTGGAGCCGCATCGAGCCCGCCCGCGGCCGGCGCGACGCCGACGCCATCGCCCATTACCACGCCGTGCTGGCGTCGCTGAAGCGCCACGGGCTGACGCCGCTCGTCACGCTCCACCACTTCACGCTGCCGCTGTGGGTGGCCGACGCCGGCGGCTGGGAGTCGCGCGCCACGCTCGATGCGTTCGACGCGTTCGTGCGGTTCTGCGCGCGCGAATACGGCGGCGAGGTGGACTGGTGGTGCACCGTGAACGAGCCCGAGGTGTACGCGTTCCGCGCGTATTCCGAGGGCGTGTGGCCGCCGGCCGTGCGCGACGACCGGCGCGCCCTGCACGTGATCGCGAACCTGCTCGAGGCCCACGCGCGCGCGTTTCGCATCCTGCGCGACGAGGACCGCGTGGACGCCGACGGCGACGGCCACGCCGTGCGGGCCAGCTTCGCCAAGCACCTGGTGCAGCTCGTGCCGGCGAATCCGTGGAATCCGCTCGACCGGTTGCGGGCGGCGATCGAGGACCGCGTGTTCAACCGGGCGGTGATGGAGGCCGCGGTGACAGGCGACATCGACCTCGGCATCCCGGGCGTGGCCCGCGTGCGCCGCCGCGTGCCGGAGCTGGCCGGGAGCCTCGACTACTTCGCGCTCAACTACTACACGCGCTGGGGCGTGCGCGCGCTGGGCAAGCCGCCGCACGTCGCGCGCAAGGACGCGCCGCTCACCGATCTCGGCTGGGAGATCTGGCCCCAGGGCCTGGCGCTGGCCGCGCGCCGCGCCGCGCAATTCGCCGCGCCGGTGCTGGTCACCGAGCACGGCTTCGCCGACGCCGCCGATCGCCTGCGCCCGCGCGCGCTCGTGGCATCGCTGCTCGCGCTCCAGCGCGCGATCGCATCAGGCACGCCGGTGATCGGCTACCTGCACTGGTCCCTGCTCGACAACTTCGAATGGGCCGACAACTGGCGCGCCCGCTTCGGCCTCTACCAGGTCGACGAAACCGCCCCCGATTGCCCCCGCACCCGCACGAAAAGCGCCGAGCTATTCGCCCAGGTCGCGAAAGCCAACGCCATCACCGACGACGTGCTGCACGAGGTTGGCATTGTCGATTGAGCCGCAGACGTATCGTGAGATACGTCGAGGACAACCGCGACCGAGCAACGCAGCGAATGCGCCCTCATCGGCGACCGGGCCCAAAGAAAAAAACGGGGCGGGGTCATGGGACCCCGCCCCGTGTCCTGCCATCCGCCCTAGCGGCGGATCCACCAGAGTAGATCGATGAACATCGTATAGACGTCCACGTCCACCTCCGATCCGAACAGCGCGCGCATCTTGCATGCGCGGTCAACCTGTCGATCGGCCGCCCGCGGGTTGGCAACACGAGCGGGGGAGGCGGCGTCCTGTCGCCTCGCCGCTAGGTATCGGTCGCGGGCACGTGGAGCTTGAGTGCAGTCTGCAGGTCCTGCCGGGCCGCCTGCACGGGGGCGGCCCGCTGGCGCAGCACCACCAGCGTGATGTCGTCGAGCGGGCGGTCGGCAAAGCCGCGCGCGGCTTCCAGCAGCTCGCGCACCAGCTCGGACGCCGGAGCATCCCCGTGTCGATGCAGCAGTTGCTTGACGCGACGCACCCCGAGCAGCTCCTCCCCGCGCTGCGCCTCGGTGAGTCCGTCGGTGTAGATCAGCACCATGTCGCCGGCGTCCAGCGTCACCACCGTGTCGGCGTAGCGGGCGGCGGCGGTGACGCCGAGCAGCACGCCCCCGCCGCCCAGTTCCTCGATCCGGCCGTTGCGCCGGCGCACGAGCGGCGGCGTGAGCCCGGCGTTGGCGAAGCTGAACCGCGCGCGCTCGATCTCGATGCGCGCGCACAGCAGCGCCAGGAACGCGTCCGGCTGCCCCATCGCCACCAGCTCGCGATTGAGCGCCTCGAGCACCGCCCCGGGCGCCGCGCCCGAGCGCGCCTGGGTGCGGAACGAGCCCTGCGCCCAGGTGCCGACGAGCGCGGCGGGAACGCCCTTGCCCGCCGCGTCGCCCACCGCCAGCGTCAGCGTGCCGCCCTCGCCCTGCACGAAGTCGTAGCTGTCCCCGCTCACCGCCTCGCACGACAGCGTGGCGGCGGCGCAGTCGAGCGAGCCGTAGGCCGGCATCTCGCGCGGCAGCAGCCGGGCCTGGATCGCCTGCGCGCGTGACATCGCGCGGTCGAGCCCCAGATGCGCCCGCGCCGCCGCGCGCAGCCGCGCGTTGTCGAGCCGCGCCTCGAGGTGCGCGGCCACGCGCTTCAGCTCGCGCATCTCGGGCACGGCGAGCCACGAGCCCAACCCGCGTCCGAGCAGCAGCATCACCGGCGGATAGCTGGCGAGCGGCAGCAGCCAGTGGACGCCGGCGCGCGCGAGCGGGCCGGCGGCGGCGCCCGACAACCGCGCGTCGTCGAGCGCCGCCACCTCGCCCGGCGCGAGCGCGGGTGCGAACGGGTGCGGCACGACGGGTGGCTCGAGCGCGCCCGCGCTCGCCAGCACGCGCGCCCTGCCGTCCTCCAGCTCGACCGCCATGCAGCCGTCCAGGCGCAGCGCCGCGCACACCACCTCGCACGCGGCGGCGAGGATCTCGGCGCGGCCGCCGGCGCGCATCTCGGGGCGCGCGTCCAGCGCTTCGAGCATGGCGGCCGAGCCGTCGGGGAATAGCCGCGCCCCGAGATCGCGCGCCAGCCGGCTGGCGGGCCCGCTCAACGACGCGGTGAGCGCCACGAACGCCAGCGCGCCGCCCGCGATGCCGTGGCCCAGGTCCGGACGCCACGCGGCGGCCAGCCACTCGCCCGTCGCATACAGCGCGACCCCGATCGATCCCAGCACCGCCACCACCACCGCCGCGCGCAGCGCGATCCGGATCTCGAACACGCGGTGCATGACGATCGCCCACGCGAAGCCAGCCGGCACGAGCAGCGTCGGCGCCAGCGCCCAGCGCTCGCCGGCGAGCGGCGCCGACGGGAACAGGTTGCGCAGCCCGACGATCACCGCCAGCGGCAGCAGGCCGACGATGGTGCCGGCCAGCGCCACGCGCAGCCGCGGCCGCGCGTCCGTTGCGCGCGCGCGCAGGTAGGAGCGCGCGAACAGCGCGACCGCCACCACGAGCCCCAGCGCGAACCACACGCCGCCCAATGCCTGCACCAGCGCGAGCGCGGTGGCGCCGGTGGCGCCGGGCAGCAGCGCGGCCAGCGTGGCTGCCGCCACCAGCACGGCCGCCACGGCCCACGCGATCGCGATCAGGCGTGCGCGCCGCCCGCGCGCGCGGCCCGCACCCGGGAACAGCGCGAAGAACTGCACGCACAGCGCCGGCAGCACCAGCGTGACGGCGGTGTAGAACACGTCGTAGGCCAGCGCGGCGCCGCCCGCCAGCCGCGGCAGCGGCGCGAGCAGGCACGCGAACGCGAAGCACAGCAGCAGGAACGCCTCGGTCAGCCGGTCACGGCGCTCGCTCCACACCCAGCCACCCAGCAGCACGAACCCGCACGCCAGCGCGAGCAGCGCCGCCATGATGCGGCGCTCGCCCGCCGGCAGCGGTTGCGGCACCAGCGTGACAGCGTCGAGACGGCCGTCACGCTCGCGCAGCAGCGTGAGCGGCACGCCGGGCGCGGCGCGCGCGAGCGGGCCCGCGAAACCCGCGGGCTCGGAGCTGGTCACGCGATCGCCGTGGCGGAAGTCGGCGCCCGCGGCGGGACTGCCGGGGACGACTGCGGCCACCCAGTCGTCGCGCAGCACGAGACCCGTGTAGGGCTGGCGCGGCAGGCTCCACACCGACAGCACGAGCACCGCGCACACGGGCAGCCACATCCATGTCAACAGGTGGGACCACGCGCGTTCCATGCGCGCACCTCCTTGGACGCTGCCAGACAGGTGCCGAGGCTAGCACCGGGCCCGGGGCTGTCAACGGAAATGGCGCGTCGTGCGTTCGGGGCCGTCGGGACGGGAACCCCGTTGACCGCCCGGGCGCGGGTCGCCCAGTGTGCGCGGCGGAGCGGACGTCTGCCCGCGGCGAGCGCGGGCCCATGTCCTTGGGAGACGACGAAGCTCGACCCGATCCCCCTGATCGGGCGCCCGGCCGGTCATCTGCATCCGCCGGCCTGTTTCCGCTTGCTCCCGACTTCGCCGTCGCGAAGTCGCGTCTCCTGCGCGGCCCCTCGCAGGAGTCCCCTTTCGTTGCAGGGAGGCTCGCATGAGCCGCTCCAAGGTGTTCATCACGCTCGCATTCCTGGCGGTGTCCCTGTCGGCCGCGGCGGTTGCCCGCGCGCAGAACGGCGCGTGGTCGCAGCTCTCGCCCGGCACCGGCCCTTCGGCCCGCCACGGCCACACCGCCATCTACGACGCCGCGAACCAGCGCATGATCGTGTTCGGAGGCGAGAACTCTTCCGGAGTGCAATCCGACGCCTGGGCGTTGAGCCTGGGCTGCAGCACCCCCACGTGGACGCTGTTGAGCTCCGGCGGACCCGCGCGCACCGAGCATTCCGCCATCTACGATCCGGCCCGCCAGCGCATGCTGGTGTTCGGAGGCGAGGACGCTTCCGGCGATCTCACCGGCGACGTGTGGGCGCTGTCGCTCACCGGCACGCCGACCTGGACCCAGCTCACGACCAGCGGCACCGCGCCGTGCGCACGCTCGGGTCACACGGCGGTCTACGACTCCTACTCCGACCGCATGATCGTGTTCGGCGGGCTCGTCTATTTCTGCAATGGCAGCCCACCGTGCGCTTCCACCATCGAGACGCAGGGAAACTTCGCACTGTCACTTCAAAGCAACGGATGGACCCCATACGTGTGCCACGAGGGGTCGAACTGCGTCCCGATCAACGGCGGCATCTGCACCGATCGACCGAGCCCGCGGCAGTACCAAACCGCGATCGCCAACGGCACGAACCTGATGATCGTGTTCGGCGGCTGGTACGACACGGAGGCGTTCAACGACACGTGGTCGTGGAACATGAGCAGCGTGGGTGACACGTGGACGAATCTGTCTCCCGGGGGAACCGCGCCCAGCGCGCGCGAGAATCATCGCTCGGTGTACGATTCGATCAACGATCGCATGCTGATGTTCGGCGGTGACAATCGCAACGACAACGGCACCACCTACTACAACGACACCTACGCGTTGTCGATGGGCGTCTCGCCGGGCTGGTCGCAGCTGTCGCCGTCGGGCACGGCGCCCTCGGCGCGCAGCTATCACTCCGCCATCTTCGATCCGGTGGGCGATCGCGTGATCGTGTTCGGCGGCACGAACGGAACGGACCTGTCGGACGTGTGGGCGCTGACGGCGCCCGACAACACCGCCCCGGCGCAGGTGACGAACCTGTCGGCCAGCCTCGACTGCCCGACCGGCGTCGTCACGGTCACCTGGACCGCGCCCGGCGACGACGGCAGCACGGGCCGGGCGTGCTCGTACGATCTGCGCTGGTACAACCACCAGATCACCACGTCCAACTGGGCGTCGGCGTGGCGTCTGTCCGCTCCCACCCCGCAGGCGGCGGGCGGCACGGAGACGTTCCAGGATTCCGACCTGCCGGCGTGCACGCACTTCTACTACGCGCTCAAGACCACCGACGACGCCGGCAACACCTCGGTGATCAGCAACAACGCGGGCCTGACGACGCCGTGCGGAAGCTGCGGCGGCGGCGTCCGGAGCGCGGGGCTCGAGCGGCTGTCGCTGGCGGCGCCGGCGCCCAATCCGGCGTCGAGCGCGGTCGAGATCGGCTATGGCATCCCGCTGCGCGATGCCAGCGCGTCGATCGAGCTGGCGGTCTACGACCTCGCGGGCCGGCGCGTGCGGCTGCTGCGCTCCGGACCGGCCGGAGCGGGAGCGCACGCGGTGAGCTGGGACCTGCGCGACGAATCCGGAGCCCTCGCGCGGCCGGGCCTGTACATGGTGCGGCTCAAGGCCGGCGCCACCGCGCTGACGCGCGCCGCGCTCGTCACGCGGTGAGCTGAAGGCGGTATGCGGTTCACCTCGGCAATGGGGCGCCCTGACTGCGCGCGGGGCGCCCCGCCGGGGCTCCGAACGCGTGCGCGCGCCGCATCTCGTCCAGCGCGATCAGCGCCTGCGGCAGCGTGAGCCCGAGCCAGCCGAGCGGCGTGCCCGCCACCACCGGCAGCGCGGCGAAGAACGCGATCCGCAGCCACAGCGCGGGATCGGGCAGCGGCAGCGCGCGCGCCACGAGCCGCAGCGCCGCCAGCGCCAGGGCCGCGACCACGCCGCCCTCGTTGGCCGCGCCGCCGTCCCACGCATGCCCGTCGCGCACGATCTGGGCGTAGAACACGATCAGCGATGCGAACCCGAGGAAGTGCGACCAGCGCGGGCGCCTGCCGGCGCGGGCCCGGCGCGAACCGAGCAGGGCGCCGAGCCCCTCGGCGATCCCCCACACGCCGAGCAGCAGCGAGACCGCGAGCACGCGCACGAGGCTCCACTGGAACATGCGCTTTGGATGCGCTGCCTGCGCGCGGGTCGGGAGTGCGGATCGGGCCGCGCGTGCTACAGTGGCGCCCCCCCACCGTGAGGAGTGCGACATGTGTCCACGATGCGAAGTCGAAGGCCGGACCTGCGCCGTGCGCGAGCGCACGGACGGAACGATCGCGTGCGAGTGCGGCCGGCACGCGTGGCCCAATTCCAGCGTGTATCTCGAGGACTGCCGGCAGACGAGCCTGACCATCACCGGCCGCGTCCACACCTGGACGCAGAGCTACTGATTCCCGACCTCCGCCGGCCGCGGTGATCCGCGCGCGGGCGGCGTCGCGCGTCCAACCCCGCAACCCCATGCAACGAGGCGTGGTTGCCGCATTCCTCACGCGGGGCTAGGCTCGAAGTCCCCCGTTGGAGCCTCCGATGCCGGCGAACGATCCGCACGACCCCTACGAGAAGCTGCAGCGCGAGATCGTGCACCTGGTCCGCGGCCTCGTCTACCACCGCCATCCGGCCACGCACTTCTCCGAAACGCTGTGGGCGCCGGCCGCCGATCTGGTCGTCGGCCGCCACGGGGCGCGCGTCCTGCTCGAGCTCGCCGGCGTCGGGCGCGAGCACGTGCGCGTCACCCTCAAGGGTCGCGTCATCGAGGTGAACGGCCGCCGCCATCCGCCGCAGGAGCCCCCGCACGCGCACTACCACCGCGCGGAGATCTACTTCGGCCCGTTCCAGCGCGTGATCGAGCTGCCGTGGGAGGCGGACCCCGAGCACGTCACCGCCATGTTTCGCGACGGGCTGCTCGAGCTGCGGCTGAAGCCGCTGGCGCGGGCGCACGTGGAGGTGGCGATCGAGGGCCACCGCGTGGCGACGTCCCGCGTCGAGGAGCCGGAGGGCTGATGGCGCGCGGTCAGCGCATCGACGTGCGCGGCGGCGACCTGACGTCCCCGCCCGAGCACGGGCCGCTGGAAGCGCGCGAGATGCCGGTGCTGCCGGTGCGGCACACGGTGCTGTTCCCGTTCGCGATCCTGCCGCTCAACGTCGGCCGCGAACGCAGCGTCTCGCTGCTGAACGAGGTGATGGCCGGAGACCGCACCATCGCCGTGGTGGCGCAGAAGGACCCGTCGATCGAAGAGCCCGGCTACGCCGATCTGCACGAGGTCGGCAGCATGGGCACGGTGCTGCGCATGGTGCGATTCCCCGACGGACGCTACTCGGTGCTGGTGCAGGGCGTGGCGCGCGTGCGGATGACCGGGCTGGTCACCGACACGCCCTACCTCAAGGCGCACATCGAGCCGCTGGCCGACGTGGATTCCGGCGACGTCGAGACGCAGGCGCTGTCGAACGCGGTGATCGAGCAGTTCGAGCGCGTGGTGTCGCTGGTGCCCACGCTGCCGGACGAGGCCGGCCCCACCGCGCGCGCACAGGGCTCGCCCGGCCGCGTCGCGGACTTCATCGCATCGCTGATGGACATGGCGCTCGACGACAAGCAGAAGCTGCTCGAATCCGTGGACGTCAAGCAGCGGCTGAAGAGCATGACCGAGATCCTGGCGCGCGAGCTGCAGGTGCTCGAGGTCGGCCAGCAGATCCGACAGTCGGTGCAGTCGTCGATCGACGAGCGCCAGCGCGAGTTCCTGCTGCGCCAGCAGCTCGAGGCGATCCGCCGCGAGCTGGGCGAGACCGACGACAGCGCGCGCGAGGTGAACGAGCTGGCCGAGCGGGTCGAGAAGGCGGGCATGCCGCCCGATGTGAAGAAGGAGGCCGACCGCGAGCTGGCGCGGCTGCGCAGCATGCCGCCGCAGGCGGCCGAGTTCACCGTGGCGCGCACATACCTCGAGTGGCTCGCCGACATGCCGTGGACGGTGCAGACCGAGGACCAGCTCGACGTTGCGCACGTGCGCAAGATCCTGGACGAGGACCATTTCGGACTCGAGAAGATCAAGGAGCGCATCCTCGAGTACCTGGTGGTGCGGCGGTTCAAGACCGACGCGCGCACGCCGATCCTGTGCTTCGTCGGCCCGCCCGGCGTGGGCAAGACCTCGCTCGGGCAGTCGATCGCGCGCGCGCTGGGGCGCAAGTTCGTGCGCATCTCGCTCGGCGGCGTGCGCGACGAGGCCGAGATCCGCGGCCACCGCCGCACCTACATCGGCGCGCTGCCCGGCAACATCGTGCGCGGCCTGCGCCGCGCCGGCACGCGCAACCCCGTGTTCATGCTGGACGAGGTGGACAAGCTAGCGTCGGATTTCCGCGGCGATCCGTCCAGCGCGCTGCTCGAGGTGCTGGATCCCGCGCAGAACGACACGTTCACCGACCACTACCTGGACGTGCCGTTCGACCTGTCGCAGATCCTGTTCGTCACCACCGCCAACATGCTCGACACGATCCCGCCGCCGCTGCGCGACCGGATGGAGGTGATCGGGCTCACCGGCTACACCGACCGCGAGAAGCTGGAGATCGCCCGGCGGCACCTGATCCCGCGCGCGATCGCCGAGTACGGGCTGGCCGAGCTGAACGTGACCTTTACCGACGATGCGCTGCTCAAGCTGATCAACGACTACACCAGCGAAGCCGGGCTGCGGAACCTGTCGCGCGAGATCGGCACGCTGCTGCGCCGCACCGCCAAGGAGGTGGCCGAGGGCAAGGACCCCCCGCGCGAGCTGACACCCGAGCGCGTGCGCGCGCTGCTCGGTCCCGAGCGCTTCCACGAGGAGCCGGCGACCAGGATCGATGCGCCTGGCGCCGTGCTCGGGCTGGCGTGGACGCCGGTCGGCGGCGAGGTGCTGACGGTCGAGGCCGCGCTGATGCCGGGCGGCAACAAGCAGCTGATCCTGACCGGGCAGCTGGGCGAGGTGATGCGCGAGTCGGCGCAGGCCGCGCTCACGTGGGTGCGCTCGCATTCGGCCGAGCTGGGGATCCACCCCGATTTCATGGAGCACGCCGATCTGCACGTGCACCTGCCCGCCGGCGCGATCCCCAAGGACGGCCCGTCCGCCGGCATCACGCTGGCCACCGCGATCGTGAGCATCGCCACCGGACGGATCGCGCGCTCCGGGATCGCGATGACCGGCGAGATCACGCTGCACGGCCAGGTGATGAAGATCGGCGGATTGAAGGAGAAAGTGCTGGGCGCCCACCGCGCCGGGATCCGCACCGTGATCCTGCCCAAGGAGAACCAGGGCGAGCTGGAGGAGGTGCCGGTCGAGGTGCGCACGCAGATGATCTTCGTGCCGGTCGAGCGCATCGAGCAGGTGCTCGACATCGCGCTCGAGGCCGCCGCCGACGGCCTCGCGCCGCGTGCGGACGGCGGCCCGGAGCCCGAGCCGCGCCGCGAGCCCATGGCCGCGCGTTCCGCGCGCGCCCACCCCTAGACGCCGCGGCCCGGATTCGCCCCGCTCCGTCCGCCATCCAACCGGATGACGGCCTATGCGCATGCGAATTTCGATCGTTCCCGTGCTGGCGATGTGGGTCGCGCTCGCGCTGTGCGCGTTGCCGGTCGCGGCGCGTGCCGCGGATCCGCGCTTCAGGCTGTCTGCCGCCGGCGGGCTGCCGGCGCCCGGGGCGGGGCAGGCGGTGGTCGTGCTGGTGCGCGAGCAGTTCGTGCGGCAGACGCCGATGAAACCGGAGCGCGTGTTCGTGGAGTCGACGCCGCTCGGCTGGCTGCCGCAGGCCGGCTACGTGGTGGCGCGCGTGGCGGCCGGCGTGCACACGTTCTGGGGGCCGCTCAACTGTCCGCCGCTCACGTTCCGCGCGCGCGCGGGCAGCACGTGGCTGGTGCGGCTGCGGGAGTCGATCGACCAGAACGACGCGCTGCACTCGCACTGGCTGTTCGACGATCCCGGCAACTTCGCCGGGCTGGCCGACGAGCTCGAGCTGCGCGAGGCGCGCGTGACGGCGCGCGGCGTGCGCGAGCTGTCGGAGCGCGCGGACCAGGCGCCGGCGCCGGCAGCGCCCGACACGCGCACCCAGTTCGACGGCATCGTCTCGCAGTTGACGCCGGCCCATCCGCGCGAGCGCTACGCCGGCGTGCTCACGCTCGAGCCGGACTCGCTGCGCTACGCGGTGGACGTCCCGGTCACGCAGGGCTCGAGCGAGCGCGTGTTCATGTCGCTTTCGATCCCGTGGCAGAACGTGCGCCGCGTGCACTTCGGCGGCTCGGCCAGCTCGGACACGCTGCCGTGGCTGGCGGTGGACTACGACGAGCGCGGCCAGCGGCGCACGGCCACGTTCGCGCACGCCAATCCGGCCGATGCGTTCGACGCATACGACGCGATGTTCCTGGCGATCGATCGCGTGCGGCGGCGCGAGCGTTAGACGCCGGCGGTCGCCGGCTGCGGCACGGCGACGGCGCCCATCGCGCGCAGCTCGCGCGCGACGTCGTCCATCTCGGCCAGATCGGGCGCCAGGCCGTGCGCGCCGTGCTGGCGGGCGAACGCGACGCCCTCCTCCAGCGTGCACAGGCCGCCGGCGGTGAGCTCGGTCGCGATCACCGGCACCGGCGGCGAGCCGAGCTCGCGCAGCGTGGTGGCCAGATCGGGCTTCATCCCGAGGCCGCCGGGATTGACGCCGCCGACCACGAAGTCCACCCCCGCCCCCTCCCACTCGCGCAACCGCGCCAGCATCACGCCCAGGTTCGCGGTCTCGAACCCGGCGGCGGCGTGGAACCGGCGCCGCATGTAGCGCGCGGCGCGCTCGAAGAAGCCGCGGTTGCCGGTGGCGAGCGCGAGATCGGTGATGGCCGAGGCGATCACCACCGAGGCGGTGCCGCGCCGCGGCAGCGCGCGCGCCTCGACCTCCATCAGCACGGCCAGCCGCGCCGCCATGTCGCCCGCCGCGTAGCCCGGCAGCCGCCGCAGCCGCGACAGCCGCATGCGCCAGCGCACCCCCGAGCCCACGCGTTTGCGCCGGCGCTCGAGCAGACCGTCCACGCCGGGCCCCAGGTCGGCCAGGTCCACCTGCGGGATGTCCGGCAGCACGGCGTGCATCGGCACCACGCGGCCCAGCTCGGAGAGCGCGGCGCGCATCAGGCGCGACGGGTTGGCAAGGATGCCGGCGGCGCCCGCATCCAGCGCCTTGGACAGCGCCACCGCCAGCGACTCGGGCTCGTGGAACCGCGCGGTGATCTCGAGCATGCGCTCGCGCGGCGCGCGCGTGACGCCCGACAGCGAGCGCGCCGACACCAGCAGGCGCGGCACCTCGCGCGCGGCGCGCCTCACGGCTCCCCCACGGCGACCGCGGCGCCGCCGTTGCGCGCCGACCGGTACAGCGCGTCCACCACGCGCTCCACGTCCAGCGCGGCGTCGGCGGCATGCGGCGGCTCGGCTCCGCCCGCGGCCCACGCCACGAACGCGGCGTCCTCGAGCCACGGCGCGTCGCCGCCGAGATCGAACGTCGCCACGTGCGGGAGCCCGGGCGCGCGCACGCGCGTGTAGCCCGACGGCATGCCGCCCGCCGCGTCCTTCAACTCGAACTCGAGCGCGTCGTCGGAGGCGAGCAGGCTGCCGCGCTCGCCGTGCAGCTCGATCACGGTGGCGGCGCGCAGGTAGCCGGGCGCGCTCCACGAGGCGTCGAACCCCACCGCCAGCGGCGCGCCGCGGTGCTCGACGTGCAGCGTGCCGTGCAGCTCGTCCTCGTGCGGGCCGTACAGCCGGGTCCACGTGGCGCGCACCTGCTGCGGGCGCCCGAACATGCGCTCCAGCACCAGCAGCAGGTCGGAGGCCACCTGCGCCACCACCCCGCCGCTGGCGCGCGCGTGGCGGGCCGCGCGCGGCGCGAACACGCGCGACAGGAACATCGAGGCGCTGGCGTTCGTGAGCCGGCCGAGCGCGCCGGTCGCCACGAACGCGGCCGCCTGCGCGAACACCGGATCGAATGCCAGCGGATGGGCCACCGCCAGCCGCGCCCCACGCTCGGCCGCCTGGCGCACGAGCTGCCGCGCCTGGTCCAGCGTGGGCGCCATCGGGTGCTCGATCAGCACCGCGCGCCCGGCTTCGATCGCGGCGCGCGCCACGGCCGGCCGCTGGGCCTCGGGCACGCACACGACCACCGCCTCGGGCTCGGCGCGCGCCAGCATGCGGCGCACGTCGCGGAACGCCGGCACGGCCAGCCCCATGCCGCGCGCGCTGGCGCGGGCGCCGCCGTGGACGTCGGCGATCGCGACCAGCCGGGCGCCGGGCACGTGCCCGAGCCGCGCGGCGTGCGCGATGCCGAGCCGCCCGAGGCCGACCACGCCGACGCGCAGCCCATCCGATGGGGAGGTGTCGTTCAACGGCGGCGGATGGCGGGCATGTGGGCGACGTCCATGTGCACGGGGCACGCGCTCCCGGGAATGCGGCGCGGGGAGCCGCGAGCGTACGAGAACCCGCCCCGTGCCACAAGAGCCGATCCGCGAGCTGAAAGGAGGCAGCGATCCGACCGCCGTTCGAGCAGTGATCCGTCCGCTCCCCCGGAGGGCCGCCGGCGGGCGGCGCGCGGGCCGACGCGCGCCGGCCGGAAGCGGGCCCGCCGCGACGGCCGTTACATCCGGATCGAGAACGTCGCCCCTTCCTCCATCACGGATTCGGCCGTCACCTCGCCGCCGTGGCGGCGGATGATGCGGTCCACGATCGCCAGCCCCACGCCGGTGCCCTCGAACTCCTCGCCGTGCAGCCGCTCGAACGGGCGGAACAGCAGGTGGGCGAAGCGGCGGTCGAAGCCGACGCCGTTGTCGCGCACCATGAGCACGGTCGGGTCGTCGTCGTCGCGCATCACCTCGATGCGCGCGCGGTCGCGTCCGGCGGTGAACTTCCAGGCGTTGGACAGCAGGTTGTCGAGCACCAGCCGGAACAGCGCCGGGTCCGCGTTCACCTGGAGCCCGTCCTGGACCACGATCTCGACGCGGCGCTCCGGCTGTCGTTCCTGAAGTTCGCGCAGCAGCGTGTGGGCCAGATCGCTGACGTCCACCCGCTGGCGTTCGAGGCTGTGGCGCGACACGCGCGACAGGTTGAGCAGGTCGTCGATCAGCTGCGACATGCGGCGCGTGGAATGCGCGATCGAGTCGAGGTAGTGGCTGGCCTGGTCGTTCAGCGCCGGCGCGCAGTCCTCGCCCAGCGCGTGCGTGTAGCCGATGATGCTGCGCAGCGGCGCGCGCAGATCGTGCGCCACCGAGTAGCTGAACGCCTCGAGCTCCTTGAGCGCCGCATTCAGCTCGGCCCGGTGCTGCTCGAGCTCGGCCGTGCGCTCGCTCACGCGCTGCTCCAGCCGCTCGTTCTCGGTGTGCACCGCCTCCGCCGCGCGGCGCCGCTCGGTGACGTCGCGCACGATCGCCATCGCGATCGGCGAGCGCGCGCTCGAGATCGGGGTGATGGACACTTCGCACCAGCGCGGCGCGCCGTCCTCGCCCGGCGGCAGCGCCCACTCGTGCGGCTCCTCCGCCCGCTCGCCGAGCACGCCGATCGCGAGCGCTTCGCGCTCGTCCGGGAACAGCCTCGCGAACGCGCGCCGCTCGAGACTCCGGCGCGGGATCCCGAACAGCCGCTCCGCGGCGCGATTGGCCTCCAGCACGCCGCCGGCCGGATCCAGCAGCAGGATGGCGTCGCCGGCGTGCTCGAGCAGCTCGCGGTGGAGGTCCTCCGACGCCCGCGCGCGCGCTTCGTGCGCACGCGCCAGACGCACCAGGTGCTCGCGCGCCTGCGCCAGCTCCACGAACACGCGCACCTTGGAACGCAGCACGTCCACCGGGAACGGCTTGACCAGGAAGTCCACCGCGCCGAACCGGTACGCGCGCAGCATGTGGTTCTCGGCGCCGGTCAGGAAGATGATCGGCGTGTCCTTGGAGCGCCCGCGCGCACGGATCATCTCCGCGGTCTCGAATCCGTCGAGCCCGGGCATGCGCACGTCGAGCAGGATCAGGGCGAAGTCGTGCTGCAGCACGGCGCGCAGCGCGTCGCGCCCGGAACCGGCCGTGACGAGCTGCACGTTCAGCTCGGCGAGCGCGCTGCGCATGGCGACGAGCCCCGGCTCCTCGTCGTCCACGAGCAGCACGCGGATCGGCGCCGGCACCTCGCCGCCACGCCACGCCTCATCCGCGGCGTCGCCGGGCGCGCCGGCCGCGGGCGGGGCCGCGTGCCCAACGGCGCCGGGGGTGGCCGTGCCGGACGCGATCGCCGGCGCCAACTCGGCACCGGCGGCGGCCGCCTCCACCGCCATCGCCTTGGCGGGGGACGGCGGATCCGGCGTCGCAGGCTGAGGCTCCGCTCGGGTCGGACCGGGCGGAGGATGCGGCACGAGGCCGGCGCCCGAGCCGCTCACCGCGCGAGCACCACGCGCAGCTGCGAGAACAGCTGCTCCACGTCCACCGGCTTGGCGAGATATGCCGTGGCGCCTGCCCGCAGGCAGTTCTCGCGATCGCCCGGCATGGCCTTGGCGGTCAGCGCGATGATCGGCAGCGGCCGGCCGCGCTCCAGCGCGCGGATCGCGTGCATCGTCTCGTAGCCGTCCATGCCGGGCATCATCACGTCCATCAGCACCACGTCCACCTCGGGGTTCGACTGCACCAGGCTGATGGCGTCGCGGCCGTTCTCGGCGAATCGCACGGTCATCTGCCGGTTCTCGAGCACGGTGGTGAGCGCGAAGATGTTGCGCACGTCGTCGTCCACCACCAGCACGGTGCGGCCGGCGAGCAGCGGATCGTGCTGGCGCACGGCCTCGAGCAGCGCGCGCTGCGGCGGCGCGAGCTGGGCGTCGCGGCAGTGAACGATGCGCGCGGTTTCCGCCAGCAGCGCCTCGCGCGTGGCCACCTCGGTGATCGGCGTGTGCTCGGCCACGCCGGTGAGGTCGAAGCCGTTCAGCTCCGCGGTTTCGCGGTGCAGCACGATCGGCACCGGCCGCGCCGCGGCGCCAGGCTCCGGAACCCGGAACTCCCCGAGGCCGGGCTCCTCGGCGTCGAGCACCACGCAGTCGTATCGCTCGCGCGCCACGGCCTCGGTGGCCTCGACCGCGGACCCCACCGCGACCGCGGTGACATCGCCGTTGTCGAGCAGCGCCATCAGCTCGTCGCGCCGGTCGGCCGAGCCGGCCACCAGCAGCACGCGCTTCTCGGAGCGGCGCGCGAACTCCACCAGCCCCGACAGCGCGGCATGCAGCTCGCGGCCGGACGCGGGTTTGTGCAGGTAGCCGAACGCGCCCATGCGGATCGCGCGCCGCCAGTCCTGGTCGGAGACCGAGATCACCTGCACCGGCACGTGGCGCGTGGCCGGGTCCTGCTTCAGCCGGTCGAGCACCGTCCAGCCGTCGGCGTCCGGCAGCTCGAGGTCGAGCGTCAGCGCCAGCGGGCGGTACTCGCGCACCAGCGCCAGCGCGCGGCTGGCGCGCGAGGTCACCAGCGCCTTCAGCCCGAGCCCGCGCACCATGTCGAGCAGCACGCGCGCGAAGCCGGGATCGTCCTCCACGATCAGCACCACGGGGTCGCCGGGCAGCAGCGCGGCGCGATCGTCCACCACCTCCTCCGCCGGGGCCACGTCGGCGTCGGCCGGCTCCTCCGCGAACACCGGCACCAGCCCGGCCGGCGCGTCGCGCGGCGGGCGCGGCGCGGCGCCGTTGCGGCCGCCGGGGCGCGGGCTGTACGCGGCGGGCAGGTACAGCGTGAACGTGCTGCCCTCGCCGGGCGCGCTCGACAGCCTGATCTCGCCGCCCAGCAGCGTCGCGATCTCGCGCGAGATCGACAGCCCGAGCCCGGTGCCGCCGAACCGGCGGCTGGTGGTGCCGTCGGCCTGCTGGAACGCCTCGAAGATGATCTGGTGCTTGTCCGCCGGGATCCCGATGCCGGTGTCGGTGACCGAGAACGCCACCACCAGGTCGGCCTCGTTGAGCGCGCTGTGGTCCCCGCTCCAGCCGCGCCGCGCCGAGGTGATGCGCAGCGTGACCTGGCCCTGCTCGGTGAACTTGAACGCGTTCGACAGCAGGTTCTTCAGCACCTGCTGCAGCCGGCGCGCGTCGGTGCGGATGCTGTGCGGCAGCAGCGGCTCCACGTCGATCGCGTACGCCAGCCCCTTGCCCTCGGCGATCGGCCGGAACGCGCGCTCGACGTAGTCGGCCACGTCCGACAGCGGCACGCGCGACAGATCCACCTGCATGGCGCCCGATTCGATCTTCGACAGGTCGAGGATGTCGTTGATCAGCTCCAGCAGATCCGAGCCCGAGCCGTGGATGGCGCGCGCGAACTCGACCTGCTTGTCGGTCAGGTTGCCGTGCTCGTTCTTGGCCAGCATCTCCGACAGCAGCAGCAGGCTGTTGAGCGGCGTGCGCAGCTCGTGCGACATGTTGGCCAGGAACTCGGACTTGTAGCGCGAGGTCAGCGTGAGCTGGTCGGCCTTTTCCTCCAGCTGCCACTTGGCGCGCTCCACCTCGTAGTTCTTGCGCTCCACCTCCACCTTCTGGCTGGTGAGCAGCCGCGCCTTTTCCTCCAGCTCGGTGTTGGTCTTCTGCAGCTCCTCCTGCTGCTGCCGCAGCAGGTCCTCGGAGCGCTGCAGCGAGCGCGCCTGCTGCTCGAGCCGCGTGTTCTTGTCCTGCAGCTGCTCCTGCTGGCTCTGCAGCTCCTCGGCCAGCGACTGCGACTGCTTCAGCAGGTCCTCGGTGCGCAGGTTGGCTTCCAGCGTGTTGAGCACGATGCCGATCGACTCCGTGAGCTGCTCGAGCAGGTTCAGGTGGATGTCGCTGAACGCGCGGAACGATGCGATCTCCACCACCGCCTTGATCTCGCCCTCGAACAGCACCGGCAGCACCGCGATGTTGTAGGGCGGCGCCTGGCCCAGCCCCGAGCTGATGACGACGTAGTCGTGCGGCACGTCGCGCACCAGGATCCGCTCCTTCTCGAGCGCGCACTGCCCGACCAGCCCCTCGCCCAGCGCGAACTCGTTGCCGAGGCTCTTGCGCTCCTTGAACGCGTAGCTGGCGAGCATGCGCAGCGTGGTCGTCTCGTCCAGCGCCTGCGGCACGTACATCACCGCGTGCTGCGCCTCGATCAGCGGGCACAGCTCGGACAGGATCAGCTTGGTCACCGTGAGCGGATCGCGCTGCCCCTGCAGCAGCCGCGTGAACCGCGCCACGTTGGTCTTGAGCCAGTCCTGCTCGGTGTTCTTGAGCGTGGTGTCGCGCAGGTTGCGGATCATCTCGTTGATGTTGTCCTTGAGCGCCGCCACCTCGCCCTGCGCCTCGACCGTGATCGAGCGCGACAGGTCGCCGTTGGTCACGGCCGTCGCCACCTCGGCGATGGCGCGCACCTGCGTGGTGAGATTGGCCGCCAGCTGGTTCACGTTGTCGGTGAGGTCGCGCCACTGGCCCGAGGCGCCGGGCACGCGCGCCTGACCGCCCAGCTTGCCCTCGATCCCCACCTCGCGCGCCACGGTGATGACCTGGTCGGCGAACACCGCCAGCGTGTCGGTCATGCCGTTGATGGTGTCCGCCAGCTCGGCGATCTCGCCCTTGGCCTCCAGCACCAGCTTGCGCTTCAGATCGCCGTTGGCGGCAGCGGTCACCACCCGCGCGATGCCGCGCACCTGGGTGGTGAGGTTGGACGCCATCCAGTTGACGTTGTCGGTCAGGTCCTTCCACGTGCCGGCCACGCCCTTGACCTGCGCCTGCCCGCCCAGCTTGCCCTCGGTGCCCACCTCGCGCGCCACGCGCGTCACCTC
>DASSIN010000209.1:0-3084 GCA_035691845.1 Candidatus Eiseniibacteriota bacterium | reverse complement strand
CCGTGGCCGGGCTCGCGGCCATCGCGGCCTTGGCGCGCGGGCTCACGCCGTCTCCTCGTCCGCCCCGTCGCCGGACGGCGCCGCGGCCGGCTCGGCGGGGAACAGCCAGTCCTGCTGGTCCTTCTGCTGCTGGTACACGCGACGCGCCACGATCAGGTGCTGCGCCAGCTCCGCGAACCGCCGCTTGCGCACGCGCGGGTCGTTCGACTCGGTCCAGCGCTTGAACACCTCGTCCTCGAACGAGCCGTGCGGCTGCCACGTGCCGAGGATCTCCTCCATCTCGCCCACCACCAGCTCGAACATCCGGATCTTGCGGTCGAGGATCTCGAGCACGTACGACTCGATCGTGCCGCGCGCGGCCAGGTTGACGACGCGCACCGGATGCTCCTGCCCCAACCGGTGCACGCGGCCGATGCGCTGCTCGACGCGCATCGGATTCCATGGCAGGTCGTAGTTGACGACGTTGCGGCAGAACTGCAGGTTGCGGCCCTCGCCGCCGGCCTCGGTGCTGACCAGCACGCGCGTGGTGGTGCGGAACCGCTCGAGCGACTCCTCCTTCTCGCGCCAGCCCATCTCGCCGTGGAACACCGACGGCTCGATCCCCCACCGCTCGAGGCCCGCGACGATCGTGTCCTGGGTGGGGCGGAACTGGGTGAAGATGATCACCTTTTCGTCCGCGAACCGGCCGATCACCCGGCGCAGCGAATCGAGCTTGGAGGGCGCGACCGACAGCTCGGCGGCGCGCGCGGCCAGCCCGCCGAGCAGCCCGGGATCGAGCCCGTCGGGCTGCGCCGCCAGCCGCTCGAGCGTGGCGCGCGCGGCCGCCCACGATGACCCCATCTCCTTCTGCAGCACCATCAGCGTGAAGTAGTGCGGGTGCCCGGGCTGGCCGAGCTCGCCCTTGACCGCGTCCGCCACGAACTCGCTCACCTGCCGATACAGCTGGCGCTCGTCCGCGCTCTGCCCCACCCACTGCGTGTCCACCTTGCGCGGCGCGAATCGCAGGTCGGTGTCGGCGCGGCGCGTGCGGATCATCACCGACTCCAGCAGGTGGCGCAGCCGCGGCGTGTTGCGCGGCGTGCGCTTGTCGTGCCCGCCCAGGAAGTCGCGCCGGAACTGCGAGAACGTGCCCACCGTGCCCGGCCGCACCAGCGTGACCAGGTTGTACAGCTCGCGCAGGTCGTTCTGCACCGGCGTGGCGGTGAGCAGCAGCAGGTAGCGCGGATTCAGGTCGTTGATGAACTTCCACCCCAGCGTCAGGTGATTGCGCAGCCGGTGCGCCTCGTCCACCACCACGATGTCGTAGTTGGCGCCGCGCACGCGGCGGCGATGGCGTTCGTGGCGCGCGGTCTCGAGCGAGGAGATGACGAGTGGATGCCGGCCCCACAGCCCGGCCGGCCCGCGCGACACCTCGAAGTCCAGCTCGAACTTCTCCCACAGCTCGGCGCGCCACTGCTCGCACAGCGACGCCGGCACCAGCACCAGCGCGGTGCGCACCGCGCCGCGCAGCAGGTACTCCTTGAGCACGATGCCCGCCTCCACCGTCTTCCCGAGCCCGACCTCGTCGGCCAGGATGGCGCGGCCGTTCAGCTCGTGCATGACCTTGAGGCACGCCCGGATCTGGTGCGGGAACTGCTCGACGCCGCGCAGCGAGTCGAGCGACACCAGCCGGTCGGTGCCGGCCCAGCCGGCCCAGCGCTCGGCCTCGGCGCGCAGATCGAAGATCGCGCTGGCGCTCAAGTCGCCGTGCTGCCAGCGCTGCAGCAGCCGGTCGGCCTGCGGGTGCCAGGCGCGGTCGGGCGCCGGCTCGCCGCCGGCGGGCGCGGGGGCGTGCGCGGGATCGTCGTCCAGCGTCTCCCACGCGCGCTGCGCCGACAGCCGCACCAGCCTGCCGTCGAACACGACCTCGAGCACCTCGCGGCCGCGGTCCACGTGCGCCTCGACCACCAGGCCCTCGCCGAACTGCGGGTGGCGCAGCCGCTGGCCCACCTGATAGCGCGGAGGGTCGCTCACTTCCACGAGGGCTCCTCCTTCCGCGGTGGCGCCGCGGGGCGACGCGCGATGCCGGAATGCGCGTGCGTCACAGCGTGGCGTAGAACACCAGGCCCGCCGCGGCCTGCAGGTCGTGATTCGTGCTCCCGTTGCGGAACACGGCGTAATAGCGGGCGCCGATCGTCCACGCCCAGCTCTGCCAGAAGAACCGTTCCATGCCGGCGCCGAGCGTGACGTATGCGCCGTCCTCGCCGCCGGTGAAATCGATCTCGTTGTCGTTGAGCGTGCGCACCGGGTGCGCGAGCCCCGCCCCCACGCTGACGAATCGCGTGGTGGCGGTGCGCGTGCCGGCCATCTGATAGAAGTCCACGCCGTACAGATCGAGCGTGAGCTTCTTCGGCGCGAACGTGGAGTCCGGCGTCAGCGTGGCGCCGGTCTCCGGATCCGTGAACGTGGCGGTGGGCCGCACGTCGAAGTTGTGGGCCTCGAACGACAGCCCGAAACCGCGCTCGTAGCGCATGCGGTAGCGGAGCTGCACCGCCAGCCCGGGGCCGGACGAGAAGTCGCGGCCGAACTCGCCCGACTTGAGCAGCGAGCCGTACAGCCCCTGGGCGCACAGCCCGATCTGCCCGGGCCTGGGCGGCGCCACCAGCCGTTCGGCGCGCGCCCCCGTGGCCCACAGCGCCGCCCCCAGCACCACCCCGACCGCCGTAACGCGAATGCTCATCCGGTTCAGCCCCCCGTGCGCGCCGTGGCGCGCGGATGGAAGGTGCGGTGCACCTCCCGCAGAAACGCCCGATCGAGATGGGTATAGATCGCCGTCGTGGTGACCGACGCGTGGCCCAGCAGCTCCTGCACCACCCGCAGGTCGGCGCCGCCCGCCAGCAGATGGGTGGCGAACGCGTGCCGCAGCGTGTGCGGGTGCACGCCCTCCAGCGCGACCGCGCGCGCGTGGCGGCGCAGGATCAGCCACCAGCCCATGCGCGACAGCGCGCGCCCGCGCGCGTTCAGGAACACGTGATCCGACGTGCGGCGCGCGCGCGCCTCCAGCACCGGCCGGCCGCGCTCGAGCCACGCGCGCAGCGCGCGCTG
>DASSIN010000208.1:0-8412 GCA_035691845.1 Candidatus Eiseniibacteriota bacterium | reverse complement strand
GGGCCCTCGGCCGCGCGCACCCAGCCCGCCGCGGCCGCCGGCCGCACCGGCCCCAGGCCTGGCCAGCGCAGCCCGCGCGCGGTCGCGAATTCCAGTGCCAGCACGCCCACGTCGGGTTTGGACCGGCCGCGGCCCCCGCGCGGTTTCATGCCCGGTCCCCCGGCCGGGGCTGAAACCGCGCCGCCCGCTCGCGCCGTCCAAGCCGGCAGAACACGTCACCGGCGGAGCGGATCGCCCGCCGCCCGCCCCACCCAGGAGGGATCGTCATGCCGGTCCTCATTCTGCCGCTGTTCACGTTCGAGCCCGAGGCTTTTCTGCCGTTCCTGATCTTCGCGATTCCGATCATCGCCATCACGGGCGGGCTCGTGATCGGGATCATCAAGACCATGGGGCAGCAGCGTCTGGTGGAGCTGGCCCAGCGCGAGCGCATCGCCGCGATCGAGCGTGGCATCGACCCGGCCAAGCTGCCGCCGGTCGCGCTGCCGGCCGACACCGGCGGCGGCCCGTTCCTGTACGCCAATTATCGCGATTACGCGCTCAAGCGCACGCACGGCCTGATGATCGGCGGGATCGTCACGCTGTTCACCGGCATCGGGCTGTCGCTGATGATCTGGTTCGTGAACTCGGACCACGAGGGCTGGCCCGTGGGGCTGATCCCGGTGGCGGTCGGAATCGCGCTGCTGCTGTCGGCGTCGCTCACCCGCCCGCGCCCCGAGGACTCGGCGCCGCCGATGCAGGCGCCGCGGCCGTGACGGCCGGCTAGCGGTTGGCGACCAGCTCCGCCGCCACCGCCCGCCCCACCTCCGCCACCAGCCCGGGCACGGCCTCGACGTCCGCGCGCGTGGTGCGGAAGTTGACGATGCAGGCGCGCAGCAGGAACCGGCCGCCGATCACGGCGTTGGTGAGGAACAGCTCGCCCTGGAGCTTGAGCCTCGCGAGCAGCGCCTCGTTCAGCGCGTTCAGCCGCGTCTGCGCATCGGGCGCCTCGCGCAGCTCGCGCGGCGCGTAGCGGAACGTGGCGATCGACAGCCCGGTGGGGCCGGTCTCGAACTCCGGGTGGGCGGCCACCGCGGCGTGCATCGCCTGGGCGAGCGCGATGTCGTCACGCACCATGCGCTCGACCCCCTCGCGCCCCGCCTGCTGCAGCGTGAGCCACACCTTGAGCGCGCGGAACCCGCGCGAGTTCTGCATGCCGTGCTCGTGGTAGTGGAGCGGCGGCTCGTCCTCGCTGGTGCCGAACGCGTAGTACGGCGGATGCCACGCGAACGCGTCGGTGAGCGCGCACGGGTGGCGCACGAACGTCGCCCCCGCCTCGATCGGCGCGTACAGCCACTTGTGCGGGTCCACCGCCACCGAGTCGGCCAGCGCGAGCGCGCGCAGTCGCGCCGGCGATTCCGGCAGCGCGGCGGCGATCGCGCCGTAGGCGCCGTCCACGTGGAACCACATGCCGTGCTCGCGCGCGACGTCGGCCAGCGCGTCGAGCGGATCCACCGCGCCCGTGCTCACCGTGCCGGCGGCGCCGATCAGCATGAACGGGCGCACGCCGGCGGCGCGATCGCGCGCGATCGCCTGACGCAGCGCGGCGACGTCGAACGTCAGGTCGTCCAGCGCCGGCACGAACCGCACCGCGTCGGTGCCGAACCCGAACAGGTCGGCCGCCTTCTGGATCCAGGTGTGGGTCTCGGCCGAGGCGTAGATCGCGAGCTTCGCGCTTCCGAGCCCATGGCGGCGCGCGTCCTCGCCCAGCAGCGCGCGGCGGCCGGCCAGGAAGCCGATGAAGTTCGCCATGTTGCCGCCGGAGACGAGAATGCCGTCCCCCATCGGGTAGCCGATCAGCTCCGCGATCCAGCGCAGGCTCTGCGCCTCGATCTCGCTCGCCATCGGCGACAGCTCCCACGCGCCCACGTTGGGATTGATCGTCGCGGCCAGCAGGTCGGCGAGCGCCCCGAGCGGCGCCGCGGACGAGGTGATGTAGCCGAAGAACCGCGGGTGGCCGTTGAACAGCGAGTGATCGCGCACGAGCCGGGTCGCGCGCGCGAGCAGCGCGCCGGCGTCGGCGCCGCGCGCCGGCAGCCCGCCGCGCCCGAGCGCGTCGCGCACCTGCCTCGGCGTCTCGCCCGGCGTCACCCTGCGCTCGCGCCAGCCGCCGAGGAACGTGGCCAGCTCGTCCACCAGCTCGTGCCCGAGCGCGCGGAACCGCTCGGGATCCATCTCCATCGCCGCCTCGCGCGCGTGCGCCGCGTCGGGCGCGGCCGGCGTGCGGCGCGCCGCGTCGCCGTCGCCCGGCGGCACGGAGCGCGCGATGGGCGCGGTCACGCCGACACCGCGCGCAGCGCGCGGGCGAAGCGGTCCACGTCGGCGGGCTCGCTCCAGGCGCCGGGCGTGACACGCAGCCGGCCGTTGCGCGCGGACACGTACACGTGCTGGCGCGCCAGCGCCTGCGCGGTGGCGGGGGCGTCGCCGCCCTCGAGCAGCAGCAGCGGGCTCCTGCGCGGGCGGTCGAGCGAGGTGAGCACGCGCCACACGGAGCCGCGCACCGCCTCGACGATCGCGTCCTGCAGCGCGCGCTGGTGCGCCTCCACGGCGGGCACGCCGAACCCGAGCAGCGTGTCCAGCCCCGCGCGCCACGCGGGCACGTCGAAGTACGCGGCGGACTGGCCGCCGTCCATGCCGCGGCCGTGCAGCAGGTAGTTGCGCGGCCAGCGCGCCATGATGCGGTCCATGTCGGGCGCGTCCTCCAGCGCCCACCAGTTGCCGCCGGCGGGCGCCAGCCGCTCGATCAGCGCGTTGCGCGCCCACATCGCACCCGTGCCGTACGGGCCTAGCAGCCACTTGTAGCCGCTGAAGAAGATCGCGTCCGCGCCCAGCCCGGCCCAGTCCAGCGCCACCGCGCCCGCCGATTGCGACGCGTCCACCACCAGCCACGCGCCCGTGGACTTGAGCCGTTCCGCGAACGCGGGCACGGGCGGAATGTCGCCGGTCACGTAGTGCGGGACGCCGAGCGCGAGCACGGCCACGTCGCCGGGCGCATCGAGCGCGTGCGCCACGTCTTCGGGGGTGAGCGGATGGCCCGAGCGGCCGATGTGCTCGCACTTGAACCCGAGCGACTCGAGCGCGAACCATGGATACACGTCGGCCGGGAACTCGTCGGGGCCGATCAGGATGCGGCGCCCGCGCTTGCCGGGATCGAGCGCCAGCGCGTGCGCCAGCAGCAGCACCGAGTTCACGCTGCTGTGCGTGAGCCCGATCTGCTCGGCCGGCAGCCCGAGCACGCGCGCCAGCCGCTCGCGGATGCTGTCGGGCTCGGCGTAGATCGTGTCCATGCCGCCCAGCCGCTCGGGCGAGAGCTGCCGCGTGAGCGACTGCTGCACCGCGTCGGCCACCGCGGCCGGCAGCGGCGAGTTGGCGCCGCCGTTGAACCACACCGACTCGGGATCGAGCGCGAACGCGGCACGCCCGAGCTTCGGCGCACTGGCGGGCGCGGGCGGCGCGGTGGCGCCGGCGTCGGTCGCGAAGCTCCTGGTCGCGCGCAGCATGCTCACCACCCCCGCTGCGCGAGCTGCTGCTCGGGCGGAATGGTCTCGAGCGACAGCCCCTTCATCGGCTTCGGCAGCCCGGACGACAGCTCGGCCAGCAGCGCGGGCTCCTTGTGGTGCGTGACCGCCTGCACGATCGCCTTCGCCATGCGCAGCTGCTCGGTGTGCTGCTCGTCGGGGCGCAGGTCCAGGCCCACCTCGAAGATGCCGCTGCCCACGAACACCGCCTCGGCGCCGAGCTGCATCATCAGCGCCGCGTCGGCCGGCGTGGCCACGCCGCCGGCGGCGAAATTGGGCACCGGCAGTTTCCCGGTGCGCGCCACGCTCTGCACCAGCTCGAACGGCGCGCCCAGCTCCTTCGCCTCCTTCATCAGCTCCTCCTCGCGCAGCGACGCGATGCGGCGGATCGCCTGCTGCACGGCGCGCATGTGGCGCACGGCCTCGACCACGTTGCCGGTGCCGGCCTCGCCCTTGGTGCGGATCATCGCCGCGCCCTCGCCGATCCGGCGCAGCGCCTCGCCCAGGTCGCGGCAGCCGCACACGAACGGCACCTTGAAGCCGTGCTTGGCGATGTGGTGCGCCTCGTCGGCGGGGGTGAGCACCTCGGATTCGTCGATGAAGTCCACGCCCAGCGCCTCCAGGATCTGCGCCTCGACGAAGTGGCCGATGCGGCACTTGGCCATCACCGGGATCGACACCGCGGCCTCGATCCCCTTGATCAGCGACGGATCGCTCATGCGCGCCACGCCGCCCTCGCGGCGGATGCGCGCCGGGATGCGCTCCAGCGCCATCACCGCCGCGGCGCCCGCCTCCTCGGCGATCTGCGCCTGATCGGGCGTCATCACGTCCATGATGACGCCGCCCTTCAGCATCTCGGCCAGCCCGACCTTGAGCCGGAACGATTCGTCGCCGTAGGCCGGCGCGTGCGTGCGAACTCCGTTCACGGGTTCCATCGATACACTCCCCAGGTCTGATGCCCGGCGAAGCCGAGCGAGGTGTACAGAGGTTCGGTCGCGCGCGGCGCGAGCAGCACCGCGAGCCGCGCGCCGCAGCCGCGCGCGCGCGTCAGCGCCGCCGCCACCAGCGCGCGGGCCAGCCCGCAGCGCCGCGCGTCGGAGCGCGTGGCCACGTCGTGGACGCCCACCACGCGGCCCATGCCATGCAGGGCGCACACCGTCACCGGGCGCCCGTCGAGCAGGCCCTCGAACAGCCGCAGCGGCGCGCCCTCGTCCACGCGGTGCGCGTACAGCCGCGCCAGCCCGCGCCCGTGGTCGCGCTCGAGCCCGAGCGCTGCGGCGTACAGCTCGGCCCAGCGCGTCACGTCCTCGTGCGATGCCGCCTCGCGCACGGCGAAGCCATCGCCCGGCGCCGCCACGTGCGCGAGCGCATCGAGCTCGAGGCTCATCCCGCGCGCCGCCTCGTCGCGCGCGAACCCGGCGCGCGCCAGCATGCGCGCCAGCTCGGGCGGGCGATCGTGCGGCGCCACCAGCCACGTCGCCGGCACGCCGCGCGCGCGGAACACGTCGCGCACCTCGTCGATGCGGCGCGCCGCGTCGCCGGCCGAGAACCGCGCGCCCCACACGCGGTTCATCACCGGCGTGCCGCTCGCCACCCAGCGCACGTCTGGGCCGCCGCACGCGCGCGCCCCCGGCACGCGCGCGAACCCGCCCCAGTGGGCGCCGAAGTCGCCTTCCACCAGCCGGCCCCGCTCGGGGGTGTCGTCGGTTTCGCGCAGCAGTGCGCTGGAGGTGCTCATGGGCATGAACGCTACCCGCCACCTGGTCCTTGCAAAAGGTCCAGTTCGAATATTATCGTTGGACCAGTGAGAACGTGGGACCTGGCCCTGCCGGTCGCCCGCGAGGGCGGCGAACCGCTGTTCCTGCAGATCTCCCGCGCGGTGGCGGAGGCGATCCGCGCCGGCCGGCTGCGCCCCGGCGAGCCCGTGCCGGGCACGCGCACGCTGGCCCACACGCTCGGCGTCCATCGCAACACCGTGCTGGCCGCGGTGCGCGAGCTGGTGGCCGAGGGCTGGCTCGTCACCTCGCCCGCGCGCGGCACGTTCGTGTCGCAGGCGCTGCCCGAACGAAGGCCGCGGCCGTTCGCCGAGCCGCCGCCGGCGCGTTCGGCGCGCCGCGTCGGATTCGCGCTCAAGCCCGCGCCTTCGCCGTGGGGCGAGACGCAGTTCCCCCCCGGCGCCGCGGTGCTGGTGGGCGGCCGGCCGGATCTGACGATGGTGCCGGCGGCATCGCTGGGGCGCGCGTATCGGCGCGCGCTCAAGCGCCACGGCGCCAACCTGCTCGGCTACGGCAACGCGCGCGGCCACGAGCGGCTGCGCGCCGCGGTCGCCGGCATGCTCGCCACCACGCGCGGGCTGGACGTGACCGCGGCGCAGGTGGTGATCACGCGCGGCAGCCAGATGGCGAGCTTCCTCGCCGCGCGCGCGCTGCTCTCCCCCGGCGACGTGGTGGCGGTGGAGGCGCTCGGCTATCCGCCCGCGTGGGAGGCGATGCGCGCCAGCGGCGCGCGGCTGGTGCCGGTGCCGGTGGACGTCGACGGCATGAACGTGGCCGCGCTCGCCGCGCTGATGCGCACCGAGCCCGTGCGCGCGGTGTACCTGACGCCCCATCACCAGTTCCCGACCACGGTGTCGCTGTCGCCCGGGCGAAGGCTCGAGCTGCTGACGCTGGCGCAGGCCAAGCGCGTGCTGGTGATCGAGGACGACTACGACCACGAGTTCCACTACGAGGGCCGCCCGATCCTGCCGCTGGCGAGCGCCGATCGCGCCGGCGTGGTGGTGTATCTCGGCACGCTTTCCAAGGTGCTGGCGCCGGCGGTGCGCACCGGCTACATCGTGGCGCCCGAGCCCGTGATCGATCGGCTGGCCGCGCACCGCGCGTTCGTTGACATCAGCGGCGATCCGGTGGTCGAGGCCGCGCTGGCGGAGTTGTTCGAGGACGGCGAGGTGCAGCGCCACGTGCGGCGCGCGCGGCGCGTGTACCAGTCGCGCCGCGACGCGCTGGTCCAGGCGCTGCGCGACGAGCTGGGCGCGCACGCGCACTTCGAGGTGCCGACCGGCGGCATGGCGCTGTGGTGCCGGCTGGAAGGGATCGACGTCGAGCCGTGGGTCGCCGCCTGCGCCGCGGCCGGCGTGCGATTCCAGGCGGGCCGCATGTTCGCGTTCGACGGCCGCCCGCGCCCGTGCGTGCGGCTGGGATTCGCGGCCGTCAACGAAACGCAGATCCGCGCCGCGGTGCGCACCATGGCCGCGCTGGCGAAGGAGCATCGCACCGCCCGCCGCACACGCGCCGCGCGTGCGGCCGCGACCGCGTGAACGTCCGCGCACCGGGGTCGGGTGCGACGGCGCGAACGTGCGATTCCAACCCCGCGGCGCGCTGGCGATGTCTCACGCCACGATGAGGCGGCTCTCGATGTGCGTGCTCGCGTGCCTCGCGCTCGTGGCGGGACCGCGCGCGGCGTGGTCCGACGCCGCCGCCGTTCCGGCGCGCCCGGATTCGACGCGCGCGGCCGCCGTGCGGCCGCCGGTGGCGGCCGATTCGATTCCGAGGATTCCGGAGCGCGATCGCGTGCGGCTGGCGGAGGTGTTCCGGCTGGCGGACGCGGTCCAGGACCAGGTGTGGCCGGGCTGGAGCGCCGCGCCGTTCCCGGTGCTGCTCGTCACCCCGCAGTGGGAGTTCCTGGTGCGGCAGCCGCACCCCGACGCCGGCTTCCGCGACGGCGGCGAGGACGCGCGGCTCGGCTCGCGCGTGTTCTATCGCCCGCGCCAGTTCCCGCTCGAGTTCGCGGCCACGTTCCCGGCGGTGGCGGGCGTCTCGACGATCGTGATCGGCGAGGCCGAGCACATGCGCCCGGCGCAGAACTCCGTGCGCTGGATGCTGACGGTGATGCACGAGCACCTGCACCAGTGGCAGGAGAGCCAGCCCGGCTACATGGCCGCGATCCGCGCGCTGCACCTGGACCACGGCGACTCCACCGGCATGTGGATGCTGAACTACGCGTTCCCCTACGCCGATTCCGCCGTGGCGGCCGCGTTCGACACGCTGTGCCGCGTGCGCGCGCGCGCCGTGCAGGCGCCGCTGGCGCAGCTCGCCGCGGCCATGGCGCGCTGTCAGGATGCGCGCCAGGCGTTCGAGCGGCGCCTCGATCCGGAATCCGCGCGCTATCTGGCGTTCCAGCAGTGGAAGGAAGGGATCGCGCGCTACACCGAGTACCGCCTGGCGACCATCGCCGCCAACCGCTACCAGCCCTCCGCCCGCGCCCGCGCGCTCGAGGACTGGACCTCGTTCCGCGCCGAGGCGCACACCGTGCGCGAGCAGATCCTGAACGAGCAACTGGGCATGCGGCTCGCGCGCGCCAAGCGCATCGCCGTCTACTCCTCCGGCGCCGCCGACGCCCTGCTGCTCGACCGCCTTACCCCCGGCTGGCGCAACGACTACCTCCACCAACCCTTCAACCTCGATCCATTGCTGGCGAAGACCGCCCCGTGATGGGGCGGGACCGACGCGAGCGTCTCGCGGCCCGCTAGGAAGCGCCTGAGGTCTTACGTGTTCGGCTCAGTCGACGAGCGCGGCGACCGACGAGCGGTTGGACCGCTGCAACTGCGAGCGGCCCCACGACAGACTCCGACGAGTGCCACTGCGAGCGTTCATGCCGAGGCAGCAGCCACCGGCAGTCCAGTTATCAACTGCACTCTTTGGCGGGGAAACTTACGGCGCTATGCTCTGACCCCCAATTCGACGAGACACCTCCGCGAGGTACCATCAAGTACCTGAGAGGGCCGTCATGGAGAGCGTGGCCAAGGGGTCGGACGGGCGTCGGCTGTTCACCGCCGAGTTCAAGCGAACGCAGATCGATCGGA
>DASSIN010000207.1:0-11327 GCA_035691845.1 Candidatus Eiseniibacteriota bacterium | reverse complement strand
GCCGGAAGGTGTGCGCCACGCGCCGCACGGCGCCCACGACGGCGTGAACGACTGGAAGCAGCCCGGCTGGCGCGGCCCCTGCCCGCCGGTGGGCCGCCATCGCTACTACTTCAAGCTCTACGCCCTCGACCGCACGCTGGGAGACTTGAAGTCGCCCACCAAGGCGACGCTGGAATCCGCGATGAAGGGCCACATCCTCGCCGAAGCCACGCTGATGGGCACCTACGAGAAGACGCGCTGAGCGACCCGCTCCTGCCATGATGTGTGTTCAAACACACTCGCGCTGGCGCGAGTGCGTCATGGGACGCCAGCGCCCGAGTAAACGATCAGATGAGACAGCACGATCCGTTGCCTGTCCGGGTTGTCGAAGTAGACCGTCCGCGAAGCCGACGCGCCGTTCGCAAGCGAGCCGACGGCAAGAACGGTAACGATGGGAGTACCGCTCGGGACAGCGGCGGTCCCGCAAGCGTACGCGTCCGCGTGACGGAGGCGCACGGTCCCCGTCATCACGACACCCATCTGAAGCGGAGCAAGAAGGCTGGCACCCGACGTATTCTTGACGCGCATGGTGCCAACGTACTGCCGTGTCGCAGGGTTGTAGCGGAGGTCGACGAGTTGCACCTCCACCAATCCGCTGGCGTTCGCTGGCTCGGAATGCCGCAATACGCTCATTTTGCAGGCAAACGCGGCAATTGCGGAATCCGCACCGGCGTTCCCGGCAAGGGCTGAAAGTAGTTTGGGAAAGAGCGTGAGCGCCGTGCTGCGGTTGAAGATGGATTCAAATACCTTTGGGGCGCCTCGTACGGTGTTGTAGAAGGCAAGCGATATATCACCTGTCGGGTCGGCGGTTCCCGCCGCAACCGCTGGAACCGTTGCAACGCTGTCGATCAGCGCACCCATCTCTGACGCGGACACGGTGTATGTCGTCAGACTGTCGTCTGGCGCCGAATAGATGAACGCGAGTCTCGTGAAGGGCTCGAAACCCGTTGTGTCAAGCACCCTGCTCGGCGTTGTGAAAGCAACCGAAGTGATGGTTGGCACCGGACGTCCGATGCGGACGATCTTGACCTGCATGCTATCGAGTTGCGCTGTGGACATCGCCTGAAAGTCAGAGAGTGACGCATTGGGGTTCGCCCACAAGCGAGTGCAGGTGGTCGGAAGCATCACCAGGACGACAAACGCCAATTGCCGCATTATTCCCGCGTTCCTCGGAATGCTGGGGTCGTTGTCTGGCTGCCGAGGATCGGCGATTCCACCTGCACGCCCGCTGTAACCTTCCGGGCGTGCGGCGCGCCACTCCCCGATCAGTCCTGCAGCTTGACCACGTGCAGGGTGACGAGGATCGGGATCAGGACGGCGACGATGGCTTCGCCGGCGATGAAGCCGGAGGCGAGCGGGATCGTGTGGCGCCGGGCGTTGTCCGGCTTCGCCTTTTCCCACGCGAATCCGATCAGGCCGCCGAGGAACATCGTCACGATCGCGCTGCCGGGGACCAGCATGCCGATGCCGATGCCGGTGGGCGAGGGCGTCCACGTCTTCCAGCGCGTGGATTCGAGCACGGTGAACAGGACGCCGAGCACCACCGCGATCACGAGCGCGGCGATCGCGCCGTGCGGCAGCGCGTTCGGGCCCTGCGACAGCAGCTTGGCGAACCCGGCCCACTTCTGCGAGATCGGCGACTGCAGCCCATGGTCGCCGCCCAGGCCGTAGGTGTCGCGCAGCAGCGGATAGACCAGCGACACCGTGGCGGCGCCGACCGGCACGGCCAGGAGCTGCGCGATCGTCAGCAGCCGCGGCGTGCTGCCGATCAGATAGCCGGTCTTGTAATCCTGCATCAGGCCCTCGGACTGCGACGCCACCGAGCCGGTGACGCCGCTGCCCACCATGTTCATCGCCACCTGCCCGGGCGCGATCACGCCGAAGATCGCCTGCATCATGTTGGACAGCGCGCTGATCGGTCCCCAGTTGGTCTCGCCCAGCACGCGCAGGCCGACCAGCATCAGCAGCAGCGACAGCACGATCGCCACACCCGTCATCCACACCGGCGTGCCCAGCATCGAGCGCTGCACGATCGCGAGCGCGACCGCGGCCGCCGCGGCGCCGATCGCGACCCAGCGCATGGGGAAATCGTCGCTGCCGATCGAGGCGCCCGACAGCTGGCGGAACGTGCGCACCAGGATCCGCCACCGCAGCGCGAGTGCCGTGAGGCCGCCGGCGATCAGCATTCCAGTGGCCGGCCACATCACCCACAGCAGCACGTTCCTGCGCACGAGCCCGTCCACCCAGCCGTGCTGCACCAACAGCGGTGGCGCGACCACCCACGCCAGCAGCGTGCCGAGCAGCATGCTGGCGTTGATGCGCATGCCGACGATCATCCCAGAGCCGACCGACAGCAGGCTCCAGCTCACGCCCACGTTCATGGCGGCGCCCACCTTGCCGAACGGCAGCAGCTCGGGGATGCGGAACCACACGTTGCCGAGCAGGCGCGCGTCCGCGCGGATCGCCATCAGCACGCCCGACAGCAGCGTGCCCAATCCCATCGAGCGCGCCGCGGAGCGGCCCTCGGTGCCGCGCGAGTCGAGCACCACCAGCGTCTCGGCGGCGGCCACGCCGTCGGCGTATGTGAGTTTCTCGTCCACCACGAAGTGGCGCCGCATCGGCACCGCCAGCAGCACGCCCAGCACTCCCGAGCACGTGAGCCAGCAGAACGAGATCAGCGGCGTCACCGCCACCGCGAAGTGCAGCTGCGGGTCCTGCCGCAGCAGATCGAACGCCGCCATCAGCACGCACAGGAACGCCGTGCTGCCCGCCGAAGTGCCGGCGGTCTGCACGATGTTGTTCTCCCAGCGATTGAAGTTGCGGAACGCGATGCCGAGCGCGAGGTAGCCGAAGAACGCCGACACCACGCTGATGTTGGGCCCGAACCCGAGCTTCATCACGATGTACGGGTACGAGCCGCCGATCACCGCCGCCACGATCAGCGCCACGACGATGGCGCGCGGCGTCATCTCGCGCGCGCCCGCGGGCTTCACGCCGTGCAGCGCGAGGCCGGGGACTTCGGGTTCGGCGGTGCCGAGCTCGGTGGCGGAGGTCGCCATGGCGCGCGAGCCTAGCAGCCCCCGGGCGACCGCGTCTCGCGAAAACGCCGGATCAGACCTTGTTTTCGCGCCCCGGCTTGCCCCACAGCTCGATCAGGCGCGCGTCGTGCCGGCAGCCCACGCGGTACAGGTGATAGTGCAGCGCGTGGGTGCGGTAGAAGCCCTGGTGGTACTCCTCGGCCGCGTAGAACGGTCCGGCCGGCGCGATGGCGGTGACGATCCGGCCCTTGAAGCGCTGCGGCGTGGTCTCGAGCGCGTGCTTGGACGCCAGCGCCAGCCGCCTCTGCTCGTCGTTCTCGAACCAGATCGCGCTCCTGTACTGGTGGCCCTCGTCGCAGAACTGGCCCTCCGCCTGCGTGGGGTCGATGTTGTGCCAGAAGTAGTCGAGCAGCTGCGCGTAGCCGATCTTCCTGGGATCGAAGATGACGAGGATCGTCTCGGCGTGGCCCGTGCCTTCGCCCGACACCTGCTCGTAGGTGGGATTCGCCACGGTGCCGCCGGTGAAGCCCGAGATCACCGCGCGCACGCCCGGCAGGCCCTCGAACGCGGCCTGCGCGCTCCAGAAGCAGCCCATCGAGAACATCGCCCGCTGCTCGCCCGGCTCGAGCGCCGGGATGGCGGCGATCTTCATCGAGTCGGACGCGAACGCCGGCGCGGCGGCGGCCAGCGCGACGGCGGCGATCAGGACGGCGGCGAAACGGCGCATCGGATCCTCCATTCGGGGTGGCGCCGGGCGTCAGCTCCCGGCACGTGCGCCGATGGTACTCGCCGCTGGCCCGGCGCGTGACATGCCCGGCGTCCAGCGCCGGCAAAATCAACGCCGGGCGCGGGCGGCGCCGGCGGACCGGCGTGGCGCTGCGTCGTGCTGCGGTGAGGGCGTGACGACCCGGGCGCCGGGCCGTTCAGGTCGCGCTCACGCCTCGCGGTGCACGGTGTCGGGAGCGAACGCGGGCAGGCAGACGGCCACGTACTCGGCGCCCTCGGGCGTCGCGTAGCGCACGCGCTCGCCGGCGGCGACGTGCACCGCCTCGCCGGCGCGCACCTGGAGCACGCCGCCATCGTGCTCGACCCGGAGCGTGCCCGACAGCACCAGCGTGTACTCGTCGAACTCCGGGCGCTGCGGCGGCTCGCTCCAGCCGGGCGGGCTCGTCATGCGCGCGATGCTGACGTCGCGCGTGCGCGTGCTCGCGCGGCCGACGAATTCGTCGATGATCTTGGGGCTGTTGCCGGCGGCCGCCACCCGCGCCGGCGCGGCGATGTGCGTGGGCATCAACCGTACTTCGCGGCGAACGCCTCGTCGGACATCGTGAGATACACGATGCCTTCGATCAGTCCGATCACCGACGGCAGGAACGTCCAGCACAATAGGATGTAGATCACGCCCTGCATGATCTTGCCGAGGTAGAACTTGTGGATCCCGAGCCCGCCGAGAAAGATGGCGAACAGCGCGGCCGCGAGGCGATTGTGGCGCGCGTACGGCATCTGCCCCGGAATCGGGGGCGCGCTCGTCGCGCCCGGCGCCGCGGCCGGGGCGCTCTGCGTCGCGCCGCAGTGCGGGCAGAACGCGCTGGCGGCGTCGATCGACTGGCCGCAGCGGATGCAGTGGCGCGGCACGGGCGGCGCGGTGGTCATGCCGCGCATGGTAGCCCGGCGGGGCCGGGGCCGCTACCACGCGCGCGCCCGCGGGAAATCGCGGGAAATCAGGCGATGCGGAGCGGGCGCGCGATCAGCGATGCGGCGTGCCGGCGGACGTGACCGCGTCTGCCAGCACCGTGGCCTGGTTGTTCGAAACCTCGAAGAATCCGCCGGTCACCTGCCAGCGCTCCTCGGCCCCGCCGGGGCGGCGCACGGTGAGCGTGCCCGGGGCGAGCCCGGTCACGAGTGCCGCGTGATGCGCGAGCACGCCCAGGTAGCCCTCGCTGCCCGGCGCCTGCACGTACTCGACCTCGCCCTCGAACACGCTGTGCTCGGGCGTCAGGATCGAGAGCTGGAACAGCGTCGCCATCAGACCGCCGCCGCCATCTTCTCGCCCTCGGCGATCACCTCGTCGATCGCGCCCTTCATGCGGAACGCCTGCTCGGGCAGCTCGTCCAGCTCGCCGTTCACGATCATCTTGAAACCCTTGATCGTGTCGTCGAGCTTCACGTAGCGGCCCTGCATGCCGGTGAACGCCTCGGCCACGAAGAACGGCTGCGACAGGTACTGCTGGATGCGCCGCGCGCGGTTCACGGTGACGCGGTCGTCCTCGGACAGCTCGTCCATGCCGAGGATCGCGATGATGTCGGTGAGGTCCTTGTAGCGCTGCAGGATCCTCTGCACCGCGCGCGCGGTCTCGTAGTGCTCCTGGCCCACGATCTGCGGATCGAGGATGCGCGAGGTCGAGGCCAGCGGATCGACGGCCGGATAGATGCCGAGCTCGGCGATCGAGCGCTCGAGCACCGTGGTGGCGTCGAGGTGCGCGAACGCCGTCGCCGGCGCGGGATCGGTGAGGTCGTCGGCCGGCACGTAGATCGCCTGCACCGAGGTGATCGAGCCCTTGCGCGTAGAGGTGATGCGTTCTTGAAGGGCGCCCATCTCGGTGGACAGCGTCGGCTGGTAGCCGACCGCGCTCGGCATGCGGCCGAGCAGCGCCGACACCTCGGAGCCCGCCTGGGTGAAGCGGAAGATGTTGTCGACGAAGAACAGCACGTCCTGGCCGCGCTCGTCGCGGAAGAACTCGGCCATGGTGACGCCGGTCAGCCCCACGCGCAGGCGCGCCCCGGGCGGCTCGTTCATCTGCCCGAACACCATCACCGTCTTCGCGATCACGCCCGACTCGGTCATCTCGCGATACAGGTCGTTGCCCTCGCGCGTGCGTTCGCCCACGCCGGCGAACACCGAGAACCCGCCGTGCTCGGTGGCGATGTTGCGGATCAGCTCCTGGATCAGCACCGTCTTGCCCACGCCGGCGCCGCCGAACAACCCGACCTTGCCGCCGCGCTGATAGGGCGCGAGCAGGTCCACCACCTTGATGCCGGTCTCGAACAGCTGCTTCTCGGTCTCCTGCTCCTCGAACGGCGGCGGCGTGCGGTGGATGGGATAGCGCTTCTCCGCCTGCACCGGGCCCTTGTTGTCGATCGGCTCGCCCACCAGGTTGAAGATCCGGCCCAGGCACTGCTCGCCCACCGGCACCGTGATCGGCGCCCCGGTGTCGACGGCCGGCATGCCGCGCACCAGTCCGTCGGTCGAATCCATGGCGATGCAGCGCACGATGTTGTCGCCCACGTGCAGCGCCACCTCGACCACCAGGTGGATGTCGCGCTCGGCGTCGTCGATGTGGATGGCGTTGTAGATCTTGGGGAGCTGCTCGGGCTCGAACTCCACGTCCACGGTGGGCCCGATCACCTGCACGACCTTGCCCACGTTCATGGCCGCGGTGCCGCCGTTCTTCCTGCCGTCGGCGCTCACGTTGCTGTTGGGATTCATCGGTGACTCCTCGGTGGTGCACCGCGCACGGCGCGGCGGGTGATCACTTGAGCGCCTCGGCACCGCCGACCAGCTCGGCGATCTCCTTGGTGATGGCGGCCTGTCGCAGCCGATTGCGCAGCAGCGTGAGCGAATCCACCAGCTCGCCGGCGTTCTTGCGTGCCGAGCCCATCGCCACCATGCGCGCCGAGTGCTCCGAGGCCAGCGCGTCGGCCAGCGCGGCGTACAGCTTGGCGGTGGCGTAGCGCGGCAGCAGCTCGGCGAAGATGCGCTCGGCGTCGGGCTCGAAGATCGTGCCGCGGTCGGCGCTGCCGCCGCCCGCGGGCGCGCCCACCGGCAGGAACGTCTCGACCCGCACGCGGCGGACGAGCGCGTTCACGAAGTGGCTGTACAGCAGCTCGACCTTGTCCACGCGCCCCGACAGGAACAGCTCCGTCAGCTCGTCGGTGAGCCGGCGCGCCAGCTCGAGGCTGGCCTCGGCGGGCAGGTCGGTGTGCGCGGAGGCGACGGCCACGCCGCGCCGGCGGAAGAAGTCGCGGCCCTTGCGGCCCACCACCACGAGCTGGATCGCGCCCGGGTGCTCGCGCACGCGCTGCTGCGCCGCGCGCAGCACGTTGATGTTGTAGGTGCCGGCGAACCCGCGGTCGGCGGTCACCACCACCAGCGCGGTGGCCTTCACCTCGCGCGCCTTGAACAGCGGGTGCTCGAGTTCGCTGGCCGCGGCCGACAGGTTCTCGAGCATGGCCGTGATCTTCGCCGCGTAGGGGCTCGCCGCCTGGGCGCGCGCCTGGGCGCGGCGCAGCCGCGCGGCCGCCACCATCTCCATGGCCTTGAAGATCTGCTGCATGTTCCGCGTCGCCCGGATGCGGCGGCGGAGGTCCTTCAGCGATGCCATGTCGTCCGCCCCGGGTTACGCCTTCGCGGCCGCCGGCGTCTGGCCACCGATCGTGGCCTCGAACCGGCTCTTGAACGCCTTGCACGCCTCATGCAGCCGCTTGTCGTCGTCCGGCGAGATCGCCTTCTGCGTGGCGATCCGGTGCTGGACCTCGGCGTACTGGTGCGCGATGAACGCCAGCCACTCGCTCTCGAACCGCCGCACCGCCGGCACCGGCACGTCGTCCAGGTAGCCGTTGGTGCCGGCCCAGATCGAGATCACCTGCTGCTCGACCGGCATCGGCTCGTACTGGCCCTGCTTCAGCAGCTCGACCATGCGCTCGCCGCGCGTGATCTGCGCCTGCGTCGCCTTGTCGAGATCCGAGCCGAACTGCGCGAACGCCGCCAGCGCGCGGTACTGCGCCAGGTCGAGCCGCAGCCGGCCGGCGACCTGGCGCATGGCCTTGATCTGCGCGTTGCCCCCCACGCGCGACACCGAGATGCCGACGTTGATGGCCGGCCGCACGCCGGCGTAGAACAGGTCGGCCTCGAGGAAGATCTGGCCGTCGGTGATCGAGATCACGTTGGTCGGAATGTAGGCCGACACGTCTCCGGCCTGCGTCTCGATGAACGGCAGCGCGGTCAGCGAGCCGCCGCCCTTCTCGTCCGACAGCTTGCACGCGCGCTCGAGCAGCCGCGAATGGAGGTAGAACACGTCGCCCGGGAACGCCTCGCGGCCCGGCGGGCGGCGCAGCAGCAGCGACAACTGCCGGTAGGCGATGGCGTGCTTCGACAGGTCGTCGTACACGCACAGGGCGTGGCCGCCGTCGTAGGTGAAGTGCTCGGCCATCGCGCAGCCGGCGTAGGGCGCGATGTACTGCAGCGGCGCCGATTCCGAGGCCGCCGCCGTGACGACGATGGTGTACTCCATGGCGCCGCACTTCTGGAGCGTGGCGACCACGTTCGCGACGGTGGACTCCTTCTGGCCGATCGCGACGTACACGCACGTCACGTTCTGGCCCTTCTGGTTGATGATGGTGTCGAGCGCGATCGCGGTCTTGCCGGTCTGCCGGTCGCCGATGATCAGCTCGCGTTGCCCGCGGCCGATCGGGATCATCGCGTCGATCGCCTTGATGCCGGTCTGCAGCGGCTCCTTCACCGGCTGCCGCTCGATCACGCCCGGCGCCTTGAACTCGATCGGCCGGAACTGGCTGGTCGCGATCGGGCCCTTGCCGTCCACCGGATGGCCGATGGCGTTCACCACGCGCCCGACCATCGCCGGCCCCACCGGCACCGAGGCGATGCGGCCGGTGCGCTCCACGCGGTCGCCTTCCTTGATGTTCTTGTCCGAGCCGAACAGCACGGCGCCGACGTTGTCCTCTTCCAGGTTCAGCACCATGCCCACGACGTCGCCGGGGAACGTCAGCAGCTCGCCGGCCATCGCGTCCTCCAGACCCCACACGCGCGCGATGCCGTCGCCCACCGACAGCACGGTGCCGACGCCGCGCGTCTCGAGCTTGGTCTCGTAGCGTTCGATTTCCTGCGCCAGCACGGCGCTCACCTCTTCGGGTCGGAATCCCATGTCGCGGAACCTCGTCGTGAAGATGGAACTACGAAATCGGTGTGTGGCGGAGCGTCTGGCCGAGACGGGTGAGCAGCATGCGCACGGTGCGGTCCATGACGCGGTCGCCGATCCGCACCATCACGCCGCCCAGCAGCCCGGGATCGACGTCGGTGGTGACGCGCAGCGTCTTCCCGGTCGTGCGTTCGAGCTCGGCCTTCAGCCGCTCGAGCTCCTTGGGCGTGAGCGGCACGGCCGACACGACGTGCGCGCGCTCGATCCCCTCCGCGCGCTCGACCAGCGTGGCGAACTGCACGGCGATCCCCGGCAGCTCGCGCAGCCGCTTCTTGCGCAGCAGCAGGTCCACGAACACGACCACCGTGCGCAGCGCCCGGCCGTCGAACGTGCTGCGGAGGGTCGCGCGCTTGTCGGCCAGCCGCACCTCGGGCGACGCGAAGAAGTTGCCGGCCCGCGTTCCGGGCGCCAGCACCTGGTCGATGCCCTTGAGATCGTGCAGCGCGGCGGCGGTCTCGCCGCGCTTCTGGGTCACGAGGAACAGCGCCTTGGCGTAGCGCTCGGCGACGATCGCGTCCCTCACGAGGCGGCTCCCACCTCGTCGATGAACTCGTCGTTGAGCCGGCGCTGATGCGCGTCGTCCAGCTTCTCGCGCAGGATCTTCTCCGCCGAGCGCATCGCCAGCGTGATGATCTGCTGCTTGATGGCGTCGCGCGCCTGCTCGCGCTCGCGCGCCACCTCCTGCTCGGCGCGCTCGCGCCGCGCCTGCGCGTCGGCCTGCGCCTGCGCCTTGATCTCGGCCGCCACCTTCTGACCCTCGGCGACCGCGTCCTGGATGCGCTGGCGCGCCTGCTGCTCGATGCCGCGCAGGTCGGCCTCGTACTGCGCCTTCAGCCGATCGGCCTCCGTCTGCCGGCGCTTGGCCTCGTCGAACTCGCCGGCGATCGCCGCGCGGCGCTGCTCGAGCAGCCCCAGCACCGGCCCCCACGCCCAGGCGCGCAGCGCCCACAGCAGCAGCAGGAAGCCGAGGATCTGCGTGATGACGAGCCGGATGTCGATGAGATTCATGCAGCCTCCGGGGCCGGCGCGGCGATGTGCCGCGCGGGCCGCCCGTGCGTCATCCGATCTTCGGCGACAGCAGGAACATGGTGACGAACGCGTAGATCGTCAGCGCCTCGGCCAGCGCGGCGATGATGATCATGGCGAGCTGGATGCGGGCCGTGGCTTCGGGCTGACGGCCGATCGCCTGCATGGCGCCCTGGCCGATCAGGCCCAGGCCGATGCCGGAGCCGATCGCGGCCACGCCGATGCCGAGCGGGAGACCGAGGGACAGCGCTGCGCGGAGATCCATGTGCTTCCTCCTGATGGAACGTACGGGAACGGCGTGGGACGGATGGCGGACGAACTCACACGGGACTGTGGGCCAGCACCTCGTCCTCGGCGCCGTGCCCGTGATCGTGCGGCAGCATGAGCAGGATGTAGATCGTGGACAGCACGGTGAACACCAGCGCCTGCAGCGCGCTCGACAGCAGCGCGAGCGGGAAGAAGATCGCGTGCAGCGGCAGCCCGAACGGCACGTGCGCGAACTGCAGCATGGTGATGCCGAGCGTTGCGAATGCGACCAGCAGCATGTCCTCGCCGAACACGTTGCCGAACAACCGGCACGACAGCGAGATCGGTTTGGCCAGCTCGCCCAGGATGTGGATCGGCAGCATGATCGGCACGAGCAGCCAGCCGGTGACGTCGGAGGGGCTGCCCATCAGGTGGCGCACGTAGCCGATCGGACCGAGCCCGCGGAGCCCGATCCACTGCACGTACACGAACACGGTGAGCGCGAGCGCGACGGTGACGTTCAGGCTCGAGGTCGGCGACTTCATCAGCGGCACCAGCCCGAACAGGTTCATCGCCAGGATGTAGATGAACAGCGTGCCGAGCAGCGGCACGAACCGCGGCGCCTGCTCGGGCCCGAGGATGCCGGTGACGAAGTCGTTCAGGCCCTGGACCGCGTACTCGACCAGGTTCTGGAGCCGGCCCGGGATCATCTGCGGGTGCCGCGTGGCGGCGCGCACCGCCCAGATCAGCAGCAGCGCGATCACGAGCGAGAACAGCAGCGGCTCGAACCACACCACCGCCTTCACCCAGCCGGCGTTCGGGAACGCGGCCTCGAGCAGCGAGATCAGCGTCGGAAACTCGGGCGCGCCCTCGCTCTTGTGCTCGGGCTCGGCCGCATGCGCATCGGCGGGCGTCGCGGGCGCGGCCGAGGCGGCCGGCGCGACCGCCGCCACCGTGGCGTGCGCGGCGGGCGCGGGCGCGTG
>DASSIN010000206.1:0-13672 GCA_035691845.1 Candidatus Eiseniibacteriota bacterium | reverse complement strand
CCGCTCCAGTGCTCGCCCAGCGCGCGCACCAGGTCGAAGCTGGATTCGAGATGGCGCGCCGTCAGCACCGCGCACAGGCTCGTCCAGCCGCGGCGGTCGAGCGCGAGCAGCAGCGCCTCGCCGCCGGCCGCGCCGTCGCCGCGCGTGACCTCGGCGCCCGGCAGGGGCTTGAGCCCATCGGCGCGCGCGCCGAGCTGGAACGGCACGCCCAGGCACAGGTTGTCGCGGTCCGTCAGCGCCAGCGCGTCGTAGCCCAGCTCGAGCGCGCGCGTGACGAGCTGCGCCGGCGAAGCCGTGCCGTGCAGCAGCGACCCGTGCGAACGCACGCGCAGGGGGGTGAAGCTCATGCGCGCGCCAGCCGGCGCGGCCGACCCCGGCCGCTTTGGATTCCCCCGCGCGCCCGCCGGCGCGGCCGACTACAGCGGCTTCCGATTCCCCTGCGCATCGCGCCCCCAGCGGCGGCCGTACATGTCGAGCCACTCGCCGTCGGGTTCGCCGGGCGTGCGGTCGGAGGCGAGCCGCAGCACGTTGCCGTCGGGGTCGGCGACGTGCAGCTCGCGGCTGCCCCACGGATAGTTCGTGGGCGGCTGCCGGATGAAGGCGCCCGCGGCGCGGAACTCATCGTGCAGACGGTCGGCGTCGCCCACCGCGATCCACACCCAGCCGCCCGCGTGGCCCTGATCGCCTTCGCACAGGAACAGGCTGCACTCGCCGCGCCGCACGCACGCGAAGCCCGGCGCCCGCCACGGCGACGCGAACCCCAGCACGCGCGTGTAGTAGTCGAGGCTCACCGCCACGTCGCTCACGCGCAGCACCGGCGTGACGCCGCCGAATTGGACCCGCGTTTCGGTCGTGTTCATCGTCGGCCCTCCGTGTTCGGCGGAGCTACTTGGTCAGCGACGGCGTGCGCAGCACGAACCCGTGCTCGTCCTGTTCGAGCCGGCCCTTCAGGCGCAGCGCGCGGCCGGACACGAGCACGCCGTGCCCGAAACTCTCGCGCACGCCGTCGAACGCACGGTACAGCGCCGCGCGCCGCCCGGCCTCGCGCTCGTCGAACAGCGCGCCCTGCTCGGCCGTGGTCGCGACGAAGTTCGACAGCACCAGCCCGACGCCGTGCAGCGCCACGCGCCGCGTGAACAGCGCCGCGAACAGCTCGAGCGCCAGCGCCAGCACGACGGGATCGGTGTGCGAGGGCTGCGCCAGCGAGCGGGCGCGCTCGATCCACTCGCCGTCCGCGTAGCGCAGCCGCACCGCGATCGTGCGCGGGCTCACGCCCAGCTCGCGCACCGTGCGGCACGCGCGGCCGGCCAGGTACTCGAGCATGCCCTCGATCTCGGCGCGATCGGCGGTGTCGCGATGGAACGACGTCTCGCGCGACACGGTGACCGGGATCTCGCGCTCGTGCACCACCGCCGTGTCGCGCCCGCGGCAGCGCTCGTACAGCAGCCGCCCGGGCGCGCCGAACAGCCGCACCAGCGCCTCGGCCGACAACGCGCGCAGCTCGCCCGCGGTGCGCACGTTCATCGAGCGCAGCGTGCGCGCGTGCGCGTGGCCGATGCCGGCGATCTGCTCCACCGGCCGGTCGCGCACGAACGCATCCGCCTCGCCGGCGGTGACGCGCGCGAGCCCGTCCGGCTTCACCGTCTTGCCGGCGAGCTTGGCGATCATGCGGTTGGGCCCGAGACCGCACGTCACGGTGAGCCCGGTCAAGTCGCGGATGTCGCGCTTCAGCCGCCGCGCGGCGTCCAGCAGATCGCCGTGCAGCCGCTCGGTGCCGGTGAGGTCGCAGTAGGCTTCGTCGAGGTAGGTCTCGACCGCGGGCGCGATCGCGCGGCAGCGATCGAAGATCGTCTCGGCGAAGCAGCGATACACCTGCGCGTGCCCGTCGATGACGATGGCGTGCGGGCACAGCCGCTTCGCCTCGGACAGCGCCATCCCCGCGCGCAGCCCGAACCGCCGCGCCTCGTACGAGCACGACGCGATCACCCCCGCTCCGACGATGACCGGCTTGCCCTGGAGGCGCGGATCGCGTTGCTGCTCGATCGCGGCGAAGAACGCGTCGATATCGACATGGAGCACGGCGGCCGATCGCGGCCCGTCTGCCGCGTTGTCGGGGGCGGCGCGATCCTCGACGTGTGACGAACACGCCTCCGGTCGCGCCGCCCGCTCCGCCTTGCATCCGGGCCGCGCTCGGCCGCCGTCCGTGCTCGTGGCGGCGTTGTCGGGGGCGGCAGGCGGAGGAGTCGCTCCGCCCGCCCGCACATCTTCGAGGCGGGTCGCGCCGACGGGCCCGAGCATCCCCGCGACGTCGGCGTCGGACACGACCCCATCCTCGAAGTTCCGGCGCACCGGATCACCATGCCCGGCGCGCTCACCCGATCCGTCCATCAGCCCTCCAGCGCGACGGTGTCGAGCCACCACACCATGTCGCCCGCCTGGAGCTGGAGCTGATAGACGTCGCCGGTGTCGACGGTGACGGAGAAGTACCAGTGAGGGTGCCGGGGCACGCGGTCCACCCAGCGGGCGTTCACGCGCGTGATGCGCTGCTCGCGCCCGCGGAGCCGGAATGCCACCGGCGTGACCACGCCGCCCTGGAAGTCGGCGCGGACTGTCACGGCCTCATCGATCGTTTCCTGTCGCATGTCGAACCTGGCGAGCCGCACGCTACTGCACTTTTGTGCAGTTGGCAAGGGGAAGATTTCAAGAATTTCGGCGGCCCGGAGCCACCATCCCGGCGCTGGAACGGCCCGTTCGTAGCATCGACGCCATCACGGGCTGGCGATAGCATCGACGCCCACGACCAACAGACCGGCGTGTGGCCCTCGCGGCGACGCGCCCAGGATCGGAGAGCATGCAGCGCCTGCGACTCGCGGCATTCGCCGCAGTGATGATGATCGGCGGGCTCTTCCCGGCGGCTCCGGCGACGGCAGAGCCTCCGGCGCTCTCTTTCACAGCGCGCACCGGGCTGCTCGAGGCCGCCCGCGACCGCGCGCTGGCGCCATGGCAGCGACAGTTCATGGCCGACGTGGCCCGGGGCGGCGCGATCGGGCCGGCCGCACCGACCTCCGCCGCGGACGCTGACGGCCACTGGCGCCAGCTTCCGCCGCCCAACGAGCGCTATCTGCATGCGGCCGTCTACGACCCGGTGCGCGATCGCATGATCGTGTTCGGGGGCTACAGCACACGAGACCTCGTCAACGACGTCTGGGCGCTGTCGCTCGGCGGCGTTCCCGAGTGGTCGCGTCTCGAGCCTGTCGGCACGCCGCCGAGCCCCCGACACCTGGCATCCGCGATCTACGACCCGGTGCGCGACCGGCTCATCGTGTTCGGCGGACTCGATCGAGCGATCGGCTATCGGGACGACATCTGGGCCCTGACGTTGGGCGTTACGCCCACCTGGAGCCAGATCGTGCCTGCCAACGCCGGACCCTCGACGCGCGCGCGCCACAGCGCGGTCTACGATCCCGTGCAAGACCGCATGATCGTGTTCGGCGGATACCACGCCGGCTACCGCGGAGCCGACGCGGGGCCGCTGAACGACGTGTGGGCGCTGGCGCTGTCGGGCCCGCCGACCTGGGCGGAGCTGTCGCCGCTCGGGACCGCGCCTATCGCCCGATACGACCACACCACCGTGTACGACCCGTTCCGCGACCGCATTGTCGTGTTCGGCGGCTTCAGCGGCCGGACGCGCCTCGACGACGTGTGGACGCTGGCGCTCCGAGGCGTGCCACGCTGGCGCGCGCTCGATCCCGCCGGGCCGCTGCCTGCGCCGCGGCTCGAGCACACCGCGATCTTCGATCCCGCGGGCGATCGCATGGTGGTGTTCGGCGGGTCCACGGACGGGGACGTCAGCGACACCTGGTCGCTGTCGCTCGGCGGCAGGAACGCCTGGACCCGGATCGATGCCCCGTCGCAGCCGACGCAGCGCTGGGGGCACAGCGCCATCTACGATCCCGCGCGTGCCCGCATGATCGTGTTCGGCGGCACCACGGACGGCCGTGGCCTGTCGGGCGAGATCTGGGGGCTGTCCCTGTCGGGAGCGCCGAGCTGGACCAATCTGACGCCCGATACGCCGCACCACCGGCGACGCGGCGACAGCGCGGTGTACGACGCCGCCCGCCACCGCGTGGTCGTGTTCGGGGGTTACGACCAGGGCTTCTTCAACGACGTGTGGCTGCTGTCGCTCGGCGAGAGGCCGGTGTGGGCGCTGCTTCACCCTTCGGGCACGGCCCCGAGCCCGAGATCGGGACACGCCGCCATCTACGATCCCGTTCGGGATCGCATGCTCGTGTTCGGGGGTCAGACCAGTCCGTTCGACGAGAGCAACGACGTCTGGGCCCTGTCGTTCGCGTCCGAGCCGACCTGGATCCAGCTCACGCCGGCGGGAGCGGCCCCGCCGCCGCGAACCGAGCACACGGGCATCTACGACGCTGCGAATGATCGGATGGTGGTATTCGGCGGCGTCGGACTCTCGTATTTCGGAGACGTGTGGGCGCTGTCGTTGTCCGGTGAACCCGCATGGACGCAGCTCGCGCCGGCAGGGACTCCGCCGGCGGCGCGCTTCGAACACACGGCCATCTACGATTCCGTGCGCGGGCGCATGGTGATGTTCGGCGGGCTGGACGGCTCGTACTTCCACAACGACGTCTGGGCGCTGTCGCTGGGCAGTTCTCCGGCGTGGACGCTCTTGTCTCCGGCCGGTCCTGCGCCTCCAGTCCGCGCGGGTCACCAGGCGATCTACGATCCGATCCGCGATCGGATGGTGATGGGCGGAGGCTTCAGCTACTCCGGGTCCGGGCCGGGCTCGGACGTGTGGTCGCTGTCGCTGGAGCAGCCCGCCTGGACCGTGCTCCACCCCTCCGGCATCCCGCCTGCGTCATTTGGCTCCGCCAGCTACGACGCGGGCGCCGACCGCATGCTCGTGTTCGGCCCCGATCTGTGGCAGCTCAGCTGGGACTCGTCGCTCGCCCCTGCGACAGCCTCGTCACACGAACTGCCCGCGCAGGCTGCCGACGCGGCCTGGCTGCAGGTTTCACCGAACCCTTCGCGCGGGGACGTGACGATCTCCTTCGATCTCCCCCAGGCGGAGGACGCGAGTGTCCGAATCTTCGATCTTTCGGGGCGCGCGGTACGGATCCTTGCCGATGGAATCTTGCCCGCGGGCGCGCAGACCGTAGCGTGGGATCGGCGCACCTCGGCTGGCGCGCTCATCCCGCCCGGCCTGTACTTCTGCCAAGTCCACGCAACAGGGCGGAGTTCGGTGCGGAGGCTCGTCCTCACCCGTTGAAGGGTTGAGTCGGTGTGCCGAGGGGAGAGTCGCTCGGCGGCAGGATGGGAGTGACTTCCGGCGATGTTTCCGCTTGAATCACCGCCGGGAGCAGGCCACCGTCACGACAAGGAGGTCCGGTGAACGCGCTCGTCTCGTCGTCCCGCGCGCGGCTGACCGCCGCGCTCGCTGCGCTCGCGTTGTCGGCGAGCGCGCCCTTCGCGGCCGCCGCGCCCGCGCCCGCCCGCACGCTCGATCTCGGTCGCGGGCCGGCGTTCGTCATCGTCCACGACCTGGGCGACAGCCGGCTGACGTGGATGCCGACGGCGCGCGCGCTGCTCGCCGGGCACCGCGTGGTGCTCGTCGATCTGCCCGGGCACGGCGACACGCCGCTGCCGGACCCGTTCTCGCTCGCCGCCGCCGCCGAGGCGCTGGACGGCGCGCTCGCGCAACTCGATCCCGACAGCACGGTGCTGGTGGGCAAGGGCATGGGCGGGCTCGTCGCGATGCTGGAGGCCGAGGCCCATCCCGAGCGCATGCGCGGGCTCGTGCTGGTGGACGCCGCGCTCGCGCCGCCGATGAAGGTGGACGACCAGCAGATGAAGCAGTTCTTCGACTGGGTGGACGCCAACTACGAGCAGTTCGTGACGATGACGTTCGGGAAGCTGGGCCGCGACTCGCTGGAGAACGTGGCGATCCACGCGCGCGTGGCGCAGGTGGCGCCGCTCACGGTGAAGTCCTACCTGCGCGCCGCGATGACCGCCGACGCCGCCTCGGGACTGTCCAGGCTGAAGTCGCCGCTGCTGGTGGTGGCGACCGCCGCCGCGCTGCGCGGGCAGGACTGGGCGACCGCCGGCAAGCTGCTGGGCTGGCCCAACCCGGGCGCGGTGCCGGTGCGCACGCTGCCGGGCTCCGGCGCGCTCGTGATGCAGCAGCAACCGGACTCGCTGGCCGCGATCCTGGATGGCTTCGAGCGACAGGTGATCGCGAAGCGCTGAATTCGTCGCTCGTCCTGGGACGAGTGGAGTTCATGGTGTTGTCACGCCAACTCGCGCTGGCGCGAGTTCGCCTGACAACCCCGGAACCCGCGCGCCGAATCGATCGCATGCGCTCGCTCCCGCGAGCGGCCGATAACCCTCGGGCACCCCTCGGGTGCCTGGAGGGTTCGTGTCCCGTACGGGCAGGCTGTTCGTTCTCGTCACGCTCGCGATCGTGCTGTTCGCGGCGCGCACCGTCACGCCCGTGCCGCGCGTGGCGGCGGGCGCGTTCGGGCACGGCTCGACGGTGGTGATCGTGCCGGGGCTCGCGAGCGGACCGCGCGACTGGATGCCGGTCGCGCGGATCCTGGCGCGCGATCATCGCGTGGTGCTGGTGGATCTGCCCGGACACGGCCAGAGCGCCATGCCGTCGCCGTTCGATCTGGACGGCGCGGTCGCGGCGCTGGACGGGGCGCTCGCGGCCGAGCGCCGGCCGGTGCTGCTCGTCGGCCATTCGCTGGGCGGGCTCGTGGCGGCGGCCGAGGCGTGCGCGCATCCCGAGCGGGTGCGCGGGCTGGTGCTGGTCGAGACCGCGCTCGAGCCGCCCGACTCCGACGCGCGCGTGGCGATGCTCGGACGCCTCGAGCGCGACTACCCGGGACTCGTGCGCGACGCGTACCTGGACTTCGGCCGCGATCGCCGGCAGGGGGAGCAGCTGTGGGCCGCAGCGCGCGCCATGGACCCGGACGTGATGCGGTCGTGGATCCGGCTCGCGCTCACCACCGATCTGTCGAACGACGTCGCATACCTGCCGATGCCGGTGACCGCGGTGCTCGCCCCGCGCTCGTGGCCCGACGGCGAGCCGTGGGGCGATGCCGCGCGCGCGCTCGGCTGCGCGCGCATCCCGCGCCTGCAGGGCGTGCGCGTGGAGGGCTGCGGGCACTTCATCATGCTCGATCGGCCCGACACGCTGGCCGCGATCATCGATCGCGCCGCCGCGCCGCCACCGAGCACGGTGCTCGCCCTGCGCTGATCACGCCCCGCGCCGCGCACGCGCCGCCCACGCGCGTCTCCGCGCGCCGGCGAGCTCGCGGCTAACGCGTGTTGCCGGGGCCCGGGAGCTGCAACCGCAGCCTGGGCGTGCGCACGGTGGCCGCGGCTCTCGCCAGCGACTGCAGCTCGCCCTCGCGATCGCCGCCGTAGCCGTCGATCACCACCGGCTCGCCGCCGTCCGGACCCTGGACCACGAGCATCGGAAACCCGGTGATGCGGTAATGGCGCTGCAGGGAATCCACCCACGCGGGGTTGTGGCCGTCCTCGCGCTCGCGATCCTGCACGCGCACCGGCACGAACAGCGCCTCGATGCGCTGCGCGTCGCCGGGGTTCGCGAACACCTCCTTGTTCAGCATCTGGCACGGCCCGCACCATTCGGCGGTGAAGTCGTAGAGCACCGGTTTGCCGGTCTCGCGCGACTCGGCGACACCCTGGGGCAGCGAGCGCCAGCGAACGGCGCTCGCGGTCGGCCGCGGATGGCGCGACTCCCACACGCCGGTCGCGACGCGCGCGATCAGCAGCGCGGCGGCGAGGATCAGCAGCAGCCGGGGCAGGCGGCGCGACGGATGTTCAGGCGTTGGCGCTGGCATAGGACAGCTCGCGACGGTTGACGGCGACCACGGCGATCGCGAGCGAGCCGATCACCGTGGACAGATACACCGTCAGATCGTGCCACGAAAAGCCGCGCGACACGAGCGTGCCGACGTCGAGCTGTGGCCACACCAGGTGCTGGAGCTGCTCGCCCGTGAACACCATCCAGCTCCAGCCGCGCGCCATGCCGATCTGCGGCAGGGTGAGGCCGAGCAGCCACGCCACCAGCAGCAGGCCGAGGTCGCCGAGCCCGGTGACGAGCGAGGAGGCGAGCGTCACCACCGCGGCCGCGCCCGCCGCCATCAGCACGCCGTTGGCGAGGAACACGCCGACGTCGCCGGGGGTGGGCGGATCGTGGTGCAGCGCCATCGCCGCCGCGCCCAGCGCGAGCTCGAGCACGATCAGCGCGCCGGCGCCCAGCGTTGCGCCGAACCAGCGCGACAACACGTACGAGGGCCGCGACACCGGGCGCGCGAACAACAGCTGCAGCGTGCCGTTCGAGACGTCCTGGCCGATCAGGCCGGCCGACACGATCAGCGCCAGGAAGTAACTGTTGCCGAGCGTCGACAGCGAGCCGCCGGCAGCGAGCATGGCGAGCAGCGGGAAGCCGGCGACGACGGCGACCAGGATCACCCGCAGCGGGCTCGCCAGCCGCTGGCGCAGGAACGCGAACACGAGCGTGTAGTTCACGCCCCGGCTCCAGGTGCGGGCGGGGGCGACGGCGGCACGGCGCCCGGGTGCAGGAACAGTCGCTCGAGCCGGCTCTCGTCGGGCACCACCTCGGCCACCTGCGCGCCCGCCTGCACCAGCGCCGCCACCAGCCGCGCCGCGGCGGCGTCGTCCCCGACGCCGAAGCGGGCGTCGCGCTCGCCCGCGCTCTCGAGCGTGGCTCCGGCGCGGGTGGCCGCGGGCTCGAGTGGCGGGGGCGCGGCCGCGAACCGCACGCGCACGACGCGCGCGAGCGTGGCGCCGGCGTGCATGGTCTCGATCGCCTGCACGCGCCCGCCCTGCACGAATGCGACCCGGTCGCACACGCGCTCGACCTGCTCCAGCTGGTGCGAGTTCAGCACCACCGTGGCGCCGCGCGCCTTCACCTCGAGCAGCAGCCGCCGGAACAGCACCACGCCCGCCGGATCCACGCCGGAGGCGGGCTCGTCGAGGAACACCCAGCGCGGCTCGCCGAGCAGCGCCTGGGCGAGCCCGAGCCGCTGCAGCATGCCACGCGAATAGCGCCGGATGGTGCGCGCGCTGGCGGCCGGATCGAGCCCCACGCGCGTGAGCGCCGTCTCCACCGCCTGCGCGCGCTCGGATTCCGGCAGGCGCGCGAGCGCGTGGTGGTAGCGCAGGAATTCGATGCCGGTCATCCAGCGATCCATCACCAGCCGCTCGGGCAGGTAGCCGGTGCGCTTGCGCACGGTGAGGTCGTCGGGGCTCGCGCCGCCGATCGTCACGCTGCCGGCGTCCGGCCGCAGGAACCCGAGCAGGCAGCCGAGCAGCGTGGTCTTGCCGGCGCCGTTCGGGCCGATGATGCCGAACACCTCGCCCTCGGCGATCGTGAGCGACACGTCGTCGAGCGCGCGCACGCGGCCGCCGCGGTAGGACTTGGACAGCCGCTCGATGACGAGCGTCACGGAATCGCTCGCGTGCGCCGCGCGTGCGCGCTCACGGAGTCGCCCGCGTGCGCCGCGCCGTCACCGGGCGCCGTCGCCGGCGGCGTGCACGGCCACGGGCGCGCCGAGCTGGTCCTTCACCACCACGCCGCCCTTCATCACCCACGCCACGCGCTCCAGCTCGGTGATGTCGTGCAGCGGATCGCCGTGCGTGGCGATCAGGTCGGCGAAGTGACCGCGCGCGACGTCGCCCACGCGATCGCTCCAGCCCATCAGCTCGGCGGCGTTCACGGTGCAGGTGCGGATCGCCTGCATCGGCGTCATGCCCTCGTCCACGTAGATCTTGAACTCGCGCACCTGATCGCCGTGCGGGAACACGCCGGCGTCGCTGCCGAACGCGATCCGGACGCCGTTGCGCATCGCCGCGCGCAGCGCGGCGCGCATGTGTCCGCGCACCTCGCGCGCCTTGGCCAGGCTCTCGTCGGGGACGTGCAGCGGGTTGCCGGGGGCCAGGATCGGCTCGACCACGTACTGCGTGGGCACGTACCAGGTGCCGTTCTTCTTCAGCACGCGCGCGGCCTCGTCGTCCATGTAGCTGCCGTGCTCGATCGAGTGCACGCCGGCCTCGCTGGCCCACATGATCGCCTGCTTGCCGTGCGCGTGCGCCGCCACCACGCGGCCCAGCCGCCGCGCCTCGTCCACCGCGGCCTTCATCTCCTCCAGCGTGTAGCCGGTCAGCTGCGGGTTGTCGTGCGCCGACAGCACGCCGCCCGAGGCGTGAATCTTGATGAGGTCCGCGCCCTGCTGCACGTTGAAGCGGATGTGCTTGCGGATCTCGTCCGGCCCGTCCGCCACGCCGCTCTCGAGATCGTTCTCCCAGTGGTAGTCGAGCCGGTTGGTGGGGTCGCCGTGCCCGCCGGTCATCGACAGCGGCCAGGTCGCGACCTGCATGCGCGGGCCCTGGATCTCGCCCGCCGCGATCGCGTCGCGCAGCGCCACGTCCACCAGCTCGCGCCCGCCCACGTCGCGCACCGTGGTGATGCCCGCCATCAGCGTGGCGCGCGCGTTGTTGACGCCGGCGATCGCGTTGCGCGCGGCGCTCGAGCGCAGCGCCTCGATCGGGCCGATGCCCGGGCGCGCCGACAGGTGCGTGTGGCTGTCGATCATGCCGGGCATCAGCGTGGCGGTGCCGAGATCGACCACGCGCATGCGCGTGTCGGGTGGCGTGCCGCGCACCTCGGCGATGGTGTCGCCCTGCACGACCACCCACACCGGGCCACGCTCGCTTCCGGCGCGCGGATCCACCATGCGGGCGGCGTGCACGGCGAAGCCCGCCGGCGCCTCGGCGGCGAAGGCGGGCGGGACCGGCGCCACCGCCAGGGCGACGGCGAGCGGCAAGGCGAACCGGGGGATCGACGTGCGCATGGAGCCTCCTGTGCCAGGGAAGTCCGCATGGTGCCAGAGCGTTCGAGCGCCGCGCAACGACTGCCTGGGGCACGCGGCCGATCGCATTCGGCCGCGCCCACGGCCGATCGTGCGCCCGCGCGCCAGCCGGGACGCCAGGCCCGGCGCCATCGGGAGCGCCGGCGGCAGAAATCCGGTGACGAACCGGGCGCGGGCGGGGTTTCATGTTCGAGCCCGATGCAGGGGCGTGGTCGCCCCACCGGGGCGCATGCGCGGAGGAGGAGTCCGATGAAGTGTTCTGGTGGCGAGTGGCGTGCGACCGTGGCGGCTGGCGCGCTCGCCGTGGCCCTGCTGGCGTGCGCCGCTCCCGCCGGTGCGGGAACGGCATGGCAGTACCCGCTGCTGCCGCACGTCGACGGCCTGGCGTTCTTCCCCGATCCGGTGGACGACGAGCACAGCGTGAGCGTGCTGTTGTCGGCCTCCTACCGGGGGGAGTGCTGGAGCGTGCAGTCCGCGATGGCGCCCGACACCGCGCACGTCGTCGTCACACTGTCGCCGTGCGACGCGCAACCCGATTCGCTGTACGGCTGGACGCAGCAGCTCGTCCTCGGAGCGCTGGTCGCCGGCGCGCACCAACTGACCATCACGGCGCTGCTCGCCGACGGCTCCGGGACGATCGAGCAGATCACCGTGCCGTTCGACGTGATTCACGGCGCGGGCCCGCCGCCACCGCCGCCGTTCGACACCACGGTGACGATGGTGCAGGACATCACCGTCGTTCCGGCCACCCGAATGCTCGGGGACTGGTTCGCCGTGCACGTGGTCGGACGCTATCCGTTCGACTGTGGATTCGTCGCGTCGGCGGTCGGCGACTCGACGCACGTGTCGATCAGCCTCGAACCGGGGGCGTGCGGCGACACCACGCGCGCGTGGTGGCGGGACTTCAGCCTCGGCCCGCTGTCGGCGGGGGATCATCGGATTCCGCTCGACGTCGTGGCCGTGGCGAACGGCGCGGAGTGGCACGAACAGCACACCATCGCGTTCACCGTCATCGATCCCCACGCTCCGCCGCCTCCACCGCCCGGCGATTCGCTGAACACGGTGCTGTCGCCCGGCCACCCGAACCCGTTCGCGCGCGAGTCGCAGTTCTCGGTGTCGCTGGCGGCGCCCACCGCCAGCGAAGTCGCGGTGTTCGACCTGGCGGGCCGTCGCGTCACCACGCTGTTCCGCGGCACGCTGCCGATCGGCACGAGCCAGCTCCGCTGGAACGCGCGTGACGATACGGGGCGCCGCGTGCACGGCGGGATCTACTTCTATCGACTGGTGCTGCCCGGCCGCACGGTCACGCGCCGCGTGGTGCTGCTCGACGTTCCGTGAATGACGGAGCGCGGCACGAGCGAACCCCCGGATGCCGCGCTGGTCGTCGCGGCGCGAGCGGGGGACGAGGCGGCGTTCGCACGGCTGATGATGCGCCACCACGCCGGCTGTCTCCGGTTCGCCCGGCACCAGCTCGGCGACCCGGTGGAGGCCGAGGACATCGTGCAGGACACCTTCATCCGCGCCTATCGCGCGCTCGGCCGCTACCACGAGCGGGACGGCTTCCGCAGCTGGCTGTTCCGGATCCTCGTCAACCGCTGCCGGTCGTTCGCGCGTCGCCGCCAGCGCCGGCGGGAGCGGTTCGTGCGTGACGACGCCGCCCTCGAGCGCGCCACCACCGCGGACGGCGCCGCCAACGCGGCGATCGCCCGCCGCCTCGAGCACGCGCTCGACGGCCTCAAGGCGGAGTATCGCGAGGCGTTCCTGCTGCGCGTGGGCGAGGAGCTGGACTACGCGGAGATGGCGCGCATCACCGGCGCCAGCGAGGCGGCGCTGCGGATGCGCGTCAAACGCGCGCGCGACCACGTGCGCGCGCGCTGGGGGAGCGACGGCCGTGTTTGACGACGATCGCCTCGATCGCGAGGTGCGCTCGGCCTATCGGCAGCCGGCGGACGATGCCGCCGCGCGGCGCGCGCTGGAGCGGGTCGCGTTCCAGCGCGCGCGCGCGGCACGATCGTGGCGCGTGCCGCGGCGGATGGCGGTGGCGGCGATCGTGGCGGCGATGCTCGCGGTGTGCGCCGCGAGCGTGCTGCGACCCCGGCGCGCCGGCACGGTGGCGCGGCGTCGTCCCGCGCCGTCCGTCACGTACGCCGCCCCGTCGCACGTGGTCGAATTCGCGTTGGTGGCGCCGCACGCGCAGCGCGTCGCAGTGGTGGGCGACTGGAACGGCTGGGACCCGCAGGCCGCGCCGATGCGGCGCGCGGGCGCGAGCTGGGTGGTGGCGATTCCGCTCGCACGCGGCGCGCACGTCTATGGCTTCGTCGTGGACGGCGGGCGCTGGGTGAGCGATCCGAAGGCGCCGACCACGCCCGCGGACGCGTTCGGCTTCCGGCGATCGGTGGTGGTCGTGGACGGGACGTCGACGTGAGCGCGCGCGCCTCGCTGACGCGCGCCACGCTGCTGCTCGGCGCGTGCGCGTGGGCGTGCTGCGCGGCGCCGCGACCGGCATGCGCCGCCGACCCGCGCCTGGCGCGCCGGCTCGATGCCGCCACGGCGGCGGCGGTCGAGAGTCTGATGGCGCGCGCGGATGGCGAGGGGCTGCCGACCGAGCCGCTCGTCACCACCGCGCTCGAAGGCGCGAGCCAGCGCGCCGGCGGGCGGCGGATCGTGACGGCGGTCGCGCGCGAGCGGGCCGATCTCCTGCGCGCGCGCGACGTGCTGGGCGCCACGGCGAG
>DASSIN010000205.1:0-16099 GCA_035691845.1 Candidatus Eiseniibacteriota bacterium | reverse complement strand
GCCGCCGCCGCCGCCGGCGCCCCCCTCCGCCGCGCCGCCCGCGCCCGCCGCTCCGCCCATCGGCTGACGACCGCGGCGCCGCCCGGCGATCGGCGCAGCGCCGGCGCCGACCGCGCTCGTTCACATCGCACGGGACGGGGCAAACTCCCCAAACGCGCTCCGGGCGTGGGACGCCGAACCCAGTTCCGACGCTTCCTTCGCGCGTGACGCACGGCCCGGCCGCGGGCCGCGCCGCCGCCGCGCCATCCAACCGCCACGCCACCAACGACTTCGGCCTCCGCTGCAGGACGCAAGGCCGATCGTGCACGTTTGGCACGAATATGGCGATGGGTCGGGGGCGTGAAACCCTACTCGGTCATCCGCCGCACGCTGCTCGGCTTCACCGGCACCGCCATCGCGCTGGCGGTGTTCGTGCTCGCCACGCACGTCGGCCAGCTGTTCAACCTCGTGCGCCGCGCGCTCGGCGCGTTCGGGCTGATCGCGGTGATGGCGCTGGCCGGCGCGACCGCCCGCGCGAGCGAGCTGGGCGTTCCGGCCCCCGCGCCGCGCGGCATCGTGATCCACGACGCCACCGACGTGCTCGCGCACTGGTGCCATCGCGACGCCGACGGCCGGCTGTGGCTGTCGCTCCCGGACGGCGCCCAGTTCGAGCTCGTCACCTCGACCTCCGATCCGCTGGTCTCGAATCCCGGCGACGGCGCGTTCCATCCGTTCGACGGCGCGGTGGTGCGCGAGGCGCTCGATCAGGTGCGGTTCCCGCTGGAGGGAATCTCGGCCGAGGTGTTCGTGCTGCCGTTCCCGCGCCGCAGCGGGTTCGAGTCGTGCGCGGCGCCCGGCATCATCCTGCTGTCGCCCGGCGTGTGGCCGCTGACGGTTCCCCACCAGCACGCCGAGTTCGCCCACGAGCTCGGCCACATCGTCCAGTACCAGCGCATGCCGGACGCCGACGCCTCCGACTGGCAGCGCTACCGCGAGCTGCGCGGCATCATGGACTCCGACGTCTACAACGCATCGGCGCCGCACGCCGATCGCCCGCACGAGATCTTCGCCGAGGACTTCCGCGTGCTGTTCGGCGGTCCGCTGGCGGCCGGCAGCCTCGAGAATCCCGACCTCGCCTCGCCCGCCGCCGTGCACGGCCTCGATGGCTTCATGGCCGCGCTGGTGGGCGCCGCGCCCGGCCGCATCGCCACGATCCGCGCCGGCCGCGCCGTCGAGTTCGTGCTGGCGGGCGGCCGTCCCGCGCCGCTGCAGCTGTTCGACGTGACCGGCCGCCGCGTGACGAGCCTCGCGCCGGTCGCGCTGGCGGGCGGCGTGGCGTGGAGCTGGGACGGCACCGACGCCGCGGGCCACATCGCGAGCGCGGGCGTGCTGTTCGCGCGCAGCCCCGGCGCGCCGGCCGTCGCGCGCGTCGTCTGGCAGCCCTGATCCCGCCGCGGCGATCCTGCCGCCGCGCCGCCGCCCCGCGACACCGTCAGCGCGAGGCGGCCTGCATCTCCCGCCCGTCGAAATCGGTCGAGATCGCGCGCGCCTTCTGATCGCCGAACCCGGCGAAGTTGCGCACCGCGTCGAACACCGCGCGTGGCAGCGCGGTGATGATGCCGAGCCGCGCGCGTGCCTTGTCCTCGACCTCGCCCGACAGCCAGCCTTCGACCTCCTCGGCGTCCTCGACCGACAGCGGCTTGAGCGTGGCGGTGGCGACCACGTAGTAGCGCTTGTCGGCGTCGAGCTTCTCGAGCCGCGCCACCGGCACCGCCAGCGGCCGGGACAGCACCGCGCGCAGCGAATCGAGCGACGGCACGAACACCTCCTTGAGCCCCGAGCGCTCGAGCCGGAACTGGTCGTTCCACACCTCGAACCGGATCCGCACCGCGGCGTCGTAGCTGCTCTCCAGCCGGTCGAACCAGCCGCTGCGCCGCCGCCACAGCTCGGCGTGGAGCTGCAGCGTGGCCGGCATGCCGCGCGACAGGCTCTCCGCCACGCGCGGCGCGATCGGATCGTCGAGCTTGACATCCGCCCACACCCACCCGCCGCGCGCGTACGGCACGCCCAGCGACGCCTCGATGGCGCGCGCGGGCGTGACGAGCGCCAGGGTCAGGGCCGTGGCGACGACCCCTTCGACCCAGCAACGCCGCACACGCCCCGCGATCGGCGGCCGGTTCACTAGAACGGACGCTGAAGCCGCACGCTCACCACGAAATTCGCCCGTGGCTGCTGCAGGTTCCTGGCGAAGTACACGCGCATGTTGTCTTCCGAGGTGCCCACCCCGAAGCCGCCGTCGGCCGCGAAGTGCTGTCCGCCGGGATCGAATCGCCCGCGCCACGCGCGCCCGGTGTCGAGGAACGCCAGCGCGTGCAGCCCGCCCTCGAACGCCGAGGTGCGCAGCTGCCACAGGCCGATGTCGTACTCGGCCTGGCCCAGCAGCACCTGATCGCCGCGGAAGGCGTCGAACATGTGCGCGCGCAGCCCGTCCACGCCGCCGGCCACGAACTGCTTCTGCGGCGGCAGCGTGCCGTCGGCGGTGTGGCCCGCCACGCCGCGCAGCGTCAGCGTGGTGGCGGGCGAGAGCCGCAGCACGCTGCGCACGTCGCCCAGCAGCCGCGTGTAGCGCGCGATCCCGCCCAGCGCGCCGCCCGCGCGCTCGGCCTCGATCCAGTGATAGAAGCCCGCGCGCGTGCGCTCGGTGCGGTACGCCACGCGCTCGAAGCGCATCAGCAGCGCGCGGATCTCGCCCTCGGCCACCGGCGGGTTGGCGCGCAGCGTGCGGTCCGGGAACATCCACGAGCGCGTGCCCTCCCACAGCGCCAGCGAGCGGTAGTCGTCGTTGCGCACGTGCACGCTCGCGATCGAGCGGTCCGGCAGCCGCCACGCCAGGTATGCGCCGAATCCCTCGCGCTCGAAGTAGTCGCGGTAGTCCTGGCGCCCGAACAGCAGCGCCAGCGAGTTCTCGGCGTCCTCGACCTGCTGCAGGTCGTTGTGGTCGGTGCGGCGCACCATCGCGACCCCGAGCGCCACCTGGCCCCGGGCGAGCAGCGGCTGCTCGAGCTGGACGCCGTACAGCCAGCGCTCGCGGCCGGTGGCGTATTCCACGCGCGCGCCGAGCCGCGGCAGCATGGTCTGCGAAGCCTGCGCCTCCCACTGCAGCCCGAGCCGCATCGGGTCGACGCGGTTGTAGTCGAGCAGCGGCTGCACGCGCTGGTGATGCCACACGCCTTCGCGCCACTGCGCGGGATCGGTGAGCAGCCGCTCGCCGAACGGCGTGCTGCGCCATGCCGTGGTGGTGAACACCACGCGCGCCGAATCCGGCGCCGGCAGCGTGTCGGCCGGCGCTTCGCCGGCGGCGCGCGCGCGCGGCGCCGCGCACGCCAGCGCGGCCGCCACCACGAGCCGCGCGGCCAGCCGCAGCGATCGCGTGCGGCCGGTCATCGGCGGTGCACGTCGTACTTGCGCATCTTGCGGTGCAGGTTGGTGCGGTCGATGCCGAGCGCCGCGGCGGCCTGCGTCACGTTCCCGTTCGCGGCCTCGAGCGCCTTGCGCACGGCGTCGGCTTCGCGGCGCTCGATCTCGCCGCGCAGCCCGACCGCCTCGTCGCGCCCGTTGCCGCGGTCGAGCCACGGCGACAGGTCGCCCGCCCGCAGGGTGTCACCCGCCACCAGGATGGCGGCGCGCTCCATCACGTTGCGCAGCTCGCGCACGTTGCCGGGCCAGGCGTAGTCCTCGAGCAGCGCCACCGCCTCGGGCTCGAGCGCCGGCGGCGCGCGATGCTCGGCGGCCGCGAACTGCGCCAGGAAGTGCTGCGCCAGCAGGCCGATGTCGCCGCGGCGCTGGCGCAGCGCGGGCACGGCGAGCGGCAGCACGTTCAGGCGGTAGTAGAGGTCCTCGCGGAATTCGCCGGCCTCGATCGCCGCCGGCAGGTCCTTGTTGGTGGCCGACACCAGCCGCACGTCCACGTGCTGCGTGCGCGTGCCGCCCACGCGCTCGACCTCGCCGGTCTCGAGCGCGCGCAGCAGCTTGGCCTGCGACTCGAGCGACAGGTCGCCCACCTCGTCCAGGAACAGCGTGCCCTGGTCGGCCAGCTCGAGCCGGCCCTTCTTGGCCTGCATCGCGCCCGTGAACGCGCCCCGCTCGTAGCCGAACAGCTCGCTCTCCACCAGGTCCTTGGGGATCGCGGCGCAGTTGATGCGCACGAACGCCTGCCCGGCGCGCTTCGACAGCCGGTGGATCGCGGCCGCCACCAGCTCCTTGCCGGCGCCGTTCTCGCCCGTGACCAGCACGCGGCCGTTGGAGGGGGCGATGCGGCGGATCTGCTCGATCAGCGCCACGATCGCGGGACTCCTGCCCACGATGCCCAGCTCGTTCTCGTCGACGGCCGGCGCCGGCGCGACCTCGGCGCCGCGACGACGCGCCTGCGTGAGCTTGGCCGCTTCGCGCAGCACCTCGACCAGATGCGTGGGGTCGGGCGGCTTCTCGATCAGGTCGAACGCGCCGCCCCGCACGACGAAATCGCGGGCGCGCTTGATCTGCTCCTCGCCGGTGACGATCACGACCGCGAGCGTCGGATCGTCCTCGCGCAGGCGCGTCAGGGCGGTGAGCCCGCTCATCCCCGGCATGTTGACGTCGAGCCCGATCACATCGAACCGGCGCTGGCTCGCGATCACGAGCGCCTGTGCGGCGTCGGCCGCCTCGGTGACGTCGAACCCTTCGTCGGCGAGCACGCCCGCCATCTGACGGCGCACACCCGGGTCGTCGTCCACGATCAGCACGTTCCAGCGCGTCGCGTTCATGCGCCTCCCGGTTCCGCGAGCGGCAGCTCGACGCGCGCCCGCGCGCCGCCGCCCTCGCGCGCGGCGAGTGTGACACGCCCGCCGTGCTGCTGCACGACGTCGCGCACCAGCGACAGCCCCAGTCCGCTCCCCCGCTGCTTGGTGCTGACGTAGGGATCGAACACGCGCGCCCCGAGCCCCGGCGGCGGCCCGCTGCCGCGGTCCAGCACCTCGAGCGCCGCCGCGCCGTTCTCGCGCGCGGCGCGCACCACCACCGGCGCGCCGTCGGGCGAGGCCTCGCGCGCGTTGACGATCAGGTTCTGCACCGCGCGCGACAGCATCAGCTTGTCGCCCAGCACCGGCAGCGGGCCGTCGTCCAGCTCGAGCTTCACCTGCTCGGGCGCGTGCAGCCCGGCCGCGTCGCGCGCCACGTCGGCCAGGTCCAGCGGCTCGGCATGCGGCTCCGGCAGCCGGGCGTACTGCGCGAACTGGCCGGCCATCGTGGTGAGGTGCTCCAGCTCCTGCAGCAGCGCCGCCAGGCTCTGGCGCACCGCCTCGCGCTCCTGGTCCGGCACCAGCTCGGCGCGGCGCTGCAGCCGGTGCAGCGCGTAGCGCATGGCCGTGAGCGGATTGCGGATCTCGTGCGCGAGCCGGCGCGCCACCTCGCGCCACGCCGCCTCGCGGCCCGCCGCCACCAGCTGCTCGCGCGCCCGCTCGAGCCGCGCGGTCATGTCGTTGAACGCCACGCCCAGCACGCGCAGCTCGCGCGCGCCGCGCGGCGTCACCCGCACCGACAGATCGCCGCCCGACACCTGGCCCAGCGCCTCCGACAGCTCGGTGAGCGGCTGCGCCATCTGCCGCGCCAGCGTGGTGGACAGCGCGAGCGCGAGCAGTCCCACCAGCACCACGAGCGCGAGCACGAGCAGCGCCACGTACAGCCGCTGCACGCCCACCAGCACGCCCAGCCGCCCGTAGTGGCTGCGGCCTTGGCCCACCTCGTCCACCTGCTGGAAGAAATCGGGCGGCACATTCATGCCGGCGACCAGCACCCAGGTGGAATCGTGCATGCGCGCCACGCCGGCGAGCGCGCCGCGCTGCGAGTGCAGCAGCCGTCCGCTGGCGAGCCCGGCCTCGATCTCGTCGGAGAGGTCGAGCGTGCGCGCCTGGATCACGCGCTCGGGCAGCACCTCGTCCACGCGCCGCCAGCGGCCCTGGTCGAGCCGGTAGAGCTGGACGAAATCGAGCCCCGCCGCGCGCAGCCCGTCGCGCACCGCGCCGCGGTGCGGCTCGGTCAGCGGCCGGGCCGGCAGCGCCTGGCCCCAGTCGCCGGCCTGCGCGAGCACGGTGGCGTCCATGCGCGCGAGCGAGTTCTTGGTGACCTGCAGCGCCGCTTCCAGCGCGCGGTCCACGCCCGGACGGAAGCTCCGCCCGGTCGCGCGCTCGAGCTGCACCAGCGTGAACGCGGTGAACACCGCGGTCGGCAGCAGCGCCAGCGTGAGGAAGGCGATGAACAACCTGGCGCGAAGCGTCACCTGGCAACCATACCGACCGGAGGGTGTTGTTGCACCGACGCCAAGGCCGCCGGGGAGGGTGCCGTCGCAAGGCGCGAGGGAGGCGCGGGCCGCATTCGCATATTCATACGTCGAGGACCCGCGCCGACCGGGCAACGCAGCGAATGCGCCCTCATCGGCCGCCGATTACTGAAGTCCCCCGAGCTGCCCGCACGCGGCCCAGATCTCGCCGCCCAGCGTGCGCCGCACGGTGACCGCCGGCGCGCGCGGCAGCAGGCGCGCGGCGAACGCCTCCACCGCCGCGGCGTCGGGACGCTTCCACGGCAGCCCCGGCACCGGATTGTAGGGAATCAGGTTGATCTTGCTCGGCAGCTCGCGCGCGATCGCCGCCAGCCGGTCGGCGTCCGCGAGCGAATCGTTGACGCCGCCGAGCAGCGTGTATTCCAGCGTCACGCGCCGGCCGCTGGCGAGCCCGTAGGCGCGCGCCGCGGGCAGCAGCCGGGCCAGCGGCCAGCGGCGGTTGACGGGCACGAGCTCGTCGCGCAGCGCATCCTCCGTGGCGTGCAGCGACACGGCCAGCCCCACGGTCAGGTGCTCGCGCCCCAGCCGCTCGATCTGCGGCACCAGTCCGCTCGTCGACACCGTGATCCGGCGCTGGCCCAGGTTCAGGCCGTCCGGGTCGTTCAGGATCCGGATCGCCTCGACCACCGGCTCGTAGTTGGCGAGCGGCTCGCCCATGCCCATGAACACGATGTTGAAGCGCTCGTCGTTCCAGGCGTGGAAGTCGCCCATCACCATCACCTGCGCCACGATTTCGGCGGCGGTGAGGTTGCGGGCGAGCCCCATCAGCCCGGTGGCGCAGAACGCGCACTTGAGCGCGCAGCCCACCTGGCTCGACACGCACAGCGTGAGCCGGCGCGGCGTGCGCATGGACACGCACTCGACGCGCTTGCCATCCGCGAGCTGGAGCACGAACTTGTGCGTGTGGCCGTCGCGGCTGGCGAGCACGGTGGCGGGCGGCGGCAGCTCGAGGTCGCAAACCTGATGCAGCTCGTGGCGCAGCGCCAGCGGCAGATTCGTCATCTGCGCGGCGTTGCGACGGTGCCGGCGGTACACCCAGCCGAACAGCTGGCGCGCCCGGTAGGCCGGCAGGCCGCGGGAGGAGAGCTGTTCGGCCAGCGAGTGACGGCTCAGGCCGTAGAAGTTGGGAGCTGACATGTTCGATTCGATTCGGCCGGGGCTCGACGCCGGTGCGGGATGCGGCGGGCAGGGGTAACCGAAAAAGCTATCAGCGGCGTGGTTGCCGGTCAATCGCGCGCATGCTATGCATCAGCTTGCATGATCGAGCCGCGGAACGGACTCCCAGCGTGCGCGCCCGCGCTCTTGCAGCGGTGAGCGCGCCTCACGCGCGCCGCACGGGCGAGCGCATGCGACGGCTGCTCGCCTGCCTCGGCGACCCGTCCCGGTTCGCGCTCGCCCAGGCCCTGCTGCCGGGCGAGCGCTGCGTGACCGAGCTGGCGACCCTGGTCGGGCTGTCGCAGTCCTGCACCACCCGGCACCTGCAGGCGCTGGCGCGCGAGGGGCTGATTCGCAGCCGCCGCGACGGCAAGCGCGTGCTGTGCCGGCTCGCGCACGACGAGGCCACGGCCGCGGTGCTGGCGCTGGTCGGAAGCTCGGCGCGCGCGCCGGAGGGAGCGCCGAGCCCGGCGCGCCGCGCAGCGCCCCGGCGGCCCCGGCTCGAGCTGCGCGGCCCCATCCCGCCGGCCGACGACTTCGGCGCCCGGAGTGGGGCGGCCGATGCGCCTGCCTCCGAGCCGGACCTGGAGCGCGCGTCTGATCGCCAGTCGGAAGAGTCTCCGCCCTGGCGTGCGCCCGTTCCCGACATCGATGACTACCTGTTGTGAGGACGTATGCGCGTTGCTGCAATTGACGTCGGATCCAATTCCATCCGGTTGCTGGTCGCCGACGTCGCCGCGGGGCATCCGGGCGGCGTGTTGACGATCGCGCGCGCGGGCGAGGTGTGCCGGCTCGGGCGAGGGCTCGACCGCACCGGCCGGGTGGAGGAGGAGCTGGCCGCGCGGGCGGGCGCCGTGTGCGCCGAGTTCGTGCGGCGCGCGCGCGCGATCGGGGTGGCCCACATCGTGGTGGGCGCCACCGCCGCGCTGCGCCGGTCCGAGAACGGCATCGAGGTTGCCCGCGTGATCGAGCACGGCTGCGGCCTGCCGGTGAGGATCCTGACCGGCGAGCAGGAGGCGCAGCTCGTGTACCGCTCGGTCGTGCAGGGGCTGGGCGGCGGCGCCGTGCGCAGCTCGTGCGTGGTGTTCGACCTGGGGGGCGGCAGCACCGAGGTGGTGAGCGGCGTGGGCGAGCGCGCCGGGCGCTGGGTGAGCCTGCCGATCGGCGCCGTCACGCTCACCGAGCGCCACCTGCACACCGACCCGCCGCGCCCCGAGGAGGTGGCCGCCTTGTGCGACGAGGTGCGCGGCATCATCGCCCAGGGCTGCGCCGGGATGCCGCGCGAGACGCCGCTGCTGGCCGGGGTGGGGGGCACGATCACCGTGCTCGCCTCGCTCGACCGCGGGCTCGAGAGCTACGACACGGCGATGCTCGAAGGCTGGGCGATCCCCCTCGCCCGGCTGGACGCGCTCGTCGACCACGTGGTGCGCTCGCCGCACGCGGTGCGACTGTCGTCGCCCGTGATGGGGGCCGGGCGCGCCGACATCGTGGCCGCCGGGGCGCTGATGGTGCGACTCCTGATCGAGCGCTTCCCCTCGGCCGCCCTCGTATGCTCGACCCAGGGCCTGCGCTACGGGCTCGTGCGGGTGGCGGCCGACGAGGCGGCTGCCCGCGAAGCCGACCTGGTCGATCCAGGGGCCTGACCGAACCGCCTGGCCGGCCCAGGAACCGGGCGCCGGCGCCCCCGGGCCCGAGGCCGGCAACCGGTCAGCGACCGTTACCGGAAGTTCCGTTCTCCCAGTCAGCAGCGACGGTCCAAAGGTCGCCCCCAGCCTTCAAGTTTTCTTTGACGACCCGGCTCGGCGGGGCGGATACTGCTTCCGGCGCCGGAGGATTCCCAAACTGGGTTCCGCGCACCCCCGCGGCGGCGGGTGTGCTGTCTCCGGCATCTCGACGCAACAAGAGGAAAAGGAGCGCATGCATCTCGCACGCAAGAGACTCCTCCTCTCGTTGATCCTCGCCCTGGCCGTGGCGGCTCCAGCCGCGAGCGCGTGGGCCCGCACGTCTCCAGCGTATTCGCTAACAGCGAGTACGACGACGTCGGCCTACCACGTGTTCAAGCCTGGAACTTCGAAGGCGAGTGGTGAGCCGGACAGCGGGACGCCGAGCCCCATCGTACCGACTAGGGGCCTGGTGCCGGTGCTAGGCGATGGTTCCGGCGGCAACAGGGTCCCGCAATGGTTCATGTGGATCGGCAGAGACTGGTTCGAGCGGTACCTGGGACTGTTGCGCTGATTCGAGACCGGTTTCGGCGCACGTTTCCCGGTTGATCGCAAGCATCCCGGATTCGAACCGCCGGGGTGCTCACGGGTGTCTTGAACGAGGGTTCGACGGTGCAGCGAGCGATCCCCCCCGATCTCTCCCATCCGGTTCCCCCGGTTAGGGACGCGGCGGCCCAGTACGAGGCGATTGGTGACCTCCATCTGGCTGCCGACAATTTTGCCGGCGCGATCGAGGCGTACTCGAGCGCGTTGCGGGAGCTGCCGCCCCGCCAGCCGGCGGAACGGGCGCGCCTGCTGTGTTGCCTGGCCGAGGCCCAGCTGCGGCGCGGCGAGTACAACGCGGCGCGCGCGATCCTCGCCGAAGCGCGCGAGCTGACGCGCGAGCTGCGGGATCCGCGCACCAACGCCCGCATCGCGGCCCGCCTGGCGCGCGCGCTGGTGGACCAGGGGCAATTCCGCCGCTGCCGTCGCTATGCCCAGTACGCCTACGACGTGCTGCGCGACACCGACGATCACCGCACGGTCGGCCTGATCGGCGTCACGCTCGGGTTCGTGTGCTCGCGCCTCGGCCGCAACGCCGAGGCGATCGAATGGCTGCAGAACGCGGCCGCCACGTTCCGGCGCATCGACGACACCGACGGGCTCGTGTCGGCGCTCAACAACCTGGGGCTCGTCTACAAGAACCTGCGCGAGTGGCGCGAGGCCACGCGGTTCCTGGAGCAGGCGCTCAAGCTCGACGAGCGCGCCGGGCTGTACGCGCGCATGCGGCTCCACAATCAGAATCTGGGCCTGATCCGCTACCGGCTCGGGCAATGGGATCTGGCCGATGAGAACTTCCGTCAGTCGCTCAAGATCTCGCGCGACATCGGCAACCTGCTCGGTGAATCGTCGGCGTTGCTCGCTCTGGGCCTGCTCGCGCGGCGGCGCCGGCAGCTCGACCGCGCCGACGAACACTTCCACCGCGCCGAGGAGCTGGCGCGACAGGTCGGGGCGCAGCGCGAGGTGGTGCTCGCGCGCGAGTTCCTGGGCGAGACGGCGCTCGATCGCGGCGACTGGAACGCCGCGCTCGCGCTGCTCGGCCCGGCGCTCGACGAGGCGCGTCCGATGGCGCCGCACGGCGATCTGGTGTGCGAGCTGGAGACGCGGCTCGGGCTCGCGCTGCTCGGCGCCGGCCGTCCCGACGAGGCGCGCGCGCACCTGGTGCGCGGCGTCGCGCTGGCGGAGCAGCTCGGCGATCGGGTCGAGCAGGCGATCGCCGAACGCGCGATCGGCCGGCTCGAGGCCACGCTTGGCAACGCCGCGGCGCTCGATCAGCGCATGCGCGCGGCGGCCAGCTGCTTCGATCAGCTGGGCGAGGTGTACGAGCTGGCGGTGACGCTGGCCGGGTGGGGCGAGGGGCTGCTGCTGCTGCCCTCGAGCGCGCGGCTGCGCGTGGCGCTCGATCCGGTGGCGGACGCGGCGCGCCGCGCGGCGGCGCTGTTCCGGCAGCTCGGCGTCGAGCCGCTGGCGGCGGGCGCGCTGCTCACGCTGGCGCGGCTCGAGGCCGAGCGCGAGCACTACGATCAGGCGCTCGGACTGCTGGAGCAGGCGGAGCGCTGGATCGCGGAGTCGGGCGCGCCCGAAGCCGACGAACGCGCCATCGCGCTGCGCCGCGAGCTCGAGCGCCAGTACGTGGCGGTGTCGCTCACCACCTGCAACGAATTCCGCGCGCTGCAGGAGGCGAACCAGCTGTTCCGCGACGCCAGCGACATGGACGGCCTGCTGGCCCAGGCGCTCAAGCTGGCGGCCGAGAACGCCGGCGGCGACCGCGGGTTCGTGGCGTTCTCGGGCGGCGGCGCGCGGCTGGACGTGGTGGCGCAGCACGCGCTCGGCCGCGACCGCGCGCGGCGCATCCTGCGCGTGCTGGAGCAGGCCGCGGGCGGCAGGCTGGCCGAGGGCGGGCCGCTGTTCTCGAGCCGCGTGGCGGCCGATCCGCGCTTCGGCAGCGCCGTGGCCGACGCGCTCGAGAACGTGGGCTCGCTGGTGTGCGTGCCGTTCACGTTCCCGTCGCAGTCGGTGGGCCTCGTGTACGTGGACCGCCTGTCCGACAACCTGCTCGGGCCGTTCAAGCAGCGCGAGCTGAACCTGCTCGCGGTGCTCGCCAACAGCGCGGCGGTGGCGATCGTCGAATCGCAGCGCTCGAAGCTGATCCACGAGAACCGCGTGCTGCGCGACCGGCTGAAGCCGACGCCGGGCATGGAGCGCGTGGTCACCGAGTCGCGCGAGATGCGCAACATCCTGCACCTGCTCGGCAAGGTGAGCGACAGCCCGGCGACGATCCTGTTCATGGGCGAGACCGGCACCGGCAAGGGGCTGCTCGCGCACGTGGTGCACGAGCTGTCCAACCGACGCGAGCGGCCGTTCGTGCAGGTGAACTGCGCGGCGCTGCCCGAACAGCTGCTGGAGAGCGAGCTGTTCGGCTACGTGCAGGGCGCGTTCACCGGCGCCACGCGCGACAAGGCGGGACTGTTCGAGGAGGCGGACGGCGGCACGATCTTCCTGGACGAGATCGAGAAGGTGCCCGAGGCCGTGCAGGCCAAGCTGCTGCACGTGCTCGATCGCAGCGAGATCCGCCCGGTGGGCGCCACGCGCACGCGCAAAGTGGACGCGCGCGTGATCTGCGCCACCGGCTGCGACCTGCGCGAGCGGATCCGCGAGGGCCGGTTCCTCGAGGACCTCTACTACCGGTTGAACGACATCACCGTGCGCGTGCCGTCTCTGCGCGAGCGGCGTGAGGACATCCCGGTGCTGGTGCAGCACTTCCTCACGCTGTACGCGCGGCAGATGGAGAAGAACGTCCAGGGGCTGTCGCCCGAGGTGATGCGCGTGTTCCTGGCGCACGAGTGGCGCGGCAACGTGCGCGAGCTGGAGAAGACGATCAAGCGCATGGTGGTGCTGGCGGAGGACGGCGACACGCTCGGTCCCGAGCTGCTGCCGCCCGATCTGTGCGAGGGACCGGCGCGCGACACCGTCGAGGCCGGACCACGCGGGCGCACTTCCGGCGACAGCCGCAGGGACGGCGCCGTCGCGTCCGGCAACGGCGCCAGCCCGAACGGCAGCGCGAAGAGCCTGCGCTCGAGCGTCTCGCAGCTGGAGAAGAAGATGATCGCCGAGGCGCTCGAGCGCCATCGCTGGAACAAGGCGCGCGCCGCGCGCGAGCTGGGGTTGAGCTACCCGACCCTGCTCGCCAAGATCCGCACGCTCGAGATCGAGCGCCGCCGCGGCTGACGGCGTCGCGACGCCGCGTCGGTCCCCGCGTGCGGCGCAATCCTCTCAACGGACTCTCACGCGCATAGCGATCCTTTCCATTTCCGCTATCAACCTTCTTGATAACGGGTGCATTGCAGGATCGTGACTTAGCGCCGCGCGCCCGCCGTTCTCAAATTTGTTCAGCATTCGTGGCCCGAAAGCCCGCTCTCGTGGGCTGGCGCAGGCGGGGCAGACGACACCGCAACACTATCTAAATCAAATCATTACGCGATTGATGACGGCATCTCGCGGCGCTGGCACGCGGGGTGCTGAAGCTGGCTCCGCGGAGGGGGGGGACCTCCAAGTTCAGCGAGAGCTGAACAAACTTCTGGGCTAGCCGGATTCGCGGGGGTCCGGTCGAGGGTACGAGCCCGAGTCATCTGGACAGCGCACCGTCCTCTGCGACCGGCTAGCTTGGAGTTCTCGCCCCATCAAGTTTTCGATCCCGAGTTCCGTTTCGCCAGCATGGTGCTCCGGCAAGACACCCGGCTGTTCAGCCACCGTGTGGGGACGAAGGGATCCTTGAGGACATCGGTCAAGTTGCGGCATGGGCCAGCATTGGGGGATGTCTCGGCTGATGTCGTGAAGCAGACGACCGGTGTCCTTCCTGCTTCGAGAGTGTGGCGGCGCGCGCACAGTTGATACCGCGACGCACACTCTCCTGCCGCCGGGAGACTCACGGCTCCCGGCGGCTTCTTGTTGCCCGCCAGACGCTTGCGCCGATGCCCCGCACCGGCCTCTGCGTGGCATGCGCATTGCCCTTCCGATCGAGCGAACGTGCCGCGACACCTTCGATCCGGAGGACACATGCGCAGCTTCTCACTGCTGGCCATGGCACTCGCGCTGCCCCTGCTGGCGGGCTGCTTCGATCGCACCGGCCCGCGCACCGCGGCGCCCGCGGCGCCGCGCGGGCTCGTGAGCGTCACCGGCGACAGCTCGGTCGTGCTGCGCTGGCTGGCGAACACCGAGCCCGACGTCGTCGGCTACCGCATCTACGTCGCGCCGTGCGCCTCGGGGCACGAGTGCCCGTACGACCGCGTCGGCTTCACCGCCGCCACGCAGTTCGACGTGACCGGGCTCACGAACGGCGTCAAGCGGTTCTTCGCGGTGTCGGCCGTGGACGAAGCCGGCAACGAGAGCGACCTGTCCTACGAGGACGTCTCGGACGTGCCGCGTCCGGCGGGAACGGGGCTCGTGCTGACGAGCTACGTCACCCAGCCCGGCACCAGCGGTTACGACTTCTCGCAGTTCGCCCGCCGCGACGCGAGCGATCCCGAGACCGACATCTTCTACGGCTGGCACGGCGACTCCGCGCTGTCGGTGCACGCGCAGATGTTCGTGCCCGACTTCGCCACCAACATCCAGGACGCCGGCTGGGGTTCGAGCCTGGACGCGGTGGACTTCGCCCCCGACACCGGCTGGGCGCCGAGCGGCACGGTGGAGGCGATCGTGGGCCACTGCTACGTGGTGTGGACCCGCGACGACCACTACGCCAAGTTCCGGGTGACGGCGGTGAGCCCGTCCCAGGTGACGCTCGACTGGGCGTATCAGACCGCCCTGGCCGAGCGCGAGCTGCGCGTGAAGCCGGCCGGCGAAGCGGTTTCCGGACGGCGTCCGATCGTGTGGTTGCCGTGACCCGGCCGCCCAAGCCGGTTCGCCGTGCGGGGGCTCGTCGCCGCCGCATTTCGAGCCGCACCCGGCGGCCTTGGCGTATGATGGAATGCATGGGCCGTGGAGCGCCGCGGGGTCGGCGGGCGGCGGAGCGCCGCGCGACGGAAGCGCCGCTCCGCAGCGGAAAGGCGTCTATGATACGCATCGTGCTGTTCGTTGCCGCGCTCGCGCTCGCGACCGGGTTCATGCCGTCGCGCGCGCACGCGCGCGCGCTCGACGTGGACGTGTGGACCGATCGCGGCACGGATGCGGTCTACGATCCGGGCGATCGCATCGTCGTCAAGTCGCGCGCCACGGACGACGCCTACCTGCTGGTGTACGAGATCGATTCCGAGGGCTACGTGCGCGTGCTGTGGCCGTTGCGCGGGCGCTCGGGCCGGGTCGAGGCGCGGCGCACCTACCAGGTGCCGCCGGCCGACGCCGACTACGATCTCGTGATCCAGGAGTCCACGGGCCAGAGCTACATCGTGGCGATCGCCTCGCGCGAGCCGTTCGAGCGCCTGCCGTGGTACCTGCGGCCCTACGATCCGCAGGCCGCCGAGGTCGGCTTCGCCGGCCAGCCCGACGACGAGGACGGCGTCACCGCCGAGGGCCGCATCGTGGGCGATCCGTTCGTGGCCATGGAGCGCATCCGCCGCCAGGTGTTGAGCGATCCCGACGACGAGGACGCGTTCGCCACCCAGTACACCACCTACTACGTGCACGAGCGCGTCCGCTATCCGCGCTACATGTGCTACGACTGCCACCGGCCGGGCTACTGGTCGTGGTGGGACGGCTTCGATCCCTACTACGCCACCTGCAGCGCGTTCGATTTCCGCGTGAACTACAACTGGTACTGGGGTCCGACCTACTGGTTCGGCGCGGTGCCGTACTACTGCTACGTGCCGCGCGCGCCGCGCTACCGCGTGAGCGCGGCGTGGTACTCGTCGTGGGACGGCTGGAGGGTGTGGACCGGCCTGTGGGGCGGCGCGCTGCGCCGCTACAAGTCGGCGCCACCGGTCGGCTACGTGCCGCCCAACCGCTGGACGTCCGACCGCTGGAAGCAGTCGCCGCCGCCCGGCATCCTGCTGTCGAGCGCGAGCGTGCCGCGCGGCCCCTCGGGCATCCGCACCGGGCTGCCGATGGGCGGCAACGGCCGCCCGCGCGAGGACAACCGCGGCGGCGATCGCCCGTGGGTGACGCACGACCCCGCGCTGCGCTCGCCGCGGCTCGGCGGACCGTCCGATCCGATGCGGGGCGGTCGCTACCAGCGACCGCTGCCGGTCGAGCCGTCGCACGGCGACCAGGAGCCGCGCATCATCCGCCCGCGCGAGGAGCGCATGCCGGTCGACCGGCCGCGCGGCGACAACGGCGGCGGCCGCTGGCACGACCGTGGCGCCGCGCCGCAGTCGCGCGGCGGGGGCGGAGACCG
>DASSIN010000204.1:0-2972 GCA_035691845.1 Candidatus Eiseniibacteriota bacterium | reverse complement strand
CGAGCTGATGGCGTGGGACGACGACGTTGCGCGCGGCGATCGCGCCTGGCGCGAGGCCGCGCCGCTCGCCGACGCGCTGCCGCTCGCTGCCGGCGCCGGCGATCGCGTGCTGCTGGCCGCGAGCCCGGGCCCGCCGCTGTTCCTGGCGCGCCACATCGGCCGCGGCCAGGTGATGCTCGTCAACGGCACCGGGTTCTGGCGCTGGTCGCTGTCGGGCGTCGACGAGCTCGCGGCCGAGCGCGGCCAGCGGCTGTGGCGCCGGATCGCGCACTGGCTGGCCGAGCCCGCGCAGGGCGAGCCGCTGCGCGTCAAGCCCGAGCGCTGGCTCACCGCCTCGGGCGAGCGCGTGCGGCTGTTCGCGACCCTGCAGGACGCGCAATTCCGGCCGGTGGCCGGCGCCACCGTGGCGGGCGAGTACGAGGACGCCGCGGGCCGCGCGCACCCGCTCGCGTTCGCGCCGCAGTCGGCGGGCAGCTACGTGGCCGAGCTGGACGGGCTCTCCCCCGGGCGCTACCGCGTGCGCGCGCGCGCCACGGAGGGCGGCCGCTCGCTGGGCCAGGCGACGAGCGAGTTCGCGGTGGATCGCTGGAGCCTGGAGCTGGCGCGCACCGCGCCCGATTCCGCCGCGCTGGCGGCGATGGCGGCGGCGACCGGCGGGCGCGTGGGCTCGGCCGGCTCCGTGGAAGCGTGGGCGCGCGGGCTCGGCGCGCGCGCGCTGGCCGTGAGCCGCAGCGAGACCGTCAAGCTGTGGCAGTCGCCGTGGCTGTTCGCGCTCGTGGTCGGCGCGTTGAGCGTCGAGTGGGCGTGGCGCCGCCGGCGCGGGCTGCCGTAGCGGGCGCCTTCGCCGTGCCCGCGCGTTGCCGTGATGCGCGCGATGCGGACCGGGGCGCCGGCGACAACCGCGGTGACGCCGTGACCACCGCGTAGACGGCTCGGAGCGCGCTCGCCGCCCGCGGTGCGAGCGAACGTTCGCTCCTGGCGCGGGTGCGGTCCCGGGCTCCCGGCTGGCACCGCGATTGCCAGTTGGCCGGGCGTCCGCCCCCGCGGGAGTGCCCGCTGCTCACGCTCGTCGTCATGCTCGCCGCGGTGTCGTGCGCGCCGCCCGATCGCGCGCGTCTGTCCGAGGTCTACTACGACGCCCCGGGCGACGACACGGGGTTCGAGTTCGTCGAGCTGTTCAATCCACTCGCCGTCACCGTGTCGCTCGCGGGGGTGCGGATCGAGGCCGGGGACGGCGCCGGCCCCGCGCGCTGGACGCCGCGCTGGACCGGAACCGCCGCCGACAGCATTCCCGCACGGGGACGGTTCGTCGTGGGCGGCTCGCTCGTGACCCCCGCCCCGCAGGCGGTGGTCGAGCTGCAGCTGCAGAACGGCCCGGACGCCGTGCGGCTCGTGTGGCCGGACGGCGCGATCGAGGTGCTGGGCTGGGGCGCGCTCGCCTACCCCGAATACTTCTGCGGCGCCCCGGCCATCGACGTCCCCTCGGGGCAATCCCTGGCGCGCGTCCCGGACGATGCGGATCGCGGCAGCAACGCGCTCGACTTCCGCCCCGCGAGCCCATCGCCGGGCCGCGCCAATGCGGCGCGGCGTGACATCGCCGTGGTCCGCGGGCGGACCACGCTCGCGCCAGAGCAGCCGGACCCGGGCGGGACCGCCGTGGCTTCGGCCGTGGTGCTCGACGCCGGCCTCGATTCGCTCGCCGCGGGCGCGGCCGCGGTCGAGCTCGACGAGGGTGACACCCTGCTCGCGCGCGCCGCGCTGCCGGCGCTGGTCCCGGGCGAGACCCTCACGGTCGCGATCCCGCTCGCGTTCGCGCGCCCGGGCCGGCATCACGTGATGGTGCGGGGCGCGCTCCCGGGGGACGAGAATCCCGCCGACGACGCCGACACGCTGCTCGCGCGCGCCGGCCCGGGACCGCTGCAGCCGACCGAGATCCAGTTCCATCCCGCGCACGGCGAAGGCGAATGGGTCGAGGTGGCGAACCGCTCGGCCGATTCACTCGATCTCGCGACGTTCACGCTGGCCGACCGGAGCGAGCGCCGCGGCGCACCGGCCGGGGGCGCGGGCCGCCTCGCGCCCGACAGCCTCGCCGTGCTCGCCCAGGACCGCGCCGCGCTGCTGGCCGCCTTCCCGGCGCTCGATCCCTGGCGCGTGTGGCAGGTGAGCCCGTGGGCGAGCCTCAACAACTCTGACGACTCGACCGGCATCTCCGACGTGGTGACGGTGCGCGAGCTCGACGGCGTGCTGGACGCGCGCGTGCCCTATTCGTCCGCGGGCGTGCCGTCCGGGGTGCCGATCGAATGGCGCGACGGCGCCTGGCAGCCGGCGCGCGACCCGCTCGGCACGCCGCTGCGGCCGCCGCCCGTGTCGCCACCCATCGCCGGACGGTTCGAGGTGACGCCGCGCCGCGTGCGCGCCGGCGCACCACTGCACTGCGCGTGGGCGCTGCCGTGGGAGCGGCCGCGCATCACGCTCGAGCTCTACGACCTCGCCGGCCGCCGCGTGGCGCGCGGCGGCGCGCCGGGCCTCGCGCGGGGTGCAACCGACTGGCTCCCGGCCGACATCGCGCCCGGCGCCTACGCCGCCGTGCTGCGCGCCCGCGGTCCGTCGGGAGCGGAGATCGTGGAAGCGCGCGCGGTGCGCGTGGAGCCGGCGCGATGAGGATGACGCCCGTGGCCATCGCATGCCGTTACGCGCGCGCGGCGCCCGCGTTCCATCTCGCGCCGCCGGCGCTCGCGCTGGCGGGGCTCGCGCTCGTGATGCTCGTGGGCCCGGCGCGCGGGCAGGAGTTCGATCCCGTGCTGCCGGCCGGCGGCTCGGCGCTGGGGTTCGTCTCCGCCGGCCTGCCGCCGGCCGGGCGCGCCACGCGCGTCGAATGCTCGGCCACGCGCTGGGACGGGCTGCCCGAGCTCACGGCCGGCGCGCTCGCCCTGCACCTCGCGCGGCGCGATCTGCACGTGGGGCTGGCGCTC
>DASSIN010000203.1:0-3502 GCA_035691845.1 Candidatus Eiseniibacteriota bacterium | reverse complement strand
CCCCCAGCGCGCCGCCGTCCGCGCCGCCCTGCACCGCGCGGCGCACGCGCGCCCGCGCGCGATCCGGCAGCACGTCGCCCGCGCGCAGGAACAGCAGCACGTCGCCGTCCGCGGCGCGCGCGCCGGAGACGAGCGGCGCCTGGCGGCTCATCGTGACGCGCGTCCCCGCGCCGGCCGCCAGCTCGCGCGTCCAGTCCTCGCTGCCACGATCGGCCACGATCCAGCCGCCGCGCCGTTCGGCCCCGGCCGCCTCCAGCGTGCGCGCGAGCGGAATCTCCTCGTTCAGGGTCGGCACGATCACCGAGATGTGCATGCCGGTTTGGATGCCGGCGGTTGCCGGCCGGTCGCGCGCGCCTGCTATGCTCGCTCCCCGTGCGCGACCCCGCCCTGCTCGAAGAATGCCGCGCGCTGCAGCACGTGATCGAGCGCCACCGCACGCTGCGCGAGCTGCGGGGCTCGCCGGAATGGCCGGAGATGGCGCCGCGCTTCGCCCGCGTGCTCGCCCGCATCCACCGCCACGCGCCTGACACGGTGTCAGCCGGGCCCGCGCGCGAATCGCTGCGCGCGGTGCACTGGAACATCGAGCACGGCAACTGGTACGCGCAGGTCGAGCACGCGCTGCGGCACCATCCCGCGCTGCGCGACGCCGACGTGCTGTTCTTCGACGAAGTGGATCTCGGCATGGCGCGCGCCGGCAATCGCGACGTCACCGGCGACCTGGCCCGGGCGCTCGGCCGCCACGGCGCGTGGACGCCGCTGTTCGTGGAGACCACGATCGGCCGCGACGACGACGCCTCGACCGCGGGGAACAGCGCCAACGAGGAGGGCCTGTTCGGCATCGCGTTGCTGTCGCGCTGGCCGCTGGGCGAGGTGCGCAGGGTCACGCTGCCGAGCCCCGAGCTGGTGCAGTACGAGCTCGAGCGCATGTACGGCACGCACGCGGCGCTGATCGCCGAGGTGCTGCGGCCGGGCGCGCCGTTCGTGGCGGTGGTCGCGCACCTCGAGGTGCACCGCACGCGCCGGCACCGCGCCGAGCAGGTGGCGACCGTGATGCGCGCGCTGGAGGGCGAGCGCCGCCCGGTGCTGATGGCGGGCGACTTCAACACGCACACGTTCGATCGCGGCTCGTGGACCGCGCCGCTGGCCGGCGCCGCGGCGCTGCTGCTGACGCCGGGCGAAACACTGCGCCGGCGGCTGCAGTATCCCGACCAGGGCCCGCAACGCGAGCTGCTGTTCGACGAGCTGGCGCGCGCCGGGTTCGCGTGGCGCCCGTTCGTGGACGATCGCTTCTCGCTGCAGCTCCGGTTCGCGCGCGTCGAGGAGCTGCAGGCGCTGCTCGGCCCGCTCGCCTCGCCCGCCGCCCGCGCGCTGCGCATCCTCGAGCCGCGCGCGCGCCTGCGGCTCGACTGGTTCGCGGGACGCGGCTGGCACGCGGCACGCGGCGAGACGGTCCAGGGGCTGGACGGCCCCGGCCGCGCGTCCGATCACGCGCCGATCGTGGCCGAGGTGTGGTGAGGCGCCTCGTCCGTACCGGGTGCGGGCGGTGGGGGCCGGGCGCCGATGGCTCGCCGCCCTCTGCGCCCAACACCCGTCACGCCATGCGCGCGGTGTCGTATGCTCGGGTGAATCGTCCGCTTTCCCCCCATCCGAGGAGCTGACAGATGACGCATGCCACCGAAACCGCCACGCTCGCGGGCGGCTGCTTCTGGTGTGTCGAGGCCGTGTTCGAGCCGCTGGAGGGCGTCGAGCGCGTGGTGTCCGGCTACAGCGGCGGCCACACGCCCCATCCCAGCTACGAGCAGGTGTGCGGCGGTCGCACCGGGCACGCCGAGGCGGTGCAGATCACGTTCGACCCCGCGGTGATCCCGTATGCCGACGTGCTCGGGATGTTCTTCGCGTTCCACGATCCCACCACGCTCGACCGCCAGGGGCCGGACGCCGGCACGCAGTACCGCTCGGCGATCTTCACGCACTCGCCCGCGCAGGAGGCCACCGCGCGCGAGGTGATCGCGAAGCTCACGGCCGAGCGCGTGTTCGACGCGCCGATCGTCACCGAGGTGACGCCGTTCACGGTGTTCCACCCGGCCGAGGACCATCACCAGGGCTATTTCCGCAATCATCCCGGCCAGCCCTACTGCCGCGCGATGATCGAGCCCAAGCTGGCGAAGCTGCGGGCGAACTACCGCGCGCGGCTGAAGTCGGGCGTCGCCCGCTAGCCCATGCCGCTGCCCGCGCGCAACACCCTGGCCGTGATCGGCGCCGGTCCGATCGGGCTCGAAGCGGCCGCCATGGCGCTCGATCACGGCTTCGACGTGCACGTGTTCGAGCACGGCGAGATCGGCTCCAACATCCGCGGCTGGGGGCACGTGCAGCTGTTCACGCCGTGGCGCATGAACGTGGGCGCGGCGGCCCGCGCGCGGCTCGAGGCCGCCGGCTGGCAGGCGCCGCCCGGCGACGAGCATCCGAGCGGCGCCGAATACGTGGCGCGCGTGCTCGAGCCGCTGGCCGCGCTGCCCGAGCTCGCGCCGCGCGTGCACCGGTTCGCGCAGGTCGTGCACGTGTCGCGCCGCGGGATGCTGAAGGGCGATCACGGCGCCGAGCCGTCCGCGCGCCGCGCGCAGCCGTTCCGGCTGCTGGTGCGCGATCAGGGCGGGCGCGAGAGCCTGCTGCACGCGTTCGCGCTGGTGGACGCCTCGGGCGTGTTCATGCAGCCCAACTGGGCGGGTGACGGCGGCATTCCGGCCCGCCACGAGATGGCGCAGCGCCCCTACATGCACTACGACCTGCCCGACGTGCTCGGGCTCGCGCGCAACCGGTTCGCGGGCCGGCGCACGCTGGTGGTGGGTTCGGGCGCGAGCGCCGCCACCACGATCGGCGCGCTGGCGACGCTGGCGGACGAGACTCCGGGCACGTCGGCGGTGTGGGTCACGCGCGATTTGGCGGCGCTCTATCCCGAGCGCGCGGACGACCCGCTGGCCGTGCGCCGCGCGTTGTACGCCCGCGCGCGCGAGCTGGCGTCCGGGGCGCATCCGGCGATCGCGCACGTCGGCGGCGCCACGATCGAGGAGTTCCAGTTCAACTCCGCCACGCACAAGACGCGCGTGCAGCTTGCCCTCGGCGACGCGCCGCGCATCGAGGAGGTGGACGAGATCGTGGTGAACGCCGGGTTCCGTCCCGACCTCGCGCTCCATCGCGAGCTGCAGGTGCGGACGTGCGAGGGCAGCGAGGCGCCGATGCGGCTCGCGGCCGCGCTGGCGGACGTGCGCGGCGCCGATTGTCTGGACGTGCCCGCGTTCGGCGCGGACGTGCTGGCCCATCCCGAGCCCGACTTCTTCGTCATCGGCCACAAGTCGTACGGCCGGAATCCGCAGTTCCTGCTCGAGACCGGGTTCCGCCAGGTGGCCGACGTCGTCGCCCGGCTGGCGCGCGAGCTGCACGCCGGTGTCGCCGGCTAGCGACGCCGGCCGCCGCGCCGCGGGTCGGCCCGCGCGCGCGCGCGGAC
>DASSIN010000202.1:0-2226 GCA_035691845.1 Candidatus Eiseniibacteriota bacterium | reverse complement strand
AGACCGCCCACTGGCAGGCCCGCCAGCGCCCACGGCCACGACATCATCAGGAACGCGTCCGGCACGAACGCCGGCCGCCCCGCCTCGCCCCACCACGCCAGCGGATCGGTGAGCGCCGAGCCCGCGATCGAGCCACGGTCGGCGGGCGCGACCTGCGCGCGCGCGGACGCGGCCGCGATCAGGCCGGCGACGACAGCCGCGCGCGATAGTGCGCGAACACGCCGGTGAGCGGCGTGCCGAGCGCGGCAAAGATCGTCATGTCCCACAAGGCGCCCCACGCGGTCCACACCATGCCCTGCAGCAGCCACACACGCACCTGCCCGAACACGAGCCCGGTCGCGACGTTGGTGATCACGTCGTAGACGACCTTGAGCACCGCGCCGAACGCGCCGAGCGCGAGCGCGCGGCGGCGCACCGGCCAGCGCGGCCCGCCCAGGCGCGCGAACAGCGCGCCGCCGAGCGCCACCAGCGCCATGCCCGCCACCTGCGCGCCCAGGATCACCGGATGCACCGGTCCCCACGGATTGAGCAGCGCGTACAGGCACTCCATCAGCCCCGCCACCGCGGCCCCGCCCGCGCCCAGCAGCACGCCGGAGCCGAACGCCACCAGCGTCACCAGCTCCACGTTGGGCGGATGGGGCGCGTAGGCGCCGGTCAGACCCGCAGCCACGAGCAACGCGGCGTACGAGAGCTGGCGCGTGGAGAGCGGACGTGCGATGGGTGTGCGTCTCCGGAGGCTCGCGGCGGGAGCGACAGTGCGAGGCGCGCACCATACCGGCCGCGCGCGCGCAGCGTCAACGCCCGGCGCCGCCGGCGTGACCGGCGCCGTCCACCCGGGCGGGATCAGCCCGGAACGCCGGCGGCTTCCTTCAGGCGGTCGAGCGCGCGCATCGGCACCGGCAGATCGCCCAGCATCGCGCCGCGCTGTGGATGATGGAAGTCCGAGCCGCCGGTCTCCAGCAGCCCGTGGCGCTCGGCGAACGCGTGCCAGCGCCGGACCGCGGTCGAGCCGTGCTGCGGATGCCACACCTCGATCCCGCGCAGGCCGACGCCGATCAGCCGTTCCACGACCGCGTCCTCCATCATCGCGCCCGGATGCGCGAGCACGCTCACCCCGCCGGCCGCGTGGATCAGCGCGATCGCATCGGACGGCGCGAACGCCGGCCGCGGCACGTAGGCGTCGCCGTGCACGCCGAGGTGGAGCCGGAACGCGTCGTCAACGCTCGGCACGTGGCCGGCGCGCCGCAGCGCCTCGGCCACGTGCGGCCGGCCCACCACGCCCGGTCCCGCGCTGGCCAGCACCTGCTCCGGATCGAGCGCGAACCCGAGCTGCGCCAGGCGCTCGACGATCGCGCGCGCGCGCGTGCGCCGCTCCTCGCGGAACCGCACCAGCGTGTCGAGCAGCGGCGGATACGCGGCGTCCACGAAGAACCCGAGGATGTGCAGGTCCTGTCCGTCGAGCGCCGTCGACATCTCGATGCCGGGCACGAGCTCGAGCGCGGGCGGCGCGGCCAAGCGCGCCGGCTCGATCGCGTCGATGGCGTCGTGGTCGGTGATGGCGAGCGCCGCCAGACCGCGCTCGACCGCGAGCGACACCAGGCCCTCGGGCGTGAGGCTGCCGTCGCTGATCAGGGTGTGGGCATGCAGGTCGATCCGCCGGCCGCCCCGGGCGGCGGGCGGCGCCGGCATCAGACGTTCTCCAGCGAGCGGCGCAGGGCGCGGATCTTCTGCGCCACGTCCGGATAGGTGGCCTGGGCGCCGGCCACCTTCTCGAATTCCGCCAGCGCCTGCTGCGGCCGCCCCGCGGCCTCGTACGCCAGTCCGAGCTGGTAGCGCAGGCTCAACGCGGCCTCGGCCGGCAGATCGCGCGCGAGCGCGTTCGTGAATTCCTCGACGGCGGCATCGATCTGGCCCTGGTCCAGCAGGCAGCGCCCGATCATCTCCGTGCAGCGTACGGCATAGTCCGGATTCTCGGCGGCGGTGCGGAACGACGCGATCGCCTGGTCGAGCAGTCCCATTTCGCGGTACGACATCCCCAGATCGTAGTGGCTCTGGGCGTCGCCGGAAAGCTGCTCGCCGACCGCGCGCTGGAACTCGTCCAGCATGGCGCCGAGATCGAATGTGACGGCCTGGGCCTTCCCCACCGCCACCGCGACCCGGCCGGAATTCCCCGCCGCCGGCGGCGGGGCCGCCGCGCGCACGGGCGCCGCGGCCGCCGACGGCGCG
>DASSIN010000201.1:0-8959 GCA_035691845.1 Candidatus Eiseniibacteriota bacterium | reverse complement strand
CGCGCGCGGCTCGACCCGCAGGCGCTGATGGCGGAGGCGGTGCGCGCGCGGCGCGAGGCGTACGCGCCATACTCGCGCTTCCCGGTGGGCGCGGCGCTGCTGGCGAGGGACGGCCGCGTGATCCGCGGCAGCAACGTCGAGAACGCCTCGTACGGCATGTCGGTGTGCGCCGAGCGCACCGCGGTGTGGAAGGCGGTGAGCGAGGGCATCCGCGAGTTCGAGGCGATCGCCATCACCGCGCCCGAGGGCGCGGGCGCGCCGCCGTGCGGCGCGTGCCGGCAGATCCTGCAGGAGTTCGCGCCGCACATGACCGTGCTGTGGCGCGACGGCCGCGGCCGGATCAGGCACAGCAGGCTGTCGGAGCTGCTGCCGCAGGCGTTCGTGCTGAAGACGGAGGGCCGATGAGCGCGGAGCGCGACCAGCTGGTCGAGGTCATCACCCGGCGCGTGATGGAGGCGCTGCGCGAGCGCGCGCCGGCGGCGGCCGCGGCTCCGGCTACGGCTCCGGCATCCGCCCCGACCGGCCCGCCCGCGCCGTCGCCGGCCGCGCACGTGGCCGCCAGCGCGGACCGCCTGCCGGCCGAAACGCACGACCCCGCCACGTGCGAGCGCTGCCGCGCGTTCGGGAACGCGGCCGTGCGCGACCCGGCCGAGACGCGCGTGCTGGCCGAAGCCGGCGCGTCGCGCGTCACCGCCACGCTCGGCTACTGCGCCAACCGCGACGGGCTGGCCGCGCTCATCGACCACACGCTGCTCAAGCCCGATGCCACGCGCGAGGAGATCGAGAAGCTGTGCCGCGAGGCGGCCGAATACTGCTTCGCGTCGGTGTGCGTCAACCCCAACTGGGTGCCGCTGTGCCGCGAGCTGCTGCACGGCACCGGCGTCAAGGTGTGCACGGTGATCGGCTTTCCGCTCGGCGCGCACGCGCCGGACGTCAAGGCGTACGAGGCGCGCCGCGCCGTGCAGCAGGGCGCCGAGGAAGTGGACATGGTGATCAACATCGGCGCGCTCAAGTCGCGCGACTACGCGCTGGTCGAGCAGGACATCCGCGCCGTGGTGCAGGCCGTGGGGCCGGGCATCATCGTCAAGGTGATCCTCGAGACCTCGCTGCTCACGCGCGACGAGAAGGTGATGGGCTGCACGCTCGCCAAGGCGGCCGGCGCCGACTTCGTGAAGACCTCGACCGGGTTCTCGGGCGGCGGCGCAACGGTCGAGGACGTGAAGCTGATGCGCGAGACCGTGGGCCCCGAGCTGGGCGTCAAGGCATCGGGCGGCGTGCGCACGCAGGAGGACGCGCGCGCGATGATCGCGGCCGGCGCCACGCGGCTCGGCGCCTCGGCCGGCGTCAAGATCGTGCGCGGCGAGGCGGGGGACAAGGCGTATTGAGCGCGCCGGGTCCCGGCCGCGAGCCGCGCCGGCCGTGAGCGCCGCCGGCCGAATCGACGCGCGCGCGTTCCTGCGCGTCAAGCGCGACGGCGGCCGCCACGATCCCGGCGAGCTCGAGGCGTTCGTGCTCGCCGCGGCGCGCGGCGAGATCCCCGACTACCAGACCAGCGCGTGGCTGATGGCCGCGTACCTGAACGGGCTCGCCGACGCCGAGCGCGACGCGCTGACGCGCGCGGTGATCCGGTCGGGCCAGGTGTTCGACTGGCGCTCGCTCGGCCGGCCCACGGCCGACAAGCACTCCACCGGGGGCGTCGGCGACAAGATCTCGCTCGCGCTGGCGCCGCTGGTCGCCGCGTGCGGCGTGGCGGTGCCGATGGTGTCGGGCCGCGGCCTCGGGCACACCGGCGGAACGCTCGACAAGCTGGAGTCGATCCCGGGCTTCCGCACGCAGCTCGACGCCCAGGCCATGCGCGCGCAGCTCGAGCGGATCGGCGTGGTGATGGTGGGGCAGGGCCCGGAGCTGGCGCCCGCCGACGGCCTGCTGTACGCGCTGCGCGACGCCACCTCCACCGTCGAGCGGCCGTGGTTCATCGTGCCGAGCATCGTCAGCAAGAAGATCGCCGAGGGCGCGCAGGCCATCGTCTACGACGTCAAGTGCGGCAGCGGCGCGTTCATGAAGACGGAGGGCGACGCCGTGGCGCTGGCGCATCAGCTCGTGGACGTGACGCGTGCGATGGGCGCGAACGCGGCGGCGCGCGTCACCGACATGAGCCAGCCGCTCGGGGTCGCGGTCGGCAACGCGCTCGAGGTGCGCGAGGCGTGCGACGTGCTGCGGGGCGGCGGCCCCGCCGACGTGCGCGCGCTCACGCTCGAGCTGGCGGCGGCGATGCTGGTGCTGGCGGGCCGCGGCGAGGCGGAGGCGCGCGCGGCGCTCGAGCGCGCGCTCGATTCGGGCGCGGCGTGGCGACGCTGGCTCGAGCTGATCGTCGCGCAGGGTGGTGACGCGGACGCGGTCGAGCGCGACCGGCTGCCGCGCGCGCCCGCGGTCGTCCCGGTGCCGGCGCCGCGCGCGGGCGTGCTGGCGGCGGTGGACGGCTTCGCGCTGGGCGAGCTGATCGTGGCGATCGGCGGCGGGCGGCGCGCGAAGGAGGACCGCGTGGATCCGCGCGTGGGCGCCATGGTGCGGCGCCGGATCGGCGACCGCCTCGACGCCGGAGACGTGCTGCTCGAGCTGCACCTGGCCGCGCCCGATCCTGCGGCGGTGGAGCGCGCGGCGGCGGCGTTCACGATCGCGGACACGGCGGTCGCCGCACCGCCGCTCGTCATCGCGAGCGTGGCGTAGCGGCCGACACCACGCGGCGCGCCAGGCGGCGCACGCGCGCCTCGATCGAGCCGTCCGCGACGGGCGCGCCGGCGACGGCGTCCGCGAGCCTCACGTCGTCCTCGGACGCGACCGGCAGATCGATCCAGAACGTGCTGCCCGCGCCGGGCTCGGACATGAGCCCGATCGTGCCGCCCATGCGCTCGACCGCGCGCCGCGCGATGGCCAGCCCGCTGCCGAGCCCCATCGCGGCGTCGGAGTGCAGCCGCTCGAACAGGCCGAAGATGCGCGCCTGGTAGCGCGCGTCGATGCCGGGACCGCGGTCGGCGAACGTGATGCGCACCCGCGGCCCGGCCGCCTCGATGCGCACCCTGACGTTGGCGAACCCTCCCGGCGGACGATGCACGAGCGGGTTGCTGGCGACTTCCAGCACTGCGCGCTCGAGCAACATCCGGTTGGCCCGCGCGCGCGCCGCGCTCGGGCCCTCGATCACGAACCGGTCGGAGGGACCGCCACGCCGGCGCCACGCCTCGGCCACCGCGCCTTCCACGACCTCGCGCACGCGCACCGGCTCCACCGCCACGCGCTGGTGGCCGAGGCGGTTGTACTCGAGCAGCGCGACGACGGTGGCGTCCATCGTGCGCGCCGAGTCCGAGATGCGCCGGAGCTGCGCGCGCGCGCTGTCCGGCAGCCGGTTGGCGTGATCGTCGAGCACGATGCCCACCATGCCTTCGATCGCTCGCAGCGGCGCGCGCAGCGTGTGCGCCACGTCGTGGCCGAATGCCTCGAGCTCGGCCACCGACGCCTGCAGCAGCCGCGTGCGCTCGCTCACGCGCTCGTCCAGCTCGCGGTTGGCGCGCGCCAGTTCGAGCCGTCCCTGCTCCGTCTGGACCAGGGCCCGCTGCAGCCGGTTCACGAGCGTGGTGGTGATCAGGCCGATGGCGACGAACGCCAGCAGGCGGATCGCGGTGGACGCGTCCACGGCCTCGAACGGCGTGATCACGAACGTCTCGACCGCCGTGCCGGACAGCATGGTCGCCAGCGCGCCGGGGCCCCAGCCGCCGTACCAGGCGCTGACCAGCACGGCGATGTAGAACATCATGAACGGTTCGGGCATGAACACGCGCGGCATCGTCACGTCGATGCCGAGCGCGAGGGCGGGAGTCGCCACGGCCAGGCCGTAGCGCAGCAGCGTCGAGCCACGCACGTGCACACGTCTCCGGAGCGTGCCGGGGGGTCGGTCCGGCGAACGCATCCCGGCGCCAGCATGCGGCCGTGGGGCCGGCGCGTTGTTCAGTCGCAGACAATCTCCCGCCGCCATCGGCGGGGCAAGGCCGAATCGGCGCTCGCTGCGAAGACTACGGGTGGCCCGCCGCCGGCGCCGGGAGCATGGGCGGATGAACGGCCGCGGGAGCGGCGGCCGGCACTTCGTCAGGCGGGGGCGTGTGCGGGAATGGGGTCTCGAGCGGCGCGCCCGGATGCACGGTGCAGTACTCGGTGGGCTCGCTGCCCTGCGTGTACGTCTCCGTGGTGACGCTCGGGCAGTGGTCGGTCGCCAGCATCCCGCTCTCCGCGCAGATCTGGCGTGTCACCATGCCCGCCGGCGCGGGGAAGTCCTCGACCGGGCGGCCGCGGGTCGCCTCCATCATGAAGTCGGTCCAGATCGGGAGCGCCGCGCGCGCCCCGGTCATGCCCGGCCCGATCGTGCGCTTCTCGTCGTATCCCACCCACACGCCCGCGACCAGGCTCGGGACGAATCCCACGAACCAGGCGTCCATGTATTCGTCCATGGTGCCGGTCTTGCCCGCGGCCGGCAGCGTGAACCCGCGCTCGCGCGCCGGGTATCCAGTGCCGTGATCCACCACGCTCTGCATCATCGAGGTCATCACCGCGGCGGTCTCCTCGGACAGCACCTCGGTGGACTGCGGCGCGTTCTTCTCGAGCACGTTGCCGGCGTGGTCCTGCACCTTGAGGATGAACAGCGGCTCGCTGCGAATGCCGCGGTCGGCGATCACCGCGTAGGCCGAGGTCAGCTCCAGCAGCGTCACCTCGCTGCTGCCGAGCGCGAGCGACAGGTTCTGCCCGATCGGGCTCTTGATCCCCATCCGCCGCGCGTAGCTCGCCACCAGCGGGATGCCGATCTTGCGCAGCAGCTTGATGGTGGGAATGTTGATCGACTGCTGCAGCGCGTAGCGCAGCGTCACCGGACCGCGGAACTGGCGGTCGTAGTTCTGCGGCTCGTAGGGCTGGCCGTTGTCGCCGCCCGGGAACGACACCGGCTCGTCCACCACCACGTCGGTGGGCTTGAAGCCGTTGTCCATCGCCGCGGTGTACACGAACGGCTTGAACGCCGAGCCCGGCTGCCGGCGCGCCTGGGTGGCGCGATTGAAATTGCTCTGGTTGAAGTCGCGCCCGCCGATCAGCGCCCGGATGCAGCCGTTGCGCGGGTCGATCGCCACGAACGCGCCCTGCAGGTACGGCGTGCGCATGGCGCCACCGACCCCGGCGGGCGCCGTCCAGTCGGCATGCGTGACGCGCGCGTGCAGATCGTGTTCGAGGTTCGACAGATCGCGTTCCAGCACGCGTTCGGCGATCGCCTGCAGGTCCATGTCGAGCGTGGTGTAGACCTGCAGCCCGCCCTCGTAGACCGCGTTCGACCCGTAGCGCTCCTCCAGGTGCTGCCGCACCATTTCGACGAAGTACGCCGCCCGGCCGTTGTCCGGCGGGGCCGCGGTCACGCCCAGCGGCGCGGCGTTGGCGCGCGCGAATTGCGCCTGCGTGATGGCGCCGGTGGTCACCATGTTGCGCAGCACCTTGCCGCGGCGCGCCAGCGCCGCCGAGGGATGGTGGCGCGGCGAGAACAGGCTCGGGTTCGCGACCACGCCGGCGATCAACGCGCACTCCGGCAGCGTCAGCGACTGCACGTCCTTGCCGAAGAACGTGTGCGCCGCCGACTGCACGCCGTAGGCGCCCTCGCCGAAATAGATTTGATTGAAGTACATCTCGAGGATCTGGTCCTTGGTGTAGTGCCGCTCGATCTCGATCGCGAGCGCGATCTCCTTCAGCTTGCGCGACATCGTGCGATCGAAGCGGTGGAACAGATTGCGCGCGAGCTGCATGGTGATGGTGCTGCCGCCCTGGGTGCCGCCCAGGTGCAGCGCGTCGTTCACCGCCGCGCGGCCCATGCCCCACAGGTCCACGCCCCAGTGGTGGTAGAAGTTGCGGTCCTCGGTGGACAGCGTGGCGTTGACCAGGTTGCGCGGGATCTGCCGCAGCGGCACCGGCGTGCGGTTCTCCTTGTAGAACTCGTGCAGCACGCGCCCGCGCGCGTCGTACACCACCGTCTTGACCGGCGCCTGGCCGCCGTTCAGCCCCTCGAGCGTGGGCAGGTCGCCGTGCAGCCACTGCACCAGACCGAACGTGATGCCGGCGATGCCGGCGACCGCCACCACGACCAGCGCGAAGAACAGCTTCCAGGGGAATCGGAAGGCGGCGCGGAGCGAGGGGCGCGCGAGCGGGGCGGAGGAGGACATGAGGTTCTCGCCAAGGTAGAAGTCGGATCGGAGCACGGTCAAGCCCGATGCCGCAGGGCGTCCGCCGGCGCCGGAGCGAGCGTTTGCCGGGCCATCGGTCGCTCTCTAGAATCCGCCGCCGATGAGGCTGCGATGAGTTCCACGTCCGCCCCGGGACCCGAGGCCCAGCACGAATTCCTGACGCGCAACGTCGAGGAGGTGCTGCCGGCCGGCGCGCTGCTCGAGCGGCTGCGTGCCGCAGCGGGCGAGCGGCGGCCGTTGCGCGTCAAGCAGGGATTCGATCCCACCGCCCCCGACATCCATCTCGGCCACACCGTCGGGCTGCGCAAACTGCGTGAATTCCAGGACCTCGGCCACCAGGTGGTGCTGATCGTGGGCGACGCCACGGCGCGCGTCGGCGACCCGAGCGGGCGCAACCGCACGCGCCCGCAACTCTCGGCCCACGAGATCGAAGCGCACGCCGCCACCTATCTCGACCAGTTCTTCCGCGTGCTCGAGCAGAGCCCGGCGCCGCCGCGGTTGCCCGTGGAAGTGCGGCACAATCTGGACTGGTTCGCGCGCATGGGATTCTTCGACGTGATGCGCCTGCTCGGCACGGTCACCGTGTCTCAGATGCTGGAGCGGGACGATTTTTCCCGCCGTTTTCAAGCCGAGCAGGCGCTGGGGCTGCACGAGATGGTCTATCCGCTCATGCAGGGCTGGGATTCGGTCGAGATCCGGGCCGACGTCGAGATCGGCGGCACCGACCAGAAGTTCAACCTGGTGATGGGGCGCGACCTGCAGCGCCTGAACGGCCAGCCGCCCCAGGCGGTGCTCACCATGCCGCTGATCGCCGGGCTCGACGGGGAGCAGAAGATGAGCAAGAGCTACGGCAACGCGATCGGGGTGTCCGAGCCGCCGGCGGAGATGTTCGGTAAGGTGATGAGCGCGCCCGATCACCTGATCGGCGTGTGGTGGCGCTATGTCACGGCCGCCGACGCCGCCGAGCTGGCCCAGGTCGAGCGCACGCTCGCCGACCGCGCCGCCAACCCCATGGTCCTCAAGAAGAAGCTGGCCGGGCGGATCGTTGCCCTCTACCACGGCGAGGCCGAGGCGGAGCGCGCCCGCGAGCGGTTCGAGACCCAGTTCAGCCGCCGCGAGATCCCGACCGACCTGGAGCAGTGGCCGGCCGAGGGCGCAGAGATGGGCATCAAGGACCTGCTCGTGCGCAGCGGCCTCGCCAGGTCGGGCAGCGAGGCCTGGCGCGCCGTGGACCAGGGGGCGGTGCGGATCGACCAGGTGAAGGTGACCGACCGCAACCACCGGCAGGGCCTGGAGAAGCCGTTCGTGCTCCAGCTCGGGCGGCGCATGGTGAGGGTGGTCCCCGCCGGCGACGTCGGCCACCGGTCTCGGCCGTAACTTGTTGTTCAGGAAGTAGTTCCCGCATCCACGCTTCGCCCGGCGCATCCAACGTATCTCCCATGGCGCGAGCAGGATGGCCGAGCGGTGCCACGGATTCCTCATGCGGGGGGCAGGGCCTGGGCGCCCACGCGGAGCTCGTTGGGAAATGGCGAGTTGGCCGCGGGCTCCCGGGGTTGACAGATTCGGCCCGCGGGCCCATATTGCAGTTGCTGCAGGGAAAAGCCCTCCGGAATCATCGCGCAGGTCTTGACTTCCACATCATCCGAGGCTAGATTCCCCGTCCGCCTTTTCCACAGGAATAGGCGCACGAACGACTTCGCTCTTTGAAAATCGAATAGCGCACGATCTTCTGAAAGCCCGCGTGAGGTCCCCGGGGGCCCGCATCGGTATGTCCGGTGCGCGGCCAACGGTCCAAAACCTTGCAATTGATCCACGCGGAGGGCGCAAGCCTTTCGCGTGATCTCCATGGTTTTAAAAAAATCACCACGGAGAGTTTGATCCTGGCTCAGAACGAACGCTGGCGGCGTGGATTAGGCATGCAAGTCGAACGCGAAAGAGGGGGCAACTCCTCGAGTAGAGTGGCGAACGGGTGAGTAACGCGTGAAGAACCTGCCTTCGACAGGGGGACAACACTCCCAACGGGGTGCTAATACCGCATGAGACCACGGATTCGCATGGATCCGGGGTCAAAGGTGGCCTCTATTTATAAGCTACCGGTCGAAGATGGCTTCGCGTCCCATTAGCTAGTTGGCGGTGTAACGGACCACCAAGGCGACGATGGGTAGCTGGTCTGAGAGGATGGTCAGCCACACTGGGACTGAGATACGGCCCAGACTCCTACGGGAGGCAGCAGTCGAGAGGCTTTGGCAATGGGGGAAACCCTGACCAAGCGACGCCGCGTGGAGGATGAAGGCCCTTGGGTTGTAAACTCCTTTTGTGGGGGAAGAAACGCGATCAGGTGAACAATCTGGTCGTTTGACGGTACCCTACGAATAAGCTCCGGCTAACTCCGTGCCAGCAGCCGCGGTAACACGGGGGGAGCAAGCGTTGTTCGGAATCACTGGGCGTAAAGGGCGTGTAGGCGGTTCGGTAAGTGGGATGTGAAATGCCCCGGCTCACCCGGGGACCTGCATCCCAAACTGCCGGGCTCGAGTATGGGAGAGGATGAGGGAATTCCTGGTGTAGCGGTGAAATGCGTAGATATCAGGAGGAACACCGGTGGCGAAAGCGCTCATCTGGCCCAATACTGACGCTGATGCGCGAAAGCTAGGGGAGCAAACGGGATTAGATACCCCGGTAGTCCTAGCCGTAAACGGTGA
>DASSIN010000200.1:0-4483 GCA_035691845.1 Candidatus Eiseniibacteriota bacterium | reverse complement strand
GGCCGGCGTCCCCGACAGCACTGGCGCCGTCATCTACGGCGAGCCCCAGCTCTACATGGCGTGGCACGCCCCGTGGGGCGAGGTGAACGCCACCGACACGCTGTCTGTGCCGCAGGCCGACACCACGCGCTCGGACACGCTCTACCTGTCGTTCGACACTGGCCGCGACGCGCCGAAGTTCTTCGGGCTCTACGCGCGGCTCTACTTCCGCCCGCGCTTCGGCGACACCTTGGGCGTGTACTTCAACTTCAAGCGCGGGTGGTGGAACCAGGGCAACATGCGGATCGAGTTCGACCCGGACGGCACGTTCCCGTGCCCGCAGCCGTGGACGCGCACCGGCTTCGGCCAGCCGATCTACGAGATGGAGGATGGCTGGCACGCGGGGCGGCTCGACCTGATCTACGCGATGCGCGAAAAGGACGTGGCGCCGGTGAACGCGCACACGCGCTACTGTTTCGCGCGCATCATCTTCCGTCAGAAGAAGTCGTATCTGCCGGGCGCCCACAAGCCGGTGTGCCTGGAGTGGAACATGGCGCGTCTGTCGTTCGGCGGCCGCGACGTGATCGCCGACCACGGTCCGGGGCGGTTCGTGTCGTTCAACTCGCCCGACGGCTCGGTGTGCACGCCCTACCGGCGCGCCCCGGCGGTGCAGAGCTGGCACCCCAAGGGCAACGTCAACCCCAACCAGCCGCCCCCGCATACGCCCGACTCCAACTGACGGCGGCGGGCAACACGAAGGGCGGGCCTCCGCGAGGGGGCCCGCCCCGATCGTTTTCCGCGCTGTGCGGTCAGTCGAGCACGGGGTCGGTCAGCCGCACGCGCATCAGCAGCTCGGGGTGAAGCTCGACCTTGAAGTTGTGCTCGTGCCGGGCGATGAACGCGTCCAGCAGCGCCTCGGCCTTCTGGTTCTGCAGCGACTCGTCGATGATGGACTCCACCTCTTCGAGCTTGAGCTGGCGCCCGGGGTCGTGCTGGAGGAGCTGGAACACCACGTAGATGCCCTCCTTGTCCGGTGGGCCGATCACCACGTCGCCGGGCTTCATCTCCTCGAACAGCAGCTTGTAGTAAGCGCCCTTTTCGTCCTCGCGCCGCTCGTGGATGGCGCCCGTCTGCTTGCGGCCGCCGAGCGAGTCCGCGCGCAGGATCGCCTCCGCCGTCTTCCCGGCGCGCAGCTCGGCCGCCACCGAGTCCGCGCCCGCCTTCGAAGGCCGCAGGATCGTGGCGTAGCGCACGTTCTGGAAGCTGTAGAAGTCGGGCAGGTGCTTGTGGTAGTAGGCGCGGCGCTCGGCGTCCGACACGAACACCTTGCTCTCGATCGAGTCCGCGAACAGGTGCTCGACCATCAGCTCCTCGCGCTTCCGATTGATCATCGCGACCGCGAGCGGGTCCTTGTCGAGCCCGCGCTCGACCGCGAGCTGCGCCATGTAGGGCTCGAGCACGAACCCGTCCAGCGCGTTCTTGAACGCGTCGTAGCTGTCCACGTTCATGCGCTGCGGCACCGGGATGGCCTTGTAGTCCTCGAGGAATTCGCCCAGCGACAGCCGGCCGTCCTTCCAGGTCGCGAGCGTGCGCGCCGTGTCGGCCTCCTGGAATTCCGGCACGTCTCCAGAGATGTCGATGTGGGTCTCGCCCGATTCGTCGCGCCGCACCGGCGCGGTCTCGCCGAACAGGCTCGAGGCCCAGGTGATGTTGGCCTTGTCGTACTGCATGCCGATCCTCTGGCGCAGCACGTCGCGCAGGCGCTCGACCCGCGCGGCCAGGCGGGCCGGCTGCAGCTCCCCGAGCAGGACGTTTCGCACCATGTCGTAGGGCTGCTGCTGGGCGGGCTTCTTCTCGAGCACGCGCACGATCTGGAAGCCGGTGGCGTCCTGGAACACGTGCGAAACCTCGAGCGGCTTGCTCTCGTACACCTCGACCACCACCGAAGGATCGAGCCCCTGGTGGATCATCCAGCCCAGCTCGCCGTCCGGGCCCTTGTCGTCCTTCGCGGTGGTATAGCGCTTGACCGCCGCCGACCAGGTGATGCGCTTCGCCTCGAGATCGTTGCGCACGCGCTCGGCGGTGGCGCGGTCGTCGAACTGGATGTGCTGCAGGTGCAGCACGAACGAGGTCAGGTCGTACATGTGCCGGACCTCGGACTCGGCGATGTACACCGAATCGGCCACCAGCCGCTGGAACGCGATGTTGGAGAGCACGCGCTGGGTGTGCTCGCGCATCGTGGCGCGATCCTCGAACTCGAGCGGCCGGCCGAGCTCGAGCGCGGTGAGCGCCATCACCTCCTTGTTCGCCATGCTGCGCAGGAACTCCACGCGCCCGGCGCTGTCTGGCTTCGGCCGCACCTCGGCGTATGACGAGAACCAGCCCTCGCGGAAGTCGTGCACGCGGAACACGCGGTCGTTCACGTGGCCGAGCACCGCATTGTCGGGCAGGAACTGGCCGGTGTCCGGCACGCCGTCGATCACCGGCACGATCTTGCCGTGCCACCGGAACGGCTCGGCCTTCTTGGATGGAGCCGGCAGCGGCTTCGCGGGCTTCCAGGGTTCCGGCGCGGGCGCGGCGGCGGACAGCGATGCGAGTGCGGCGATCAGCGCCAAACCGGCGCAGGGCATCAGACGACGGATCATGCGGTCTCCAGCGGCGGGGTGGGGGATCGAGAAGGCGCGGAAAATTCTAGGAAGCGGGGGCGGTCGAATCAAGCCGATGTGACCGACGGGCCGCGTTCTTGACGAGACCCGAACGCGAACCCGCGCCCGCGCGCCGCCGGGCGGCCCGCCGCGGTCGAAGGCGTCGCCGAGCGGGCGCGGCCGGCGCTACTTGGCACCCACCAGCCCCGGCGGTGGCGCCTGCACGAGCCGCGCGAGCGCGGGCTCGTTGATGCGCACCTGGGACCTGGCGCGCAGCTTCGCCAGCAGGCCGCGCATGCGCCGCTCGCCCTCCTCGGTGGTCCACGCGTGCTCGACCAGCGCGCGCACCTCCTCGAAGCCGCGATCGCGCGCCGGCACCACCGTCACCACGCGCGTCACCTGCCAGCCGCCCTGGACGGGCTCGGGGCCCAGCACGGTGCCGACGCCGGCGCTCATCAGCCGGCGGAACAGCGTGCTGTCGCTCTCCTCGCTCACCTCGCCGTCCCAGTTGGCGCCGCGGCGATGCGCCTGCGCCAGCAGGCTGTCGGCTTCGCCCGGATCGCGCAGCTGCACCGCCATCCGGTTGGCGGCCTCGGCGTCCTCGAGCACCAGCCGCGCGTAGCGCAGCCGGAGCGGGAGCCGCCACAGCTCCGCGTGCCGATGGTAGTAGCGCAGCAGCGTGAGCGAGTCGGTCGCGATGCTGTGGCCGATCTCGCGGTCCACGTAGTGGGTGACGTCGTTCAGCTCGCGCTGGCGGGCGAGCGGTTCGGCGATGTCCGGCCGCTCGGCCACGTGGCGGCGCGCCGCCTCGCGCCGCAGCATGCGCTCGAACAGCCCGTTCTTCGCCAGGTCGCGGATCTGCGACGCGGACTCGATGCGCGGCCGGTACATCGGGTTCAGCAGGTACCACGCGTGCAGCAGGTCGGCGGCGCGGTAGTCGCCCTCGTTCGAGCGCGCCACGACGCGGCCGGTGTCGGCCGGCGCCACCTGCGGCATCTGTCCCAGCACGCGCAGCTGCTCGAACACCGACATCTGGCGCGTCGGCCGGGGCAGCGCCGCCCACGCGCGTGCCAGTTTCGCGCACACGCTGTCGTCGAAGCTGGCGTGCAGCCGCACCATGGCGGTGTCGCGCGCCACGATCCCGAGCGTGTCCGAGCCGCGCGTGTGGAACCCGCGCACCTCGAGGTCGCGGCGCACCGCTTCGGTGGCCGAATCGAGCATGGCCTGGATCACGAGATGGTCGCGCAGGCCGTCGAACTGGGCCTGCTCGCGCTCCGTCCAGCTCCAGCGCTCGCGCTCCGCGGCCGCGGCCAGCAGCTCCTTCTCGACCAGAAGATCGAGAAACTGCCGCGCGCCCTGCGGGGTAAGGGAATCGGCCCGTGCGGGGGGCTTGATCGCCTGCCAGCCGCGGGCGAACCGGGACACGCCCACGACGCGGTCCCCGTCCACCACCGCCAGCACCGAGTCCGGAAGGGGGGTCCGGGTCGGCGCCGGATGCGGGGACCGTGTCGTTCGGGCATGGGTCGCGGCACGCGCTCCGGGCGCGGCGAAGGCGGCGCCGGCGCGTCCCGCGCCGGCGACAACGGCGATGGCGAGCGAGATGGCGAGCGCGCGGCGTGGCGACATGCGACCTCCGGAGGCGCGTACGATGGGGCGGAAGGGGCGACAGTGTAGCACGCGCTGCAGGGCGCGCTCGGGGCCCCGCCGCGGCGCGAACGGCTCGCCAGCGGCCGTGGACTTGCTCTAGACTCGAAGGTTCATGCACGCGCCCCTGCGCGCCCCGCGCGCGCTCCTGCTCGCGATCGCGGTGGCCCTGGGCTGCGGCGCGCCGGGGCTGCCGTCACGCCCGGCGGACGCGG
>DASSIN010000199.1:0-30832 GCA_035691845.1 Candidatus Eiseniibacteriota bacterium | reverse complement strand
GCACAGCCCGCTCAGGTGGATGCGGCCCTGGGCCAGGGCGTCTAAGAACTGCGGGAACGCCCGCGCCGCCCGGGCGGCATGGATGCGCTTGGCCGCCGCATCCTCCGACAGCCTTAGCTCGCCCACGCAGTAGGCGTGCATCGAGGGATAGCCGGCCGGGGCGAACAGCCGGCGCGCGTCGACCTCGGCGATGTGGGCGAGCAGGCTGGCGGTGAGGCAGCGATCCTGGGAGATGAGCGAGGCCAGATTGCGGAGCAGCTCCGCGTCCGCGAGATGATCCAGACGATAGGCGCGCACGACTAATCCTGACTTCGGGGGCGCGCTTGGCGGGGGCGCTACGAACGGAGCAGTTGTATCACGGTGATTTCGGACCTCCCGTAAGCCTCGCTCACCGCGAAACGCAAGGGATCATGACAAGAATCTCGAGAACCGCGGCGATCGCGCGCCACGGTGGAACCCGCTCGCGCCCATGCGCCCGCGGCAGAACGCTCCGCCACTTCGCTCGTCCGCGTCGTGCGTTGATGTCAACAACAACTTTCGCGCGCACTCCAAAAAACCTACGGGGCGAATCGACTGCCGGAAGCATCCTCGCCGTGCCAGCCATTCATTCCATCCGGGCCGTCGCTCCAGCGCCTTCTTGTCAGCGTCTTTGAGGTGTCTTCTCTATCGGGGTCTTTGACGTGCCTCTTCTGTCAGGACCGTCGACCCGAAACACCGCACGCCCGACCAGCCGCTCTTCCTATCAGGGCCTTTGACGTGCCTTCCGAATCGAGCCCTGCCGCTTGCATCGCTCACCCCTGCAGCGGCGCCCGCGCCTCGGCCAGCACGGACTGCATCTCGTCGTGGAGGCGGCCGTTGCTGGCCAGGATCTGGCGGGCGTCGAGCGCGAACTCGCCGCCGGCGTAGTTGGTGACGCGGCCGCCGGCCTCGCGCACGATCAGCGTGCCGGCCGCCATGTCCCACGCCGACAGGTGGCCCTCCCAGAAGCCGTCGAACCGGCCGCACGCGAGGTAGCACAGGTTGAGCGCGGCCGAGCCGTCGCGCCGCACGCCCTGCGCGCGCACCAGGAACGCCTGGAACAGCGGCACGCTGCGTTCGGGGTGCTCGCGCACGTCGTACGGGAACCCGGTGACGATCAGCGCCTGATCGAGGCGCGGGATGGCCGATACGCGGATCGCCGCGCCGTTCAGCGTCGCGCCTTCGCCGCGCGCGGCCGCGAACAACTCGTCGCGCACGGGATCGAACACCGCGGCCGCGGCCAGCGCGCCGTCCACCTCGACGCCGATCGAGACGCAGAAGAACGGGTAGTTGTGGGCGAAGTTGGTGGTGCCATCCAGCGGATCCACCACCCACCGCACGCGCGCGCCGGCCACCGGCCGGGCGCCCGACTCCTCGGCCAGCACCGCGTGGTCCGGGAACCGCTGCGCGAGCGCGTCCAGCAGCAGCCGCTCGCTGCGCCGGTCGTATTCGGTGACGAGGTCGATCCGGCCCTTGAGCTCGGGCTGGTGCGTGGCGCCGTAGCCTTCGCGCAGGATCGCGCCGGCCTCGCGCGCCAGCTGGCACGCGACGTCGCGCAGTTCGGCGGGGGCGGGGATCACGCCGGCGCGCGCAGCGCCGAGAACGCGCAGTAGCGCGCGTAGTCGCACTGCGCGCACGTGCGGGGATCGGGCGTGGGCGTGAAATCCTGGCGCCGGATGCCGGCCGCGGCGCGGTCGATGCGGTCGGCGGCGGCGATCAGGTGCTCGTCCTCCACCCGCACGCGCCCGATCAGGTCGGTGCCGACGAAATGGATCTCGGCGAACGCCAGCGGCGCGTGGCGCGTCTCGCGATAGGCGAGCGCGTACAGCCCGAGCTGGCCGTCCCGGGCCTCGTCCTGCGCGCGCTTGCCGGCGGCGGCCTGATCGGGGACGGGCGTGCTCTTGTAGTCGATCAGCGTGACGTCGTCGCCGCTCCGATCGAGGCGGTCGAAGCGGCCGAGGATCTCGGTCGGGCCGCGCCGGAACTCGAACGGCTGCTCCACCGCCACGGTGCGCATCGGCTCGCGCTCGGCGCGCTCCACGTACGCGCGCACCGCGTCGCGGCCCCGCTCGCGCGACAGCGTCTCGTGCTCGCGCGACAGGAACCCTTCGTCGGTCCACGCCTGATCGAACACGCGGATCACGTCGTCCACCAGGATCGGCAGCCCCTGGATGCGATGCTGGTAGTACACGCGCAGCGCGTGGTGCACGGCGATGCCGTACACGAACGCCGCCTGCGGCGGCAGCGGCACGTGCAGCACGTGCGCGTACTTGTACTGCAGCGGGCACGCCAGCCAGGCCGAGATCTGCGAGTGGGAGAGCGTCAGCGTCTCGTCGTCGTCGAGCGGCACCGGCCGCGCGGGCGGCGTCTCGACCGGCGGCGCGTGGCGGCGCAGCGCTTCGACCGGCGAGGCGGCCACCGCCTGGCGGCGCATCGCCTCGCCGCCCAGCGCCTCGACCACGAACCGGCTCACCTTGCGCGCGTAGCGCGTGCCGTAATCGAGCGCGGAGGTGATCGTCAGCCGGTCCTGCGCGCGCGTCATGCCGACGTAGAACAGCCGGCGCTCCTCGCGCATCTGCTCCATCTGGTCGTCATCGGCGCCGCGCCGCAGCTCGGGCGGCAGCGGCAGTTGATCGCCGCGGTACGACTGCGGGAACCGCTGCTCCACGACCTGCACCAGGAACACCACCGGGAACTCGAGCCCCTTGGCGTTGTGCGCGGTCAGCAGCTGGACCGCGTCCTCCTCGATCTCGACCTCGGCCGCGGCCGGGTCGTCGCCGGCCTCGATCAGCAGATCGAGGTGGCCGATGAACGCGCCCGCGCGATCGTGCGCCAGCAGCGGGCTCACGCGCCGCGTGATGCCGAGCAGCTTGTTCAGGTTCTGGAGCCGCTCCAGGTTCTCGGCCGAGTCCTCGGCGGTGAGCCGCGTGAGCAGCCCGCTCTCCGACACGAACGCGTACAGCACCTCGGTGGTGGGCTTCCTCGCCGCGTCGCCCGCCAGCAGCCGGTGCAGCGCCAGGAACCGCGCGATGCCGTCGCGCGAGCCCTCGCTCAGCTCCTCGAACAGATCCGACACGGCGTGCCCGAGCATCGCCAGCAGCGGGCGATGGCGTCGTGCGGCGCGCGCGTTCAGGCGCGCGAGGTCGGCCGGGTCCACGCCGAACAGCGGATCGGCCAGCGCGTGGTGCACGGCCGCGGCGTCGTCGGGATCGGCCAGCGCGCGCAGCACGTTGAGGCACAGCTGCACCTCGGGGCGCGAGTACAGCCCGCGCGTGTTGCTGCGATGGAACTTGATGCCACGGGCGCGCAGCGCGGCCGCGAACGGATCGAGGTTCTGGTGCGTGCGCGCCAGGATCGCGAACTGGCCGGCGCGGCGCGTTCCGGCGGCCAGCTCGCCGGCGATGTCGCCGGCCACGGCGTCGGCCTCGTCGCTGGCAGTGGCGTACACGGCGTGCCCGACCTCGGCCGGAATCGAGCGCGCCGCCTTCAGGCGCTTGTCGAACCCGTGCAGCGCCTCGAGCCGCGCCGGGTTGTTGTGCTGGATCAGCCGGTGCGAGACATCGAGGATGCGCTGGCCCGAGCGGTAGTTGCGCGTCAGCACCACCTCGCGCGCGCCGGGGTAGGCGTCGCGGAACGCCAGCAGGTTCTCGACGCGCGCGCCGCGGAACCGGTAGATGCTCTGGTCGTCGTCGCCCACCACGGTCAGGTTGGCGTCCGGGCCGCACAGCAGCTTGATCAGCTCGAACTGCACGTAGTTGGTGTCCTGGAACTCGTCCACCAGCACCCAGCGGAACTGGTCGCGCACCTGGCGGCGCACCCACGGCCGCTCGCGCAGCAGCCGGAGCGCGAGCGCGATCTGGTGGCCGAAGTCCACGCGCCCGTTCTCGAGCAGCAGCGTCTGGTAGCGGCCGTAGGCGCGCGCCTTCTCGAGCTCGGCCTGGGCGCGATCGCGGCGCTCGGGATCGTCGCCCGCCTCGCGCATCAGCCGCTCGGCCAGCGCCAGATACGCCTCGGGCGACACGTCCTCGTCGCGCGCGCGATCGAACAGCGCCACGAGCGAGCGCAGGTGCTGGTCGGGCCTGCCGACCGGCAGGTAGCGCTCGAGCCCCAGCTCGAACAGGTGCTCGCGCAGGAACACCAGGATCTCGGCGGGCGAATCCACGCGCAGCTGCGAGGTGAGCCCCAGCTCGATCGCGTGCTCGCGCACCAGCCGGTCCGCGAACGCGTGGAACGTGGACACCCACGCGCCCGTCATGCCCATCGGCACCAGCACGTCCACGCGGCTCTCCAGCTCGTTGGCCGCCTTCTCGGTGAACGTGAGCGCCAGGATCTCGTCGGGACGCGCGCGGCCGGTGGCGATCAGCCACGCGATGCGGCGCGTGAGCACCTGCGTCTTGCCGGTGCCGGCGCCGGCCACCACCAGCAGCGGTCCCGCCCCCGCGGTGACGGCCGCGCGCTGCTCGTCGTTCAGCCGATCGAGAATCGGGCGCTCGGCGGCCGCCAGATCCTCGGTGAGGCTCATCGGCGCCGCGCGGGCGGACGCAGGTCGAGCGGCGCCGCGTTCAGCCGCCGCGCTCCCTGCGCTTCGACCACCACCAGGTCCTCGAGCCGCACGCCGTACCGGCCGGGCAGGTAGATGCCGGGCTCGACGCTGTGCACGTTGCCGGCGGCGAGCGGCGTGGTGTTGCCCTTCACGAGGTAGGGCGGCTCGTGCACCTCGAGCCCGACGCCGTGGCCGGTGCGGTGGATGAAGTGCTCGGCGTGACCTCCGCGCGCGATCACGGCGCGCGCCGCCGCGTCCACGCTCTCGGCCGGCACGCCCGCGCGCGACGCCGCCACACCGGCCGCGCGCGCCTCGTTCACGAGCGCGTGGATGCGCGCCAGCGACTCGGGCGGCGCGCCGCCCAGCCAGTAGGTGCGGGTGATGTCGGAGCCGTAGCCGCGTGTCGAGGCGCCGCAGTCGATCAGCAGCACCTCGTCGTCGGCGATGCGGCGATCGGAGCTGGCGTGGTGGGGGAGCGCGCTGTTCGGGCCGGACGCCACGATCGCCCACGGATCGGTGTCGCCCAGCTCCACGAACCGGCCCGCGATCCAGAACGCCAGCTCGCGCTCGGTCATGCCCGGGCGCGCGCGATCGGCCGCCTCCTCGACCACGCGGTCGGCGTGCGTTCCGGCCTCGGCCAGCGCGGCCAGCTCGTCCGCGTCCTTGACCGCGCGCAGCGGCGCGATCGCCTCGGCCGCGGGCCGGCAGTCGGCGCCGGCCACGAGCCGCAGCAGCGTGGCCACGCGGAACCCTTCGCCCACGAGCACGCGCGTCGAGCGCGTCGGCCGCACGCGGCCGAGCAGGCGCTCGAGCGGGTTGTCGTCCTCGTCCCAGATCTCGAGCGCGAGCCACGGGCACTCGTGCGCGAGCGGCGCCGCCTCGAGCCGCGGCACCACCGCGAACGGCTCGCCTTCGCGCGGCAGCGCGAACGCCACCAGCCGCTCGGTCGAGCGCGCGACCGCTCCCGTCAGCCAACGGAAATCGGCGGACGGCGGCACCAGCAGCCAGTCGGCTTCGATCCGGGCGAGCGCGTCGCGCGCGCGGCCGAGCCGCTCGTTCAGCAGCGTGACGTTCATGCCGCCGACGCTAGCACGCGCCCGAGAACCGCCACAACGGCTGGAGCCGTGTCGGGCGCGTCTGGCCGCGCTGTCCCCGGCGCGCGATCGCGCTTAGGATGGGCGCCGGATGCGGTCCGCTCGTCCGGGTCTCCACGCGCTCGTGATCGCCGCCCTGCTGGCGGGAGGCTGCGCGCGCGCGCCCCGCGCGGCGCGCACGAGCGTGACCTGGCTCGCCGGCCACCCCGCGCCGGCATTCGATCCCGGCGGCGTCCCCGATCCGCTCCGCTGGTCGCTCGAGCGGCTGCTGTCGCGCGGGCTCGTGGACGAGGACGAGGCCGGCCGCATCGTGCCCGCGGCCGCGGCGGCGTGGAGCTGGTCCGCGGATGGCCGCCGGCTCACGTTCCACCTGCGGCGCGACCTGCGCTTCGTGGACGGCACGCGCTGCGGAAGCGGCGACTTCGCCCGCGCGCTGCGCGCCGGGCTCGCGCGCCACGATCACGCCAGCAACGCCTGGCTGCTGCGCGCCGTTTCGGGCGTGGCGTTCGGCGCCGCGCGCGGGCGGGCGGCGAACGAGCCCGCGCTACGCACCCCCGACGACTCCACGCTCGTGATCCAGCTTTCGCGTCCGGACTCGCTGCTGCTGCAGGCACTGGCCCTGCCCGGCGTGTGCACGCCGTGGGCGGCGGGTGGCGGCGACTGGGCGCACGCGCGCGGCCTCGGGCCCTGCCGCGTGCTGTCGGTGGACGGTCCGCCGGCCTCCCCGCGCGGGCTCGTGCTGCTGCGCCAGGTCGCGGCCGAAGGCCCGGACACGATCCGCGTGCGCTTCCAGCCGGCGCCGACGCGGGTGCTCGCGCTGCTGCGCTCGGGCGCGCCCGATCTGGTGTGGCCGGCGCCGGCGGCGCTGTGGCGCGCGCTGCTGCCGGCGGGATACACCCGCGCCTCGGCCGGGGCCCGCCCAGCGCGCCGGCTGCTGCTCGTCATGCGCCACGATCTGCCCCCCACCTCGCGCGCGGTCGCGCGGCAGGCGCTCGCGCTCGGCATCAGGCCGGGCGGAGTGGCCGACGCGCTCGGGACCCTCGGCCGGCCGACCGGTGACTGGGTGGCGGGCGCGGGGGAGCGGGCGCCGGCCGGGAGCGACGCCGAGGGTGCGCGGGCGCTGCTCGCCTCGCAGGGCCTCGAGCGCTCGTTCCACGCGGTGATGACCTACGACCCCTCGGGCGAGGGCGCGCTCGTGGCCCGCGTCCTGCAGGCACAGTGGTCGACGCTGGGCATCGACGTGGAGCTGGAGCCGGTCCGCGGCATGCCCGCGGGCGGGTGCTGGCCGGGGCGCGACGCCCATCTGGCGCTCGTGGCCGGGGCGGCGCTCGAGCCGGGTCCGGAAGGCGAGCTGATGCGCGTCGCCGAGCCACCGGCCGGGCCGCAGGTGGGGGAGATCGCGACTGGCTGGCGGATTCAGACGAGCGGGCTCGACCGGGCCGATCCGTCGCGACTCCAGCGGCTCGTCGACGCCGAAGGCGTGGCGGTCCCGCTCGCCGATCTGCCGTGGTGGTGGATCGAGCGGCAGGGGGCGCACAGCACGTGGTTTCACCCAAGGTATGGGCCGGAGTGCGTGAGAATGCCGACTTCCCCAGGAGCACGATTGAGCAATTGACCCTGACCGACGCGTTACCTACCCTTGTAGCGTTGGCTACGGGCCCCACCCGACACCCAATTCCCCCGTCCGGCCAGCGATGCTTCTGCCGCCTCCCCGACTGCCGTCGGTGACGAACCAGGCACCGCATCCTGCTCCCGACAACGTTCGCCACCGCTCCTTGCGGGGAGACTCATGATGAAGCTCGATGTCCTGTTCGCCGCCGTCGCGGTGTGTCTGCTCACCGCCGGCGCGGCGCAGTCGGCCACCCTGCCCACCGTCCTCGATCGTGAGTTCCGCTACGACGCCAGCCGGATCCGGCTCGGGCGCAACGCGGACGGCACGGTCCAGGTGACGATGGCGCGCGCGATGCGCGACATGGCGCCCGGGCACGCCGATCTGCCGCTCGTCGCCGAGCGCGTGGACCTGCCGCCGGGCACGCGCGTGGCGAAGGTCGAGGTGGTGGACGTCGAGACGGAGGCGCTGGCGTCCGGCGCGCGCATCCCGAGCGCCGTGGTGGTGAAGCCCGGGCTCGGTCCGATCGAGCGCACGGCGCCCGATCCGCAGGTGTTCGCGCGCGACGCGTGGCAGCCGTCGGCGCTGGCGGCCATGGGGGCGCAGGGCGATCAGCGCGGCGCCAACGTGGCGTGGCTGCAGGTGGCGCCGGTGCGCTGGAACCCGGTGACGGGTGCGCTCGAGCGCATCTCGCGCATGCACGTGCGGCTGACGCTCGAAGCCGGCCCCACCGCGCTCGAGCGCCAGCGCATCGTGCCGGCGTGGGAGGAGGGGACGGACGCGGCCACTGGCGTCACGCGCACCGCCACGACTGCCAGCATCGCTCCGCAGAAGAGCCCGGGCAGGTTCGTGCCGACCCAGCTTCCGTCGGTGCTCGGCAGCCCGGTCGAGTACGTGATCGTCACCAACGACTCGATGGCCTCGCAGTTCCAGCGCCTGGCCGACTGGAAGACGCAGACCGGCGTGCCGGCCGTGGTGCGCACGATGAGCTTCATCCACGCCAACTATCCGTTCGGCGCAGACGACGCCGAGCGCGTGCGCATGTTCATCCGCGACGCCTACACGCGCTGGGGCACCAAGTGGGTGCTGCTCGGCGGCGACACCGACGTGATCCCGGTGCGGCTCGCCTCCACCTCGTTCTACGGCGGCGACCAGATCGCCACCGACCTGTACTACTCGTGCCTCGACGGCAACTGGAACGCCGACGGCGACAGCCTGTACGGCGAAGGCTACGCGTCCTCGTCGGATCCAGGCGACAACGTGGACCTGCTGCCCGAGGTGTACGTGGGACGCGCCCCCAGCTCGACCCCGGCCGATGCCCAGCAGTTCGTCAACAAGTCGCTGCAGTACGAGAAGACGCCGGTGGGCGACTACGAGAAGAACCTGCTGTTCTTCGCCGAAGTGCTGTTTCCTCAGGACTGGCAGCCCGGCGAGGGCACCTCGCTCGACGGCGCGGAGCTGATCGAGGAAATCCTGCCCATGGTGCAGAGCGACGCCTCGAACCACTACGCGCGCCTGTACCAGAACTACACCGACGCCCGCTGGGTGCCGGGCGCGCTGCCCGAGACGCGCGTGGCGGTGATCGACTCGCTCGATCGCGGCTACAACGTCGCGGTGCACGTGGGGCACGGCTACCGCAACGTGATGTCGGTGGGCGACAACGACCTCACCAACGCCGACGCGATGGCGCTCTCCAACGGCAACCGGCTGATCAACACCTACGCCATCGACTGCACCTCGAACGCGATCGACTTCCCGTGCATCGGCGAGGCGTTCCTGAAGGCCCCGAACGGCGGCTCGGTCACGAACATCGGCTCCACGCGGTTCGATTTCCCGACCGCCGGCCGCGAGTATCAGAAGGAATACTTCACGCTGCTGTACCAGGACAGCATCACGGCGATCGGCCAGCTGCAGGCGGAGCAGAAGCTGCCGTTCGTGGCGTTCTCGACGTACGACGGCGTCAATCGCTGGACGCAGATGACGCTGCTGCTGCTGGGCGAGCCCGAGCTGCACATCTGGACCGGCACGCCGCGCACGCTGCAGGTCACGGCGCCCGCCAGCCTGCTCGCCGGCGACTCCACGTTCGCCGTGCACGTGGCGATCAACGGGCAGCCGCTCTACAACGCCACCGTCACGGCCTACAAGCCCAACGACGTGTTCGCCTCGGTGCCGACCGATGGCGCCGGCAACGCGCTGCTGCCGTGCCGGCCGGACTCGACCGGCAGCCTGACGCTCACCGTGACCGGCTACGACTGCCGCCCGTACCAGGTGACGATCCCGGTGGTGAGCGGCGCGGCCGAGGCGCTCGGCCTGGGCAAGGCGACGCTCACGGACGACGGCCTGAACGGCACGATCGGCAACGCCGACGGCCTGCTCGACGCCGGAGAGACCGTGGACCTCGCGCTCCCGGTGCGGAACGTGGGCGGGACGACGGCGAGCGCGATCACCGGGACGCTGACCACGCCGGACCCCACCGTCACGATCGTGACCGGCGCCGGCAGCTACGGGACGCTGGCCGTGTCCGCGCAGGGCGTGTCCACGCCGAAGTTCCGGATCAGCGTGGCGTTCAACGCCAACGACCAGCGCGAGATTCCGTTCTCGCTCCGGCTCGTGGACGGCGCCGGCCGCACCAACGTGCAGACGTTCCAGCTCACCGTGCACGCGCCCGACATCCGCCACAACGGCCACACCATCATCGACACGGGCGGCAACGGCGACGGCAAGATCGATCCGGGCGAATCCATCAGCTACTTCGTCAAGCTGCGCAACATGGGCACCGGTCAGGGACAGGGGATCACGGCCGTGCTGCGCAGCCTGGACGCGTTCTCGACCGTGACCGACAGCACCGCCAGCTTCGGCGACATCTCCGCCGGCCAGCAGGTGCAGGGCGACGCGATGAGCTTCAGCGTGTCGAGCACCGCCGCGCGCCTGCAGCTCGTGGTGTCCGATCAGTACGGCCAGCTGTGGGCGAAGACGCTGGACGTGGTGCCGCCCGCGGCGCCGACCACCGTGGTCGGGATCGGCGCGGCCAGCTCGATCAGCCTGAACTGGGCGCACAACAGCGAGCCCGATCTCACCGGCTACAACATCTATCGCAGCACGGCGTCGACGGGACCGTTCGCGAAGGTCAACCCGGTGCCCACCGATCGCATCGCGTACTTCATGGACTCGGGGCTCGCGCCGTTGACGCGCTACTACTACAAGGTGTCGGCGGTGGACTCGTCGGCCAACGAGTCGTCGCTGGCGCCGGCCCAGTCGGCCAGCACCAATCCGCCGACCCACGCGATCTTCCCGATCCCGACCGGACGCAACACGCCCGCCCCGGTGGCGGTTGACCACATCTACACCGGCTACCCGCTGTCCATCGTGGCGGGCTCGGATCTGCTGTACGTGTGGAATCCGGATGGCACGGCGCCGGTGGATGCCGACGGCCTCGGCAGCACCAGTGGGGACTTCACGACGCAGGGCAGCTACTACGCGGCCGGGCCGTCGATCGCGAACCTGCTGGGCTCGGGTCCCGACATCGTGGCGCCGTCGTGGGAGACCCATCAGGTGCTGGCGTTCGATGCGTTCGGCAATCTGCTGCCCGGCTTCCCGGTCATCACCTACGACGACCTGTGGTCGGGCGTGGCGATCGGCGATCTCAAGCACGACGGCACGAAGGAGCTGGTGACGGCCTCGCGCGGCACCAACTTCTACGCGTGGAAGTCGAACGGCAGCGAGCTGCTGGACGGCGACAACAACGCCGGCACGGTCGGAGTGTTCAAGGTGCTGGGCGCGCCCTACAACGACGGCACGCCGGCGCTCGCGCCGCTCGAGGGCGGCTCGCAGCTTGACATCGTGTTCGGCTCGTACGACGGCAACGTGTACGCGTGGCGTCCGGACGGCACCAACGTGCCGGGATTCCCGGTGAGCATCGGGTTCCCGATCAGCGCCTCGGTGGCGGTCGGCTACATCGACGGCCCATCGGACCCGATGCTCGACATCGTGGTGCCGGCCACCAACGACTCGCTGTACGTGCTGCAGGCCAACGGCACGCGCCATCCCGGCTTCCCGGTGTTCATGCGCACCGGCGGCACCAGCAAGACGCCGTCGCCGGCCATCGCCGACATGAACAACGACGGTTACAACGACATCGTTGAGCCGTCCACCAATGGCTACATGTACGTCTGGAACCGCACCGGCGTGCTGCAGTACCCGTGGAACGTGCGCTACAGCACGTTGACGAACGCGTCGTCCGAATCGAGCCCGGTCGTGGCCGACATCAACGGCGACGGCGTGCCCGACGTGGTGATGGGCGACGAGAACGGCCAGCTCACCGCGCTGTCCGGCGTGGACGGCAGCGTGCTGCCCGGCTTCCCGATCCAGCTGTCGGCCGAGGTCAAGGGCACGCCGGCGTTGTGCGATTGCGACGGCGACGGCAAGACCGAGATCGTGGTCGCCGACTGGGACAAGAACGTGTACGTGTGGGACTACGACTTCCCGTTCTCGCCCGGCCACATTCCGCCATGGCCGCAGTTCCATCACGACGCGGAGCGGACCGGGTACTCCAGTCCCGGCAACCTGCCGTGGGCGGGCGTGGACGACGGTGTCACCATCCCGCGCGTGCTGTCCTTCGCCGCGCCCGAGCCCAATCCGACGAGCGGCGGAACGCACCTGAGCTGGGAGATGCCCGCGAGCCATGCCGGCCAGCGCATGACGCTCGCGATCTACGACTTGTCCGGCCGGCGCGTGCACACGCTGATGAGCGCCCCCGCCGAGGTCGGCCGCCACGAACTCACCTGGGACCTGCGCACGGACAGCGGCTCGCCGGCGCGCGCGGGCGTGTTCTTCGCGCGACTGCAGGTGGGATCGGAGACGCGCACGCAGCGGGTGCTGGTCATCCGCTGATCGTTTCCGAACGCTGCGCGGGGCCGGAGCCATGCTCCGGCCCCGCGTCCGTTTTCGGGGCCCGCGCCTTGACCGCCTCGCGCGGCGGCCCGTAACGTCCGCGGCCCCGCCGTCCCGGCGTCACCGAGTGGAGAGCCCATGCCCGATCGCGTCCGCGTCCGCTTCGCCCCGAGCCCGACCGGCTACCTGCACGTGGGCGGGGCGCGCACCGCGCTCTACAACTACCTGTACGCCAAGGCGACGGGCGGCACGTTCGTGCTGCGCATCGAGGACACCGACGCCGTGCGCTCCACGGACGAATCGGTGCTGGCGATCCTGCGCAGCATGCGCTGGCTCGGGCTCCACTGGGACGAGGGCCCGGAGGCGGGCGGCGAGGTGGGCCCGTACTTCCAGTCGCAGCGCCGCGAGCTCTACCGCCGGCACGCCGACGCGCTGGCCGCGATCGGACGCGCGTATCCGTGCTACTGCACCGCGGCCGAGCTGGAGGCGCGCCGCGAGGCGCAGCTGAAGCGCGGCGAGCCGCCGCGCTACGACGGCCGCTGCCGCGGGCTGGACCCGGCCGGGCGCGCGGCGCAGGCGGCCGAGGGGCGCGCGGCGGCGCTGCGGTTCGCGCTGCCCGGGCCCGGCGAGACGGCATGGGACGACATCGTGCGCGGGCGCGTGGCGTTCCAGAACGAGGTGCTCGATGACTTCGTGATCATGCGCTCGGATGGGCTCCCGACCTACAACTTCGCGTGCGTGGTGGACGACCACGCCATGGCGATCACCGACGTGATCCGCGGCGACGACCACATCTCCAACACGCCGCGGCAGATCCTGATGTACCAGGCGTTCGGGTGGACGCCGCCGCGGTTCGCGCACGTGTCGATGATCCTGGGCGCGGACGGCACGCGGCTGTCCAAGCGCCACGGCGCCACGTCGGTCGAGGCGTTCGGCGATCTCGGCTTCATCCCGGAGGCGATGGTCAACTTCCTGGTGCTGCTCGGCTGGTCGTTCGATGGCACGCAGGAGCTGTTCACGCTCGCCGAGCTGGAGCGCGTGTTCTCGCTCGAGCGCGTGAACCCCAATCCGGCCGTGTTCAACATGGAGAAGCTGGAGTGGATGAACGGCCAGCACCTGAAGCGCCTGCCGGAGGAGGAGCGCGCGCGGCGCGTGCGCGAGTTCCTGGCCGCCCGCGGCGCCGACGTGGCGCGCCACGCTGACGGCTTCTGGGTGGCGCTCGTGCACGCGATCGGCGAGCGCCTGAAGACGCTGGCCGACGTCGAGACCTACGGCGCGTTCGCGCTGCACGAGCGGCTCACGGTCGATCCCGTGGCGTGGACCGAGCTGCTGGAGAAGCACGACATCGCATCGCGCCTGGTGACGCTGGCCGACAGGCTCGAGGCGGACGCCGCGTTCAGCCTGGAGAGCCTGGAGCAGGCGACGCGCGGCCTGGCGAAGGAGCTCGGCATCAAGGCCGGCGACCTGATGATGCCCGCCCGCATCGCGCTGACCGGCCGCCGCGTGGCCCCCGGCCTGTTCGAGGTGATGGCCTTGCTCGGCCGCGCCCGCACCGCCGAGCGCCTGCGCGACGCCGCCCGCCGCTGGCGCGAGGAATCCCCGAAGGCGCACGCCACGCCGTAGCGATGCTGGGAAGGGGCGACCCCGCGCTCGATGGGTCGAGACGCCAAGCGCCGCCGTGCGTCCGATTGGGGATGAGTTGAACGATGAGGACGCCGAGCGTGCGGCAGATGCAAGGCGCGACCGAGCGGTTCCCGCAGACGTATCGGAAGATACGTCGAGGCCAACCGCGAGCGGAGCAACGCAGCAGATGCCGCACGCTCGGCGTCCGCCCTTTGCGCAGGCGCTAGAGGAATTGTAGAGTCTCGCGCTCTCTCGCTGCCCGGTGGTGTAACGGTAGCACGACTGGCTCTGGACCAGTTAGTCGAGGTTCGAATCCTTGCCGGGCAGCCAATCCTTCCACGCGCGCGGCGCGATCCCGCGCCTGCCGTCGTTCATCGCATGCGCCGCGATCGTCGTCGCCGCGCTGGCGGCCTGGCTCGCGTGGTCGCCGCTCGACGCCAACGACGTGGTGGGCGGGGACGAAGGCTACTACGGCGTGATGGCCCGCAACGTCCTGGCCGCGCCGCGCTATCTCGCCAGCCCCGCGCAGACGCCGCTCGGCGCGCCCGGCGACAAGCCGCCGCTCTATCCCGCGCTGCTCGCGCTGTCGATGCGGGCGCTGGGCGTGAACGCGACCGCGCTGCGCGCGCCGTCGATCGTAAGCGCGGGCGTGATCGCGCTGGTGCTGGCCGGCATCGTGTACCTGGCCGCGGGCGGGGCTGCGGCGCTCGCGGCCGCGCTGCTGCTGGTGGCGCTGCCGTGGTTCGCGGACGCCTCGCGCGTCGCCGCCGCGGAGCTGCCGCTCACCGCGCTGGGCGCGCTCGCGGTGGCGGTGATCGCGCGCGACCCGCGCTCGACTCCGCGCGCGATCGCGGCCGGCGCGATGCTCGGCGCCGCGTTCCTGTGCAAGCTGTGGCTGGTGGCCCCGTTGGCGCTCGCGTGCTTCGCAGCCGCGGGCGCGGGCGGGAACGATCGCGCCGCGCCCGGCGCGGCCACGCGCGTGCGCGTCGCGCTCGTGGCCGCGGCGCTCGCGGTGGCATCGCTTCAGCTCCTCGCGCTGGCCCTCACCGATCGCGCCGACCTTCCGCACTGGCTCGGGATCTACTTCGGGCGCTCGCTGCTCGAACGCGCGGGCGGCGCCGGCTATGCGGCCTACTGGCTGGCGCCGCCCGGCTACTACTGGGCCCAACTGACGCACGCGCTGCTGCTGGTGCTGCCGCTGGCCGCGCTCGGCGTCGCCGACGCGTTCCGCCGCTGGCGCGAGCCCGCGCCGCGCGCGCTGCTGGTGTGGGCGGCGGGTGTGATCCTGCTGTCGCTGTTTCGCGTGAAGGCGGGCGGCTATCTGTATCCGGTGGTTCCCGCGTGGATCGGGCTCGCGGCGCTGGGCGCCGCGGCGCTGGCCAGGGCGCGGTCGATCGCATGGTGGCCGCTGGTCGCCGGGGCAGCGCTGACCTCACCGCCGTTCGCGCACCTGATCGCGGCGCGCGACGTGCCGCTACCGGCGTGGGCCGCCGCGTGGGGCGGGATGTTCGTCGTCGCCCTCGCGGCCCGCGTGCGCCCGCGGCTGTCGCTCGCGCTGGCAACCGCGTTCGTGCTGCTGGCGGCGGGGGCGGGGCTCGCGCGCGAGCGCGCCCGGCTGCCGCTGCGCTACCACGTGCCCGGCTACGCCGCCGTGGCCACGCTCGCACGACCCGCGCTGGGGTCGCTCGCGCCCGCGCGCCCGGCGTTCGTCGCGCCCGAGGCGCCGGCGCTCGCGTTCCTGCTGTTCCGCACCGGCGACTACTGGGGCACGCCGATCGTGCCGTGGAGCGCGGAGCGCGGGCGCGCCGTGCAGGCCGATACCACGCTGCGCGTATTCGTGGTGGACACCACGCGCACGCTGTACGGCGGCTGGCCCGACGATTCGACCCTGGCCTGGCTGGCGCGCGACACGCGCGAGATCACGCCCGAGCTGCAGCGGCTCGCGCCCGGCTCGCCGCTGCGGATGTTCGTGCGCGCGCCCGCGGCCATCGCGCCCGCCCGCCCGTAAGCTGCGGGGAGCGCGCGTCTTGACGCTCGACCGCACGCCCCGGTAGATTGCGCCCCGCCTTCCCAACGGGGCGCTATCGTCTAGGGGTCCAGGACAGGTGGTTCTCAGCCATCAGACCGGGGTTCGAATCCCCGTAGCGCTACCACTCACTTGGTGTGAGAGGGCGTGAGGGCTCGCTTCTACCGACGCTCGAATCGGCTTGCGGGCAGCGGTTCGAACGGTTGAGTCATGAGCGCCTCGACTTGTCCCAGCCAGCCAGAACCTCTCGCGTTCTTCTCGAAGTGCGCTTCGTGCATTTGCTCCGAGCGCCAGGTCTCCACCATCACGAACTGATGAGGGTCGTCCTTGCCCTGGTAGACGTCGAATCCCTCGCATCCGCCGACGGTCAAGCTGAAATCCCGGCCCCCCTGCAGCAGAGTGAGAAGCTCCGCAGCCTTGCCCTCGCGTGCGCGAAAGCGATAGATGATCGCGACACTCATTTGCCCTCCCCGTCTTCAATCGGCGGACCGTGTTCCGGGCTGGCGATCTTGGGGCAACCACGCGTGGCAGTTGATGGCAACTTCACACCTGCGAGCGCCCCAGACCGTCCTTGCCCTATGTGATGTTCCCGTGTTCTTGGTTCCCGAGAGTGGATTCCCATCAGACCGGGGTTCGAATCCCCGTAGCGCTACCAGCCCGTCGACGTTTCCCTCAGTTCGCGGCCGAAGGTTCCGCCCGGGGGCGGGACGACGTGCGCTTCATCAGCGCGGGGAAGCCGGTGATCAGGCGCAGGGCGTCGGCTTGGCGGCCGGGGGTGGTGAGCAGCACCAGCAGCCGGCCGTCGGGGCTCATGGCGTGGTTCCACGAGAACGTCGAGATGAACGAGCCCTCGAGCAGTCGCGTCGGCCGCCCGGCGTGGAGGCCGCTCGAGGTGCCGACCGGCACGCGGTAGTACGCCTCGCCGTCACGGTAGACCAGCGCGTCGCCGCGCGGCGTCCATACCGGCATGCGCCCGCTCTCGGCGACCTGGTAGATGGCGCCGGTCGGAGGCACGGGCGAGGCTTCGACCGCGCCGCTCGTGCCGCCCCACGCGAGCCAGCGACCGTCGGGCGAGAAGCTCGCGGCGATGCCCTTAGCGGGGATCTCCACCGTCGCGGTGTCCGGGCCCAGCGAGCGGATATAGAGCTGCTTCGTCCGCCAGTTGGAATACACGAACGAGTTCCCGTCGGGCGCCACCGTCATGTACGAGATGTTGGTGAGCTTCAGGTCCCGGGCCTGGCCGGTGTCGAGTGACTGGATGCGCGCGCCGTAGTTGAGGAACTGGACCGGATCCCACAGCCCGATCATCAGCTCGCGACCGGACGGCATCCACGACGCGGGGAACGCGCGGTAGTTGCCCTGCACGTCGATGGCGCGCTGGTCGCCGGTGGCGAGATCAACGAGCAGCACCTGCCAGCCGCCGACCGGATTGCGCTCCTGCATCGCCAGCCGCGTTCCGTCGGGCGAGATGCGCGGCTGGGTGTACGGGCCGCGCGGCAACGGCAGCGTGTCCACCCTGCCGGCGGCGTTCACCAGCGCGGCGCGCGCGTACTGCTGATTGTCGCCGGGCACGAACACGAGCGTGCCGTCGTGCGCGATCGCGAACTCCGCCGATCCGTATCCCGATTCCATGCGCACGCCGGTGATCACCGGGACCGACTCGCCGCGCACCGCGCGCCGGCGGCCGTCGAACGGCATCGCCATCAGCTGGCCGTCGCCCGCGCCGTAGACGAGGTAGCCGGGCGCGATCCAGCGCGGGCTGGTGCCGAACAGCAGGTCGCTCTGCGTCACGGAGCCCAGCGGCAGCACGCCGCGCCGCGTGATCGCGAGCTCGCTGCCGTCCTCGAGCGACAGCAGCGCCAGCTGCCCCGAGCTCAACTGGCCGGCGGCCCAGGTGCCGCCCGGGAGCACGTCCGGTGTGCCGAACTGGGTCGCCAGGTGCACGGTGCGTTCGGGGGTCGCGCCCGATGCCGAGATCCAGCGCAGGTCGAAGCCGTCGTCGTCGAGCACGAGGATGCGATCGGCCGACACCCAGGCGGCGCCCGTGACGTGGTCGACCTGCCCCAGGGTGATGGGCGATCCCCCCGTGGCCGCGACCTTCCGCAGCAGGTTGCCCGAGAAGAATCCGATCCAGGCGCCATCGGGCGAGTAGAACGGATCGCGCGCGCCATCGGTGCCCGGCAGCGGCAGCCCGGCGTCGCTGTCGAGCGGGCGCACCACGAGCACGGACGCGTTGCCGCGCCGCGCGGCGTAGGCCAGCTGGTTGCCGGCCGGCGCGATCGCGATCGCGCTGAACCACTCCGCCGCCGAGGCCGGCCCGTCGAGCGCGACCGGATCGCCGCCGCGCAGGTCGATGGTGGCGCGCCGCACGGAAATTGCCGGAGCGCGTGCGACGAGCGAGGGCGCGAGCAGCCCGGCGACCACGCCGAGCGCGAGTCCGGCGAACGCGATCGCCGATCCGCGCGCGCGGGAGCGCGTGGGCGGCGGCCCGACGGCGGACGCGTCGCCGGATGCCGTGGCGGGCCTGCGCCGGTCCTCGAGCGCCAGTTCCAGCTCGATGCGCGCGTCGCCGATGTCGCGCAGCCGCCGCATCGGGTCCTTCTCGAAGCAGCGCCGCAGCAGCTCGCGCGCGCGCTCCGGGGTGCGCGCGGACAGCGCGCTCCAGTCGGGCTCACGTTCCAGGATCGCGGCGATCGTGTCGGACAGCGTCTCGCCTCCGAACGCCGGATGCCCGGTCAGGCACTCGAACAGCACGCACGCGAACGACCAGATGTCCGTGCGGCGATCCACGGCGCGGCCGCGCGCCTGCTCGGGGCTCATGTACGCCGCGGTGCCGAGGATCATGCCCGCCTGCGTGGCGTCGTGCGCGGCGGTCGGCGCCTGCGACAGGTGCGCGCCCGAGCCGTCCGCGGCCGCTCCGGCCTTGGCGAGGCCGAAGTCCAGCACCTTGACCCCGCCCGAAGGCGTGATCATCACGTTGCCCGGTTTCAGGTCGCGATGGACGACGCCGCGCTCGTGCGCCGCCTCGACCGCGGCCGCGATCTGCCGGCAGATGTCGAGCGCGTCCGCGACCGGCAGCGGGCCGCGTGCGAGGCGCTGCCCGAGCGTTTCGCCGTTCACGTATTCGAGCGTCAGGATGCGCCGGCCGTCGGCGTCCTCGATGCCGTAGATGCCCGAGATGCCGGGGTGCTGGAGCGATGCCAGGATGCGCGCCTCGCGCTCGAAGCGCGCCAGCCGCTCCGGGTCGCGGGCCACCTCCTCCGGCAGCACCTTGATCGCGATGTCGCGCCCGAGGCGCGTGTCGCGGGCGAGGTAGACGACGCCCATGCCGCCGCGGCCGAGCTCGCGCTCGATCGTGTAGGGGCCGATCCGCTGGCTCAATCGTTCGCTCGGGGGAACAGGGCGGCGACGGGGCGCGGCATGGGCGGCTCCGGGGGCGGGGGTGGACGCAGGCGCGTCGAGGACGTTTCCGCGATCATCCTAGGCGTGGGGAGGGCCGGATGAGAAGCGTGGCCGTGGCCCACGACGCTGCAAGGCGCTGCGCTACACTGCGGCCGGACGGTCGTCGCGCCCCATCCGATTTCGGTCCGCGAGGGCGCCGTCACGGTCACGGGGGCCATGACATGCCAGCACTCCGTTTCAGCGCGGCGGCGGCGTGCCGGCGTTCGCCGGCTTGAGATCGCGGTCGCGCAGCACGAGCGATCCGCTGCCCGCGTCGTCGATCCCGAGCGCGACGCGGCTGCGGCCGTCCGCGCCCGTCAGCCGCAGGCTCGGCGCGCCGCCGGCATCGAGCTCGACCTCGATCCGGTTCACGCCGGCGCTGTCGGCGAGCTTCACGCCGGCCGCGCCGTCCGGCTTCACGAACACCATCGCGCGTGCGCGTCCGGCGGCGTTGTTGAGGCGCAGCATCGGCGCGCCGTCCAAGCCGAGCGCAAGCTCCGCGCGGCGCGCGCCGCGCGCGTCCGCCAGCACGAATCCCCTGGCCGCCAGCTTGTGCGGCAGCATGCGCCACGCCGCGAACACGATCGCCACCAGGAACACCAGCCCCACGAGCGCGGTCAGGCGCTCGACGCGCCGCTCGAGCGCGCGCACGCGCGCATCGGAATCGAACGCCACATCCTTCGCATCGCCCATGCGTCGCTCCTCCCATGATCGCAGGCACGTGACCTCGACCGGCGCGCACTCTACACGGCGCGCGCGCGGGGCGGCATGAGCGGGCGCATCGCGGTGACGGGCGCGCTCGGGTTCGTGGCGTCGCGGCTGTTCCCGCGTCTGCCGGGCGCGCCGCGGCCGATTGCGATCGTGCGGCCGGGCCACGACGCGGGGGCGCTGGCCGCGTTCGACGTGGAAGTGCGCCGCTGCGAGCTGGCCGCGCCCACGCCCGATGCGTTCGCGGGCGCGGAGGCGGTCGTGCACCTGGCGGGCATGTCGCTGGCGACGGCGCTGGTGCCGGCGTGGGAGGCGGCCGGGGTCGAGCGCGTGGTGTGCGTCAGCTCGGCCGGCGTTCACACGCGGCTGCCGAGCGCGGGGGCGGAAGCCAAGCGCCGCGGCGAGGCGGCGCTCGCCGGCTCGCGCCTGCAGTGGACGGTGCTCAGGCCGAGCATGATCTATGGCACGCCGCGCGACCGGAACCTCGTCCGGCTGTTGCGCTGGATCGCGCGCTGCCCGTGCGTGCCGCTGCCGGGCGGCGGCGCCACGCCGCAGCAGCCGGTGCACGTGGACGACCTCGTGCATGCGATCCTGGCGGCGCTCGAGCGTCGCGAGGCGGCGGGTCGCGCGTACGACGTGGGCGGGCCCGAGCCCTTGAGCCTGCGCGAGTTGGTGGCCGAGTGCGCCTCGGCGCTCGGACGGCCGGCGTTCGTGGTGCCGGTTCCGCTGGCTCCGGCCTGGCACGCCACGCGGCTCCTCCGGCGGCTCGGGCTTCCCTGGCCGGTGCGCCCGGAGCAGGTTCTGCGGCTGGCCGAGTCCAAGGCGGTCGACATCGGGCCGGCCATGGCGGACCTGGGCTTTGCGCCGCGCGTCTTCCGCGACGGGATCCGCGCCGAGGTGAGCGAGCTGCGGAACGCCGGCCACGGCGCTTGAGGGGGGCCCCGGCCGCCGACGGGCCGCAGGTGCGAACCCGATGTACTCTCGCGTCTTGCAGCGCCGAGTTCGACTCCCGCGCGAGGTGATCGTGGCTTGACACTTGGTCGCATCGACTCCTAAAATTGTTCATCGAATCGCACACTCGCGTCCAGTCTGCTTCGCGGTCGCGGGGCACGTCGAACGACGGTCCACGTGGGGTTCCGGAGCGTTCCGGAGCGGTTCCGCGCCGGCCGCGGCGCGCCCTGTCCGGGCGGGACGCGATGGGTCACGGTTCGGCGCGACTGTCCGCCCGCCCGGTCGTAGGCGTCCCTTGCCCAGGCATCGCCCGAGATCCACGAGCTCACCGAGCACGACCGGTCCCTGCCCCGCGGGGTCGCGACCGCCAGGATTGAGGCAATGGGACTCAACAAGTCGCCACGCTTCCTGCTGCTGACGGTCGTCTACGCCGCGCTCGTCCAGCTCGCGTACGTGCTCGCGCTGCTGCTGCGCTTCGAGGGCGACGTGCCCGGCGCGCTGTGGCGCGGCTGGATGGCGGCGGCGCCGGCGTTCACGGTGCTGTCGCTGGCCGGCTTCTGGATGGCGGGCCTCTACCACGGGCTGTGGCGCTACGCCAGCACCGTGACGCTGTTCCAGATCTTCAAGGGCGTCTCGCTGTCCGCGTTGTCGCTGGCGCTCGTCGGGCTGTTCTCCGCCCGGCCACTGTTCCCGCCCAGCATGATCGTCGCCGTGTGGCTGTGGGAGCTGGTGCTGGTCGGCGCCGTGCGGTTCGCGTGGCGGCTGTCGCGCGAGCGCATCCTGGGCCCGATGCCGATCCGCGCCGGGCGCGCGGTGGTGGTGGGCGCCGACCACACGGGCGTGCACCTGATCCAGGAGATGCGGCGCGGCCCGGCGGGCCACGAGCTGCTGCACCCGATCGGGTTCATCGACGACGACGAGCGCCTGACCGGCCACCTGGTCGAGGGCGTGAAGGTGCTGGGCACGATCGCCGACCTGGCGCGCGTGCTGAAGGAGCAGCGCGTCGAGATCGTGATCGTGTCCGACCCCAACATGCCGGCCAAGGTGGTGCGCGAGATCGCGCGGTTCTGCGCCGAGGCCAACGTGCGCGTGAAGACGCTGCCCGGGCTGTCCGACCTGCAACAGGGCCGCACCGCGCTGTCGCAGATGCGCGACGTGCGCATCGAGGACCTGCTCGGCCGCCAGCCGGTGCAGCTCGATCTGGCCGAGGTGGCGGAGTTCCTGCGCCATCAGCGCGTGCTCGTGACCGGCGCCGGCGGCTCGATCGGCTCCGAGCTGGCGCGCCAGGCCGCCGGCTACGATCCCGCCAGCCTGGTGCTGCTCGATCACGCGGAGAACGGGCTGTACTTCGTGCAGAACGAGCTGTCCGCGCAGTGGCCCGACCTGCCGATCCACGCCGTGGTGGCCGACATCCGCGACGCCGAGGGCATCGAGCGCGTGCTGGCGCGTTTCCGGCCGGGCGTGGTGTTCCACGCCGCCGCCCACAAGCACGTGCCGCTGCTCGAGGCCAACCCGCGCGAGGCGGTGCTCAACAACATCGTGGGCACGCGCGTGCTGATGGACGCCGCCGACCGGCACGGCGTCGACAAGTTCGTGCTGATCTCGACCGACAAGGCGGTGAATCCGACCAGCGTGATGGGCGCCTCCAAGCGCGTGTGCGAGATGCTGCTGCAGAGCCGTTCGCAGACCAGCCGCACGCGGTTCGCGGCGGTCAGGTTCGGCAACGTGCTCGGCAGCGATGGCTCGGTGATCCCGCTGTTCCAGCGCCAGCTGCAGCGCGGCGGCCCGCTCACCGTCACGCACCCCGAGGCGCGCCGCTACTTCATGACCATCCCCGAGGCGGTGCGGCTGGTGCTGCAGGCGGGCGCGATGGGGCACGGCGGCGAGGTGTTCCTGCTCGACATGGGCGAGCAGGTGCGGATCGTGGACCTGGCGCGCCAGCTGATCCGGATGGCGGGGTTGCGCGAGGGCGAGGACATCGAGATCGTGTTCACCGGGCTCAGGCCGGGCGAGAAGCTGTTCGAGGAGCTGCACTCCGACGCCGAGCGCATGCGCATGACGCGGCACGAGCGCATCCTGGCGTGGGACCTGGACGCGCGCGACGAGCAGCAGCTGCTGGACGAGGTGGCGGAGCTCGAGCGGCTCGCGCACGACAGCGCGCCCGAGGTGGTGAAGGAGGCCCTGCACCGGCTGGTGCCCGAATACAGCGAGCCCGCGCTGGCGCCGATGCCCGTGGCCGCAGGCACGCGTGCGGACCCGCACGTCGTCGAGCTGCCGGCCACGGCGTCCGCGCCCCACGAGCCGCGCCGCCGCCCGTGGGCGGCGCGCGCGCGCGCCGCGCTCGAGGGTGCGATGGCGATCGCGCTGCTGGCGATTTCGACGCCGCTGTGGGTGCTGCTGTGGCTCGAGGCGCGCCGCGCGCGCCAGGGCCTGCTGGTGCGCGGGATGCGCGTCGGGCGCACGCGCCGGGCCGGACCGCGCCGCACCGCGCGGCGCAGCGTGGCGATCGACCGCCGCAGCCTCGAGCGACGCACCTGCAACGTGCTCGGCCAGCCGTTCGCGTGCGCCACGTTCCGCACCGACCTGGGGCCGGTCGCGCGCTGGGCGGGGCGTCGCGGGCTCGATCGCGTGCCGTTGCTGATGTCGGTCGTGCGTGGCGACATGGCGCTCGTCGGACCCGCGCCCGAACGCGAGGACGTGGCATTGCGCTGGCAGAACCTGCTGGCCGACTATGAGCATCGTTTCGAGGTGGCGCCGGGAGCGACCGGGCTCGCGCAGGTGTCGGGCTACGACGACGACGATCCGGCCGGGCTCGCGCGCCGCGTGCTGTACGACCTGTACTACGTCGAGAACCGCTCGTTCCTGCTCGACGTCCGGACGCTGGCGAGGACGGCCGCGATCGCGCTCGGACGGCCGAGGAGACTCCGGCCGAGGACGGCCGGCATGCCGTACGAAGCCGATGGGACGATCGCAACCCGCAACGGACGGTCGGGCGCGTACACGCACGGGAGCTCGCCCGCCGTGGGAGGAGTGGCGCGATGAGGGGATGGGCGGGATGGCTGCGCGGCGTGTCGCTGGCGCTGCTCGTGCTCGGCGTGCCGGGCGTGTGCCGCGCGGCGGACGATTACGTGATCGGGTCGGAGGACGTGCTGCAGGTGTCGGTGTGGATGCATCCGGAGCTGGACAAGAGCGTCACCGTGAGCGCCGAGGGCAACATCACGTTCGCGCCGATCGGCGACTTCAAGGTCGCCGGGCTCACCGCCGCGCAGCTCGCCGACCGGTTGAGCGACCGGCTGTCCACGTACCTGCGCGCCACCACCACGGTCACCGTCAACGTGACGCAGTTCATGAGCCGCAGCATCTACGTGCAGGGCGCGGTGGCGAAGCCCGGCCGCTACGGGTTCGAGCGCATCCCGAACATCGTGGACGTGATCTCGCAGGCGGGCGGCGCCACGCCGGGCGCCGACTTGAGCGCGGTGCAGGTGACGCGCGTGGAAGGCGACCGCCGCCGCACGTTCACGGTGGACGTGGCGAGCGCGATGCGCGAGGGCGTGACCAGCAACCTGGCGGCGCTGAAGCCGGGCGACACCATCGTCGTGCCCGCCGGGCTCGGCGGCACGCTGGCGCCATCGGATGCGGCCGGCGTGCTGGGCGAGGTCAACAAGCCGGGCCTCTACCCGGTGGGGCCGGGGCAGGACGTGTGGACGGTGCTGGCCGCCGCCGGCGGGCTCACCCAGCGCGGCGATCTGGCCGAGGTCAGGGTGCTGACGCGTCAGGCTTCGGGGCAGACGGTGTTCGAGGTGAATCTCAAGGACCAGCTGAAGCACGGCGCCAAGGTGCCGTTCCTCGTGCACGGCGGTGACGTCGTGTACGTGGCGGCCACCGGCAGCAGCAATTTCGGCCGCGCGTGGACCGGGTTCACCGAGGTGCTGGCCATTTCGCGCGACCTTCTGAACATCGTCGTCATCGCAGACTATCTGAAGCACCGGAATCCATGATGGCCCGCCGCCCCGACGCGGACGTGCATCCGGCCGGGTCACGAACGAGGAACGCCTGATGAGTGACGTGAACGAAGCCTCCCATCTCGACCTGCGGCAGATCGTGCGCGTGCTCGGCCGCCGACGCTGGCTGCTGGTGCTGCCGTGGGCCGGCGCGCTCGCCGTCGGCCTGGCGCTGGCGTTCCTGCTGCCGCCGGTCTACTACAGCAGCGTCACGATGGTGATCCAGCAGCCGCAGATGCTGACGCAGCAGATGGGCGACCTCGTGCACACCGGGCCGACGGCCGACCAGCAGGCCGATCTGATGCGGCAGCAGGTGCAGAGCACGCTGTTCCTGCACCAGGTGATCACCGCCGCGGGGCTCGACCGCGACGCCGCCCTGCGCGCGTCCATTCTCGCGCACGCCACGCTGCCGCCCGGGGTGACGCCCGAGACGCACGTGCTGGACGTGCTGACCCAGCGGCTGCGCGACAACATCAGCGTGCTGCGCGACAAGGGCGACGTGATCAAGATCATGGCCGGCGACGGCTCGCCGGCGCGCGCCCAGAGGATCGCGGCCGCGGTGGCCGACCAGTTCGTGCAGAGCACGCGCACCACCCAGCTCGGGATCACGCGCGCCACGCAGCGCTTCAGCCTCGAGCAGCAGCAGGTGTACAAGCGCCAGCTGGACGAGGCCGAGGACCGCCTGCGCGCCGAGGAGGCGCGTCAGGCGCCGACCCAGCTTCCGACCGACGCCGCCGCGGTGCAGGGCGAGGCCACCAAGGCCACCGGGCTGTCGCAGCAGGCCGGCACCGAGGTCGAGGATCAGCGCGACAAGGTCGCCACCCTGCGCCGCCAGCTCGGCGCCGCGGCCGCGCTCGCGGGCCGGCTGTCGAGCCCGCGCGTGCAGGAGCTGGGCGCCCAGATCGTGTCGCTCGAACGCCAGCTGTCGGCGGCGATGATGACCGACGGCGCGGACAACGGCTCGAGCGCGCGCATCCTCATCAGCCGCAAGTTCGGAGAGCTGGAGAGCGAGCTGCAGCAGAACGCCGGCAGTCTCACCCAGCTCACCGCCGATCAGCGCGACCTGCTGGTGCGCTACCGGCTGGCGGAGGCCGACCTCGCCGCGCGCGAGGCGGGGCTCGCGTACTTCACCGGCCGCTCGGCCACGGTGCGTCGCGCGGTGGCGCAGGCCCCGGGGTCGAGCGTGACGCTCGACCGGCTGCGGCAGGAGGTGGACAACGCGCGTTCGCTGTACAACTCGTTCGTGCAGCAGGCGGCGGCCGCGCAGATCTCCGAGGCGTACGAGAACACGCCCGCCAGCACGCAGTTCGTGATCCTCGAGCCGGCCACGTGGCCGCCCGGCGCCGGCAAGCCGAACCGGCCGGTGCTGATCCTGCTCGCGTTCGTGCTGGGCGGGATGCTGGGCGTGGGCACGGTGCTGGTGGTCGAGCAGCACGACGAGTCGATGCGCGACGCCGAGGAGGTGGAGAACCTGCTCGGCCTGCCGGTGCTGGGCGCGGTGCCGCGCGTCGAGGAGCTGGAACGCAGCCGCCGCCGGCGCGGCGGCGCGGCCAAGGACCCGAACGCGCGCGACCAGGCCGGCCTGCTGCAGCGGCTGCGCGTCGAGAGCGCGATCGGGCTCGAGTTCCGGCGCATCTTCCTCAAGCTGGCGCGCACGCGCGGGCGCTCGCTGCCGCGCACCATGCTGGTGACGAGCGCGACGCGCGGCGAGGGCAAGACCACCACCGCCGCCTCGCTGGCGATCACGCTGGCGCGCGAGCTGCACGAGCGCGTGCTGCTCGTGGACTTCGACCTGCGCAGCCCGTCGCTGCACCGCGCGCTCGGGCTGCCGTCGTCGAGCTGGGGCGTGGCGCAGATGCTGGGCCAGCACACGTTCGACGAACGCTTCGTGCGCACCACCTCGGTGCCGGGGCTGGATTTCCTTCCGGCCGGCAAGTCCGAGCGGCCGGCGGGCGAGCTGGTGGACATCGGCACCGTGGAGTGGTTCCTGCAGGAGGCCGCGCGCCGTTACGCCACGGTGGTGGTGGACGCGGCGCCCAATCTGGCGGTGCCCGATTCGCTGATCATCGGCCGCGCCGTGGAGGGCGTGCTGTACGTGATCAAGGCCGGCAGCACCGTGCGCAAGGCGGCCGAGTACGGCGTCAAGGTGCAGCGCGACGCGCGCGACAACGTGATCGGCGTGCTGATGAACGACGTCGGGGAGGTGCTGCCGTCCTACTATGGCTATCGCACCGAGACGTACGGCTACTCGACGGAAGCCGCGGGCGGGGAGCCCTGAGCACATCCCTGAGCAGATCCCTGGGCGGATCCCCGGGCGGATCCATGCGCGGATTCCCGAGCCCATCCACGTGCGCCGCGCCCGGCGCCCGCACGGGGCGGCGCGCCTGATCCGGGCCGCGACCCCCGCCGGTCACAAGCGTTCCATCCGATCCGCGAATTCCGTCCGATGAGCGCGAGCCCCGATCCCGGGGCGGCGTCCGCCGTGCCGCCCGCCGCATCCGCACCCGTCGTGCCGGTCGCGCCCGCCGCGCTCCCGGCCGGCGGACGCGGCGTGCGCGTGCTGCGCAACGTGGTCACGAACTACGGCCGCACGCTGATCTCGGGGCTGATCGGCATCGCGCTCACCCGGTTCCTGCTGCACGCGCTCGGCGCCGACCAGTACGGGCTGTGGGCCACGATCTTCGCGCTCACCGGGTACTTCGGGCTGTTCGATCAGGGCATCCGGCCGTCGCTGGTGCGCTACCTGTCGCGCGACCACGCGCGCGGCGATGCGGACGGCATGCGGCGCACGGTGTCGAGCGCGCTGCTGCTGTACGCCGGCGTGGGCGCGATCGTGATGGCGCTCACCGTGGCCGCGGCGGCGGGGCTGCCGCTGCTGCTGCGGCACCTCGATCCCGCCCGCATGCCCGAAGCGCGCGCGGTGGTGCTGATCGCGGGCGCGTCGCTGGCGATCGGGTTCCCGCTCGGCGTGTTCGGCGCCGCGCTGTCGGGGCTGCAGCGCTACGACATCGCCAACGTCATCGGCACCGCCGTCACCGTGCTGCGCGCGCTGCTGTTCGTGGTGGTGCTGAAGGCGGGCACGGGGCTCGTGGGGCTGGCGTGGGCGTCGCTGGCGATGAACCTGCTGGGCCACGGGCTGTCGTGGCTGTGGGTGCGGCGGCTGGTGCCGGGGCTCGAAGGCCGCTGGGCGCACGTCAGCCGTCCGCAGCTCAAGCTGCTCGGCGCCTACAGCAGCTTCGCCGTGCTGGGCGCGGTGGCCGAGCGCGTCAACTTCCAGAGCGACGCGCTGGTGATCGCGGCGCTGCTCGGCACCGCACTGGTGACGCCGTTCTCGCTCGCCACCACGCTGGTCGACATTCCGCGCACGCTCGTGTACGGGGCGAGCTTCGTGCTGGCGCCGACCGCGAGCGAGCTGGACACGCGTGGCGAGCACGACACGCTGCACGCGATGGTGGTGGCCGGCGCGCGCTACAGCATCCTGCTGGCGTGGCCGGTGCTGTTCGCGCTGATCGTGTTCGGATCGAACGCGCTGCTGACGTGGGTGCCGCCCGACCGGCGCGCGGCGGCGGTGCAGGCGGCGCCGATCCTCGTGCTGCTGGCGGCGCCGACGCTCGTCAGCCTGCCGCAGGCGACCGCGGCGTCGGTGCTGTACGGGGTCAGCCGCCACCGGGGCGTGGTGGCGCTGTCGCTCGCCACCGCGATCGCCAACCTGGGCCTGTCGCTGCTGTGGGCCAAGCCGTACGGGCTCATGGGGGTGGCGCTCGGCACCGCCGTGCCGCTGGTGCTGATCGGCGGTATCGTGATGTTCGTGTACACGACGCGCGCGCTGCGGCTGTCGCCGGCGCGCTATCTGGCGGAGGGCTGGCTCAAGCCGGCGCTGCTGACGGTGGCGTTCGTGGCGCCGGCCGTGGTGGTGCAGCGGCTGTGGCATCCGGTGGGCGTGCTGCCGCTGTTGGCCGCGGTGCTCGGGTGCTGGCTCGTGTTCGCGCTGGTGGCGTGGCGGTTCGGGCTGCCGGACGCCGAGCGACGGCGCTGGGCCCGGATGGTGCGCGGGCTGATCGGCGCGCCGCCGGCGCCCGCGGCGAAGGATGCATCGTGCGCGTGAGCGTGGTGCTGGCGGCGTACAACGCCGCGTGGTGCATCGAGCGCGGGCTGGAGTCTGCGCTGGCGCAGAGCGAGCCACCGCTCGAGGTCATCGTGTGCGACGACGGCTCCACCGACGGCACGCCGGAGGTGATCGAGCGACGGTTCGGCGATCGCATCACCGTGCTGCGGCTGCCGCATCGCAACGCCTCCGACACGCGGCGCGTCGGCATCGAGCGCGCGCGCGGCGACTGGATCGCGTTCATGGACGCCGACGACCTGTGGCACCCGGACAAGCTGGCGCGCCAGCGCGCGTGGCACGAGCGGCACCCCGAGGTGCGGTTCTTCGGCAGCGACGGCCGGCTGGTGTCGGAGGCGGGCGTGGTGCGCGCGTCGTGGCTGTCGGGGTACTTCGATCCACCGCATGAGCTGGTGGGCGACCTGCTGCCGGCGCTCGCCACCCGCTGCTTCCTGCTGATGAGCTCCATGCTGGTGTCGCGCGAGGCCTACGACGCGGTGGGTGGGCTCGATCCCGCGATCGTGTACTCCCACGACTACGATCTGTGGCTGCGGCTGGCGTCGCGGTTCCCGGGCGGACTGATGACGGACGTGCTGGTCGACTACTACTCGGGCCCGGGCACGTTGTCGCGCGCGTTCGAGGCGCGCACCCGCGACGATTGCGCCCTGATGCGCCGGCTCGCGGCCGGGTCGCCGTCCGCGCCGCCTTCGGTGCGACGCGGCGCGCGCGAGCGCGCGGCGGCGCTGTCGTTCGATCTCGCGATCGCGGCGTGGCGCGGCGGGCGCGAGCACGAGGCGCGCGGGCTGCTGCGCTGCGCCGCGGACGCCGGCCCGCCCGGGCGGCGCACGCTGGCAGCGGGCGCGGCGCTGCTGCCGGGCTGGGCGGCGCGGCGGCTGATGCGCTCCGACTGGGTGAAGCAATCGGTGCTGCACGTGCGGCACGACCCGGCGCGCGTGGTGCTGAACGCGGGCGAGGGCGTGGCGCCGTGACGCCCGCCGAGCTGACGGTGGTGATCCCGTCGCACGACGGGCTGCCCGAGGTGGTGGACGCGGTGGAATCGGCGCTGGCCCAGAGCGTGCCGCCGGCGGCGGTCGTGGTGGTGGACGACGACTCGCACGACGGCACGACGCAAGCGCTGCGGTCGCGGTTCGGCGAGCGCGTGACGCTGGTGCAGGGGAAGTTCGGCTCGGCCGGCGCGGCGCGCAACGCGGGCTGGCGCGCGGCGCGCACGGCCTGGATCGGATTCCTCGACGCCGACGACCTGTGGTTCCCGGACAAGCTCGCGGTCGCGGCACGGCAGCTGGCCGCCTCACCCGCGGCCGGCTGGTTCTTCAGCGACGGCGCGTTCCGCACGCTAGCAGGCGAGCTGCAGCCGTCGTGGCTCGCGACCTGGGCCGAGCTGCGCGAACCCTACCTCGGCCGGCCGGTGGCGGAGCTGATCGAGGTCAACTTCATCCTCACCTCGTCGGTGGTCGTGCGCCGCGATCTGCTCGAGCGGCTGGGCGGCTTCGACGCCTCGCTCACGCACGCCGAGGACGTGGACCTGTGGATCCGGCTGGCGCGCACGGCGCCGGCCACGGCCTCGGCGCGGGCGCTGGTGCGCTACCAGCACCGGCCGGGCGGCCTCACGCGCGATCGCGAGCGGCGCCTGGAGGGTGACATCGTCGTGTTCGGCCGGCTGGCCGCGGACGCCGCGCTGCCGCGCGCGCTGCGCGCCCGCGCGCGGCGGCGCTGCGCGGTGGCGAGCTACAAGCTCGCGATCGCGTGCCTGCGCGAGGACCGTCCCCGCGACGCGCGCCGCGAGCTGCGCCGCGCGTGGCTGTTCC
>DASSIN010000198.1:0-22500 GCA_035691845.1 Candidatus Eiseniibacteriota bacterium | reverse complement strand
AGGAGCGGCGCAGCGAACGGGCGCTGGAGGCGCTGCGCGATCTGTCGAGCCCGCGCGCGCTGGTGGTGCGCGACGGACGGCGCGTGCGGGTGCCGGGGCGCGAGGTGGTGCCCGGCGATCTGGTGGTGCTGCAGGAAGGCGATCGCGTCCCGGCGGACGGCGCGCTGATGTCGTCGCTCCATCTCTCGATCGACGAATCGCTCCTGACCGGGGAGTCGATCCCCGTCGAGAAGCGCGTGGCCGCCGTCGCCGCGGAGATTGCCTCATCGGTGTTCTCCGGAACACTGGTGGTGGCCGGGCAGGGCATGGCGCGCGTGGTCGCGACCGGGGCCCGGACGCGGCTTGGCGGCATCGGCCGCACGCTGCTGTCGCCCGACACCCGGCGCTCGCGCGTCCAGCAGGAATCCGGCCGCGTGGTGCGCACCTTCGCCGTGATCGGCCTGTCGCTGTGCGGGATCGTGGCCGTGCTGTACGGGCTGCTTCGCGACGACTGGCTGCACGGCGTGCTCGCCGGGCTCACGATGGCGATCTCGATGCTGCCCGAGGAGATCCCGGTGGTGCTCACGGTGTTCCTCGCGCTCGGCGCATGGCGCATCGCCCGCCGGCAGGTGCTGACGCGTCGCGTCGCGGCAATCGAGGCGCTGGGCGCCGCCTCGGTGCTGTGCGTCGACAAGACCGGCACGCTCACGCTCAACCAGATGTCGGTCGCCGCCGTGTTCGCGGACGGGCGGCGGTTCGATCTCGATGCCCCCGCGGCCCTCCTGCCCGAGGCCGCGCACGCGGTGATCGAGTACAGCATCCTCGCCAGCCGCCGCGAGGCGTTCGATCCCATGGAGCGCGCGTTCGCCGAGCTGGGCGCGCGCCAGCTCGGCGGGACCGAGCACCTGCACCCCGACTGGGAGCTGGCGCGCGAGTACCCGTTGAGCGAGCGCTGGCGCGCGGTGGCCAACGCGTGGCGCCCCGCCGGGGACGGGCCATGCATCGCGGCCGTGAAGGGCGCGCCCGAGGACGTGCTGGCCGTGTGCCGCGTGCCCGGGCCGGAGCGCGCGCCGTGGTTCGCGGCCGCGGATGACATGGCGGGGCGCGGGCTGCGGGTGCTCGCGGTCGGCGGGTGTCGGCTCGATCCCGCGCGCCCGCTGCCCGACGACGTGAGCGGGATGCCGTTCGAGCTGCTCGGGCTCGTCGCGCTCGCCGATCCGGTGCGCCCGGGGGTGCCGGAGGCGATCGAGGAATGCCGGCGCGCCGGCATCCGCATCGTGATGATCACCGGCGACTATCCCGCGACCGCCCGGCACGTCGCGCGCGCGATCGGGCTCGCGAACGCCGACATGGCGATCACGGGCGCCGACATCGACGCGCTCGACGATGCCGCGCTGCGCCGCGCGATCGCCGGCGCCGACGTGTTCGCGCGCGTCGTGCCGGAACAGAAGCTGCGCCTGATCCACGCGTTCCGCAGCCACGACGCCGTGGTCGCCATGACCGGCGACGGCGTGAACGACGCGCCCGCGCTGCGCGCCGCCGACATCGGGATCGCGATGGGCGGGCGCGGCACGGACGTGGCGCGCGAGGCCGCCGACCTCGTGCTGCTGGACGACAGCTTCGCGTCGATCGTGGGCGCCATCCGCCTCGGCCGGCGCATCTACGAGAACCTGGCCGGCGCGCTCACCTATGTGCTCGCGATCCACGTGCCGATCGCGGCGATGTCGCTGATCCCGGTGGTGCTGAACTGGCCGCTGGTGCTGCTGCCGGTGCACATCGTGTTCCTGGAGATGGTGATCGACCCGGCGTGCTCGATCGTGTTCGAGGCCGAGCCCGAGCACGCGGACCTGATGCGCCGTCCCCCGCGCCCGCCCGGGCGGCCGCTGTTCAGCCGTCGCTGGCTGCTGCAGGGGATGCTGCAGGGCGCGGTGCTGGCGGCCGGCGCGGTGATCGTCTACGTGGTGGCGCTGCTGCGCCGCCAGGGCGAAGCCGACGCGCGGGCGATCACCTACACCACGCTCGTGCTCGGCAACCTCGCGCTGATCCTGGCCAACCGCTCGCGCTCGCGCCCGATCGCCGCGACGATCCGCTCGCCGAACGCGGCGCTGTGGTGGGTGATGGGCGGCGCCGTGGCGTTCCTGCTGATCGCGCTGTACGTGCCCGCGGTGCGCGAGGTGTTCCGGTTCTCGACGCTGCACCCGGGGGATCTCGCGGTATGCGTGGCGGCCGCGGCCGGCAGCACGGCGGGGTTCGAGCTGATCAAGCTGCTCGCCTCCCGCCGCCGATCCGGCTCCCCCGCGCGCTAGCCCCGACCGCCCGCGCGGGCCGGGACGCGCGCGTTCATGCCCGCCGACGCCTTGCACTAGACTGCCGGCGATGCCGATCCCCTCGGGCACGCTTCTGGGCCCCTACGAAGTCCTCGCGCCGCTCGGGGCCGGCGGCATGGGCGAAGTCCATCGCGCGCGCGACACGCGCCTCGGGCGCGAGGTCGCGATCAAGGTGCTGCCGGCGCGGCTGTCCGCCGATCCGGATGCCCAGGCCCGCTTCGAGCGCGAAGCGCGGCTGGTCTCGTCGCTCCAGCACCCCAACATCTGCACGCTGTTCGACGTGGGCGGCGAGGCCGGCAGCCGCTACCTGGTGATGGAGCTGATCGAAGGCGAATCGCTGGCCGACCGGCTGGCGCGCGGCCGGCTGCCGGTGCCGGAAGTGCTCAAGCTCGGCGCCCAGATCGCCGATGCGCTCGACCGCGCGCATCGCGCCGGGGTCGTGCACCGCGACTTGAAGCCTGCCAACGTGATGGTGACCAAGTCCGGCGCCAAGCTCGTGGATTTCGGCCTCGCCCGGCTCACGCTGCCCGAGACGGGCGGGCTGCTGGCCGAGGACGGCCGCACGCTCACGATCGGGACCGAGCGCGGCGCGATCCTCGGCACGGTCGGCTACCTCGCCCCCGAGCAGGTGCGCGGGGCGCCGGCGGACGCGCGCTCCGACCTGTTCGCGCTCGGCGCACTGCTGTACGAGGCCGCGAGCGGACGGCGCGCGTTCCAGGGCGACACGGCGGTGGCGACGCTGTACGCGGTGCTGAACGACGAGCCCCCGCCGCTCGCGAGCGTGGCGCCCGACGTGCCGCCCGCGCTCGAGCGTGCGGTGCACGTGTGCCTCGCCAAGGACCCGGACGAACGCTGGCAGAGCGCGCTCGACCTGGCGCGCGAGCTGCGGTGGATCGCCGGGGCGCCGCGCGCGGTCTCCGCGCCAGTGGCGCCGCGTCGTGGCGCGGCGCTGCGCTGGGCCGCCGGCCTGGTCGCCGCGGTCGCGCTGGTCGCCTTGGGCGCGCTGCTCGCCGGGCGTGGGGCGCGGCCCGGCGCGCGCGTGGTGTCGGCGATCGATCCGCCGCCGGGCGCCCGGCTCGTGCCCGGCCATGGGCCGATGGCGCTGTCGGTGGACGGACGCCAGCTCGCGTTCGTGGCCGCGGATTCCGCCGGCAACGCCAGCCTGTGGGTGCGGGCGCTCGACAGCCCGACCGCGCGGCCGCTGGACGGCACGCACGGCGCCTCGAGCCCGTTCTGGTCGCCCGATGGGCGCAGCCTCGGATTCTTCGCCAACGGCAAGCTGCAGCGAATCGAGCTGGCGGGCGGATCTCCGCAGGTCCTGGCCGACGCGATCTGGCCCGGCGGCGGATCGTGGGGACGTGACGGCACCATCCTGTTCGCCAGGCGCATGGGCTCGGTGATCAACCGCGTGCCCGCCGGCGGTGGCACGGCGACCCCGGTCGAGGAGGCGGGCCTGGGCCCGGTGTCGGACTGGCAGGCGTGGCCCCAGTGGCTGCCGGACGGCCGTCACTTCCTGTTCCTGTCGCTGTTCGGCATCGGCAACGGGCCACGCTCGTCGTTGTACGTCGGGGACGTGGCGGCGCCGCACGAGGTCCACCTGGTGCTGCGCGACGTGACGCACGCCGTTCCCGCCGGCGACGGACGGCTGCTGTACTTCCGCGCCGGCGCGCTGTGGTCGCAACGCTTCGATCCGCGCGCGCTGCAGGTGGCGGGCGAGCCGGAGCGCGTGGCGGACCAGGTGGTGGGCGATGCGGAGCTGCTGTGCGGATCGTTCTCGGCCTCCGCGACCGGCGTCGCGGCCTATCTGCACGGCGGCAGCGCCGAGTTGTCGCAGCTCACGTGGTTCGATCGTGCCGGACGGGTGCAGGGCGCGATCGGGCCGCCCGGTTACATCTACTCGCCCCGTCTGTCGCACGACGGCCGGCACGTGGCGGAGATCCTGCTCGACTCCGCCAGCGGCAACGGCGACGTCTGGATCTACGACGTCGCGCGCGGCATCGGCGACCGGTTCACGTTCGATCCGGCGCACGAGGGCTCGCCGGTCTGGTCCGCGGACGATGCCCGCGTGTTCTTCATGTCGCAGGCGGGGGCGCGCGGACAGGGAGACGTGCACGCCAGGCCGGCGTCGGGCGCCGGCGGCGACCAGAGGCTGCTGCCGAGCACCACGATCGCGGCGCCGCTCGACGTCACGCCCGACGGGCGCTCGCTGGTGGTGATGCTGGGGCACCCGAGCGGCAGCGGCGCCATGCTCGGGAGCCTGTCCGTGCTGTCGCTCGACACCGGCCGCACCACGCCGTGGCTGGCGCGAGCGTTCGACGACGGCCAGGCACGGTTGTCGCGCGACGGGCGCTGGATCGCATGGACCTCCGATGAAACCGGCGAGCGCGAGGTCTACGTCAGCCGGTTTCCGGACGGCGGCGAGAAGTGGCGCGTGTCGACCGGCGGAGGCGCCGCCGGGGTGTGGCGCGCGGACGGCCGCGAGCTGTTCTACGTGACGAACGATTTGCGGCTGATGAGCGTCACGTTCTCGCCCGGACCGCCGGTCGCGATCGGCCAGCCGCGGCCGCTGTTCCAGACCGACATGCGGCCGCTCGATTCCCTCGATGCGCCATACGACGCGAGCGCCGACGGGCAGCGGATCCTGGTGGATCGCATGCTCGCCGGGGCCGCGTCATCGTCGATCACCCTCGACCAGAACTGGCGCGCGCCCTAGCGCGCAGGCGCCAGGGCGCGATCAAGCTGGCGAAGGGACTCGAACCCCCAACCTCCTGATTACAAATCAGATGCTCTACCAGTTGAGCTACGCCAGCGCGTCGGGCGAAGTTAGAGAGCGCGCCCGCGGGCGTCAACGCCGCCGAAAACGAACGGCGCCCGGAGGATCGCTCCGGGCGCCGGGAGATGCGGGAGTTCGTTCAGGGCGTCGAGCCGAGCTGCCGCACGTACTTCACCATCGCCCACACCTGGGCGTCGGTGAGCTGGCCGGTCTTGCCCCACGCCGGCATCTGGCTCTTGCCGTTGAACACCGAATCGTGCAGCTCCTGGTCGGTGCGCGTGGCCATGTATGCCTTGTCGTGGTAATTGCGCGGGTGCGGATTGAGCGCCGCGCCCGCCGGACCATCGCCGCGCCCTTGCGGGCCGTGGCAGGGCGAGCACTTCTGCTGGAACGTGGCGGCCGGATCGAAGCCCGCCGGCGTCGCCGCCGTCGCCCCGCCCGCCGCCGCGCCGGTGTCGCCCGGCGCCGTGGCCGCCGGAGTCGAGCTGCTGGGGGTGCTGCTGGAATTATCGCTGCTCTTGTTCCCCCCGCCGCAACCGACGAGGAGGGCATTGCCCAACGCCACGACCACGATCGCGGCCGCGACGATCGAAAGCGGGCGGGTTGCGACGCCCGTTGGCTTGTTGGTCATGGCGCGCAACCTAGCATCTGCGCTTCCTGCGTGTAAATACGGAGCCGTCCTCAGCCGCGGGGCAGCGGAACGCCAGCGCTTGGGACGGAAAGTGAAAAGGCAACCTCTAGCATCAGAGGTTGCCTTTTCCCGAGAGGACGAGGAGTGACCGGGATGAACCCCTTTGCCCTCCCGGCTTCGTTGACCGGGCGTATTTGATTTTTAGTCGAACTGCTCACCAACTGAACATCACCGACCGAATCGAGCTGCTCTCACCCCTCTCTGGTTGGTGAACTCGAACAGCTTGCGGGTACGAGCCGGTACTGCCACTGCGACGCTTTCCGCTGCGACGAATCCTCGGGCGACCGAATGCTGCGATGGAGGTGCGACTCGTGCACCGGTCGCCTGAGGACCGGGATTCGTTCCCCCGCGAACCCCGGATCCGACTGCTCGGATAAGCGGGTGCTACTTCCCGTATCCATCTCCGATACCTAGCATCCGTCATGCCACTGACGCGCGGGGCTGGAGATAGCGCTGCAACCCCAATGTTCGTACCCGGTTCGACATTCGGGCGCATTCGTTCGACTCATTCTCCGACGTCGACGAGTCACGAATTTGTTACCGAGCAGGTAACACTTGCAGACCCTGTTCTCGCGACGTAATCCATAGCGAAGCAAGCATTTGAACTCAGTGTTACCGCAAGGTGACAGGGGTAACAGTTGCGCCGGGCCACCGAAGTGACCCGGCGCTCGTCGCGAAGGCGAGGATTACGGAAGGACGATCTGCAGGCGCTTCAGACGCGCGTAGAGCGTCTTGCGGCTCACGCCGAGCAGCTCGGCCACGCGGCTCTTGTTGCCGCGCGCCCGCTCGAACGCCGACAGGATCGCGCGCCGCTCGTCTTCGCGCGGATCGCTGCGGCGCTCCTCCACCTGGCCGAAGAACGGCAGCAGGGTCTCGGCATCGAGCTCGGCCTCTCCCGCGTGGAGCGCCGCGATGCGCTTCATCACGTTCTCGAGCTCGCGCACGTTGCCGGGCCACGACCAGGTGCGCAACATCGCCTCGGACCCGGGCGACAGCCGCGGTCCGTCCATACCGCCGTAGAACGCCAGGAAGTGCCTGGCCAGCGGGACCAGATCGTCGGCGCGCTCGCGCAGCGCGGGCACGCGGATCTCGATCTCGTTCAGCCGGAACAGCAGGTCGCGGCGGAACAGCCGTTCGCCGTCCAGGCCGCGCAGCTCGCGGTTGGTGGCCGCGATCACGCGCACGTCGGCGCGCCGCACGCGCGTCTCGCCCAGGCGCAGGTATTCGCCGCTCTCGAGGAACCGCAGCAGCGTCACCTGCACGTCCGCCGGCAGCTCGCCGACCTCGTCCAGGAACAGGGTGCCGCCGTGCGCCGCCTCCACCAGCCCGATGCCGTCGGCGTGCGCGCCCGTGAATGCACCCTTGCGGTGGCCGAACAGCTGCGACAGCGCCAGGTCGGCCCGCAGCGCGCCGCAGTTGAGCGCCAGGAACGGGCCCGCCGAGCGCGTCGACAGCATGTGGATCGTGCGCGCGATCAGCTCCTTGCCGGTGCCGGTCTCGCCCGTGATCAGCACCGACAGATCGGTCGACGCCGCCCGCCGGGCGAGCGCCTCCACGCGCTGCATCGCGGGCGAGCACGCCACGAGCCGCGGCGCGCGGTTGCGACGGCCGAGGGTCGAGGGCGCTCCGGCCGGCGCCACCGCCGCCGGCTCGCCCGACTGCAGTCGCTCGATCGCCTCCTCGGTGTGCTCGAGCCACCACGCCGCGCCCAGCTCTGCGAACAGCGCGCCGGCGCGGTAGAGCTGCCGGCGCCCGGTGCGCGCGTCGCGCGCGTGCAGACCGGACACCAGCAGCGTGCGCGCCAGCTCGTAGCGCTCGTGGCACTCGCCCAGCCGCTGCGCGGCGCTGGACCAGCCCTGCTCGGCCTCGAGCCTTTGCCCGCGCGCCCACGCGATCGAGCCCGCCGCGCGGTGCGTGAGGGCGTACTCCAGGCGGTCGTCGGTCTGACGCGCGAGCCGGCGGGCGCGCGCGCATGCCTCGTCGGCCTCGTCCAGCCGTCCGAGCGCGCACAGCGTCTCCGCGCGGCGGCGCTCGATCTCGACCACCAGATCGCCCTCGGCCGCCACGCGCCGCGCGCGCGCGAGCGCGTCGTCGTAGTGCGCGAGCGCCGCGGTCGGCTCGCCGCGGTCGGCCGCGAGCTCGCCCAGGAACTCGAGCGCCAGCACCTCCTCGCGCATCGCGCCCTGTGCGCGCGCGCGTTCGAGCGCGCCCTGCAGCGCGGTGGCGGCATCCTCGAACCGGCGCTGCAGCCGCGCCACGTTGCCGAGCGCGATGCCGGTGAGCGACAGCCGCAGCGCGTCGCCGAGCTGGCGGTAGATGCCGTCGGCCTGCAGATAGCAGTCGAGCGCCAGGTCCCACGCGCCGCGCTTCTGGTGGACGATGCCGAGGTTCAGCAGCGTGTTGGCGGAGGCCGGCAGCCGACCGCCCGCGCGATGCTGGTCGAGCGCCGCTTCCAGGCACGCCGCCGCCGCCGGCCACTCGCACAGGTTCTTGTGGATCAGCCCGAGGTTGTTGCGGACGTATGCGGCCGTGGATTCGTCGCCGAGCCGGCGGTACAGCGCCAGCGCCTGCTCGTACAGATCCCGGGCCTGCAGCAGGTCCCCCTGCCGATAGAGGATCCGCCCGAGCTGGTTCAGGCCATGCGCGCACAACACCAGCTCGCCGCATTCGTCCGCGAGATCGAGGCCGCGGCGGGCCTCCTCGCGGGCGTCTTCGAGCCGCCCGATCCGGAACAGCGCCTCCGCGCACTGCAGGTGCAGCCGCGAGCGCAGGCCGGTCGCGGCGATGCCGCCCTCGTCCTGCAGCACCTCGCGGCAGTGCGCCAGCGCCCCCTGGCAATCTCCCTTCGCCAGGCGGCAGGCGATGGCCCTGTTGTCGAGCGCCGCACGGCGCTCGGCCGACAGGGTGCGCGCTCCAGGGAGCGTCAGCAGACGCTCGATGGTCTCCAGTGCAGGCACGTAGCTGTCCGCCTGCATGTAGAGATCCGCGAGCATCTCGAGGTCCGCCAGCGCTTCATCCGCGCCGGGGCCCACCACCAGACGTTCCTCGAGTTGCGCGATCGCGTTCCGGTCGTAACTCGGCACGCCGTGTCTCCGAGGCTCAACTGTTGCGACAGCAGGAAGCTAGAAACGCACGAAGAACGTTTGCAGGCTCCACCGCAGCACGCGCAGACGCCACATCAGGACGCTCCGCTGGTTCATCCCGTCACCCGCGGAATGCCACCAGAAGGAATTGACGTGCGTGATCGGCCGCATCTGTCCGCGAGGCAGTCCCTGCTTGCCAGGGCTGTCGGGGACGTCAGGGTCGCCCTGCCCCTCGTTCGTTCCGCTCGGGTCGCCGAACTGACTGGGATCGCTCCCACCGGCGAGCACGACGCGGGGACGCGCGGAGCAGGCGATACACAACGCCAGCGTCACGATGAGGGTCCACCAACGATTCACCGAGAATCGATGCATGAGATCCCTTCCATCGAGGAAGAAGCTGCAACGAAAGCACCCGGCCTGGGATGCAAGACCCGCAGGGGATGTTTCGCGCGCGCATCGGGGCAGGTTGGATACGGGGTGATCCTGGCCCAATGCGCCGCGGCGGGAGGCCCGGTGCACACGAAGAGGCTAGACCCGGAAGTTGCGACGGGTCAAGGAAATGTTGGCCAGGAGAGCTTCCCGGATCCCACGGTCCCGTGACGCCTCGGAACCCGTGGCGGCCCAATGCCGGCAGCCGGGTGGCGCCCGAAAGCTGGCGGAGGGACGGACGTCGGCGGCCGGACGGCGACGGTCCGGGCGCCTAGCGGCGCTTGAGTCGCGGCGGCTCCCCGCGCACGTCCTCCACCACCACGCCATGCTGCTCCAGCAGCCGGTTCCGCAGGGCGTCGGCCTCGGCCCAGTTCCGGGTCCGGCGGGCCTCCTCGCGCTGCTCGACCAGAGCCAGCACGTCCTCCGGCCAGCCCTCGCCGCTCGGGGCGTTCCAGAACAGCCCGAGGATCGCGCCCAATCGATGGAGCGCCCGGCCCGCCGCCTGCGCCTCGCTGCCGAGCCCGTCGTCCAGCGCCCGATTGACGGTGCGCGCCAGCATGTTGAGCTGCCCGATCGCGTCGGCGCTGTTGAAGTCGTCGTCCATCGCCTGCTCGAACGCCGCGGTCGCCGCGGCGACGGAGGCACCCAGCTCCCCGCCCGGCGGCGGCCCGTCGGGCACCGCCCACACGTCGCAGCGCTCGAGCGTCTGGCGCAGGTAGCGGTACGGCTTGGCCGCCTCCTGCAGGCGCTCCTCGCTGAATTCGATCGGGCTCCGGTAGTGGGTGGACAGCAGGTAGTAGCGCACCACCTCGGGATCGAACCGGCCGGCGATGTCCTCGATGAAGAACAGGTTGCCGGTGCTCTTCGACATCTTCTCGCCCGCCAGGTTCACCATGCCGTTCTCGGTCCAGAAGTTGGCGAACGGCCTGCCGGTGGCGGCCTCGGACTGCGCGATCTCGTTCTCGTGGTGCGGGAAGATCAGGTCCTGGCCGCCGCCGTGGATGTCGAACGTCTCGCCCAGGTACTTCATGCTCATCGCCGAGCACTCGATGTGCCATCCCGGGCGCCCGCGGCCCCATGGGCTGTCCCACGCGGGCTCGCCGGGCTTGGCGCCCTTCCACAGCGCGAAGTCGAGCGGGTCCTCCTTCGCCTCGTCGGGCTCGATGCGCGCGCCGGCGCGCATCTCGTCCACGTTGCGGCCCGACAGTTTGCCGTAGTCGGCCTTGGAGCGGACGCGGAAGTAGACGTCGCCGTTCGGCGCCGGATAGGCGTGGCCGTTGGCGATCAGCGCCGCGATCAGCGCGTGGATCTCCGTGATGTGCGCGGTGGCGCGCGGGTACACCGTGGCGCGGCGGATGTTGTGCAGGTCGGCGAAGCGCAGATAGGCGTCGATGTTGCGCTCGCTCACGGTGGTGTATGCGACGCCCTCCCTGCTGGCGCGGTCGATGATCTTGTCGTCCACGTCGGTGAAGTTGTAGACGTACGTGACCTCGAAGCCGCGGTGCGTCAGCCAGCGGCGCATCAGGTCGCCCGACAGCGAGGCGCGGATGTGGCCGACGTGCGGCTTGTCCTGCACCGTCATCCCGCACACGTACATGCCCACGCGTCCGGGCGTCACGGGCTCGAACGCGCGCTTCTCGCGATGCATCGTGTCGTAGACCTTGAGCGTCACGTCACTCTCCGGGGCTGCCGCCGCCGACCGAGGCCGGCGGCTCGGACGGGGCGCGCGCGGCGGGCGCGCGCGACGGAACGGGAACGGAGGACGCCGGGCCGGCCGTGGGCGGCAGCGTGGCGATCGCGATCGCGCTCGAGCGCGTGCGCACCTCGGCCTCGGCCAGCCGCGAGTGCAGCCGGCGGCGCAGCTCGCGCGCGGCGGACTGCGCGTCGCCGCCAGGCCGCGCGCGCAGCACCAGTCGCACCTGAACCTCCTGCCCCACGAGCGACTCCACGCCCCACAGCTCGACCGGCTCCAGCAGCCGACGGCGCCACTCGGGGTCCTGGTTCATGCTGTCCGCCACCTCGCGGCACACCGCCAGCGCCGGATCGAGGTCCTGATCGGCCGCGATCAGCACGTCCACCGCCACGCGGTTCCAGCCGCGGCTGCGATTGGTGACGATCTTCATCTCGCCGTTGGGAACGTAGTGCACGTAGCCGTTGAAGTCGCGCAGCTGGGTGAAGCGCAGCGTCAGCGCCTCGACGGTGGCGGCCACGCCGCTCACCTCGATCGTGTCGCCGACCGCGAACTGGTTCTCGATCAGGATGAAGAACCCGGCGATCAGGTCGCGCACCAGGTACTGCGCCCCGAACCCGAGCGCCACGCCCAGGATTCCCGCCCCGGCCAGCAGCGGCGCCACGTTCCAGCCCAGGATGCCGAGCGAGTGCACCACGGCGAACGCCCACACCAGCGCCGCCGCGGCGTTGCGCACGATCTGGCCGAACGTGCGCGCGCGCTGCTCGGCCTCGGGCCCGCCGTGCCCCGCGCGCACGATCCACCGCTCGCCGCGCCGGATCAGCACCTTCAGCACCTGCTGCAGCAGCACCGCGAAGCCGATCGTCAGCGCGATGCGGATGCCCATGTCCGCGAGCTTGCCGGTCTCGGGCAGCACCGGCGACAGCGCGAACGGCGTGCGCGTCGACGGGGCGGGCGGGGTCACGACGCGAGCCGTGGCGCCGGGCGGGACACCCGGCGCCACGGCGTTCCGACGCGGCCGTTCAGGCGAGCGACTCGACGGTGCGGCGGTCGAGCCGCTTCACCACCGCCGCGAGCAGGTCCACCGTCGCCTCGAAGTCGCGCCGGTCGATGATGCTCACGTGGCTGTGGATGTAGCGCGCCGGCACGCCCAGCGACAGCGACGGCACGCCCTGCCCGGTGACGTGGATGCGGCCCGCGTCGGTGCCGCCGCGCTCCACCGCCTCGAACTGCAGCGGCATCTTCATGCGCTTCGCCGTGTCGATGACGAGATCGAGCAGCCGGCGATTGGGGATCACCGTCGCGTCGTACACCACGATCAGCGGCCCGCCGCCCAGCTTCTCGTCGCCCTCGGTGCCCGGCGTGTCGTGCGCGATGCCGACGTCGAGCGCGAACGCCACGTCCGGCTGCACCTTGAACGCCGAGGTCTGCGCACCGCGCAGCCCGACCTCCTCCTGCACCGTGGCCACCGCGAACACGGTGTTGGGGTGCGACTCGCCCTGCAGCCGCCGCGCCGTCTCCGCCGCCAGCGCGCAGCCGATCCGGTTGTCCCACGCCTTGGCCAGCAGCAGGTCGGGATTCGCCATCACCGTGAAGCTCGATTCCGGGACGATGCAGTCCCCCGGGCGGATGTCGAGGTGCTTGCGCACGTCCCAGTCGGAGGTCGCGCCGACGTCGAGATACAGGTCCTTGATCTCGAGCACCTTCTTGCGATCCTCCTCGCGCAGCTCGTGCGGCGGCTTCGAGCCCACCACGCCGATCACGTCGCCGCGCCGCGTCTTCACCACCAGCCGCTGCGCCAGCACGACGTGCCCCCACCAGCCGCCCAGCGGCAGGAACCTGACGAAGCCCTCCTTGGTGATCGACTTCACCATGAAGCCCACCTCGTCGAGGTGCCCGGCCAGCATCACCTTCGGCTCCCGGGCGGATCCCTTCTTCTCGCAGATGAAGCTGCCGAGCTTGTCGCGCGTGATCGGCCCCACGCCCTTCAGCCGGTTCGCCATCACGTCGAACACCGGCCCCTCGTCGCCGGGCGTGCCATGCGCGTCGACCAGATCACGGAGGAATCGCAGCGAATCGTCGCCGCCGCGGCGCGTGGCCGCGCGCGTATCCCCGTTGGCGGCCGGCCGGGCGCCGCCGCCGTTGCGCGCGGCGCGCGCGGCGCCGCCATTCCGGCTCGCGGGCGCCGGGCGAACTCGGGAGACAGGACGTGTCTTCAGGCGCGGGCTCATGGTCGTGCAGGCTCCTTGGAATGAGGGGTGGCGCGACGCCGGCGCCACTCCGCCATGGCGAGGTCGAGCATGCGCCCCACCAGTGCGTCGTAGGACATGCCACGCGCCTTGGCCGCCATCGGGACCAGGCTCGTGGGCGTCATCCCGGGAATGGTGTTCACCTCGAGACAGTACGGTTCGTTGCTCGGGTCCAGCCGGAAATCCACGCGCGACACGCCGCGGCAGCCGAGCACCTGCGCCGCGCGCAGCCCGAGCTGCTGCACGCGCCGCGCCAGCGGCTCCGGCAGATCCGCCGGGCAGAAGTATTCGCTGCGTCCGGCCGTGTACTTCGCTTCGTAGTCGTAGTGCCCGCTCTTCGGGCAGATCTCGACGATCGGCAGCGCCTCGTCCCCGAGCAGCGCCACCGTCAGCTCGCGCCCCGGGATGAACTGCTCGATCAGCACCTCGGCGCCGTGGCGCGCCGCCTCCTCGATCGCCGCCGGCAGATCGTCCGGCTCGGTCACCACCGTGAGTCCCACGGTCGAGCCCTCGGCGTTCGGCTTCACGATCAGCGGGTAGCCACCCAGCGCCGCCACGTCGATCTCGCCCGGCGTGTCCCCCGCCGACAGCAGCCGCCACTTCGGCGTCGGAATCCCCGCGTGCTCGAACAACTGCTTCGACATTGCCTTGTTCATCGCCAGCGCGCTCGCCAGCACGCCCGACCCGGTGTACGGCTTGCCCGCCAGGTCGAGCAGCGCCTGGATCGTGCCGTCCTCCCCCGCGCCGCCGTGCAGCGCGAGGAACACGACGTCCGCATGATTGACCGCCGAGGCCTGCGCCAGCGCGCTCGTGGCCGACACCGGCAGGTGCTCGATCTCCGCCGCCGGCAGCGCCGCGCGCTCCTCGTCACCCGCCGGCAGCAGCCGCCCGTTGGCCGCGTCCACCGCCGTGACCTCGTGCCCGAGGTTGCGCAGCGCCTGCGCCACCCCGCGCCCCGTGCGCAGCGAGATCTCGCGCTCCGCCGAACGACCGCCCATCAGCAACGCCACCTTCATGCGAACTCCGATCGTGTTACGACGCACCATCCGCATTCTGCATGCGCGGGCGGCGGAATCGTGGATTTAAGCGCTCGCCAGCGTGCCGACGCAAGCCGCGGGCCCGTGGGACACGAGCGGCAGCGGGCGGGGCGCCACCCATTCCATCCGCATGCGTGAACGGCTCGGGCGCGATGTTCTCGACGCTCCCGCGCGGTGACGCGCGGCTGAACCCGCGCTGGCGCGAGTTTGCATGTCCGTTCCATGACATCCGCCGCGTCGGTGATCGGCGGCGGGACATCGTGACGCCTCACCGGCCGCACGCCGCGCGCTCCACCCGCCGCACTCGCCTCTCAGCCATCACCCGCCACCTCCACCAGCGCCGTCGCCATCGCCGCCAGGCCCTCGCGCCGGCCCACGAATCCCAGCAGCTCGTTCGTCGTCGCCTTCAGCGAGATCCGGTCCGGGGGCACGCGCAGCCGCTGCGCGATGCGCTCGATCATCTGCGCGCGGTACTGCGCCAGGCGTGGCGCCTCGGCGATCAGCATCGCGTCCACGTTGACCAGCATCGCGCCGCGCGTCTCCAGCATCTGGCGGATCGCGCCCAGCATCTCGAGGCTGGACGCGTCCTTCCAGCGCGGGTCGCCGGGCGGAAAGTGCGCGCCCAGGTCGCCCAGCCCCGCCGCGCCCAGGATCGCATCCGCGATCGCATGGCACAGCACGTCGGCGTCGCTGTGACCCTCGAGCCCCCAGTCGCTCTCGATGCGCACGCCGCCGAGCACGAGCGGCCGCCCGGTCGCCGTGCGGTGCACGTCGTAGCCGATCCCGACGCGCATGCTCATCGCGCGCCGCCGCCCGTCGTCGCGCGCGCCTCGCGCGCCTCGAGCCACGCCTCGGCCAGCGCCAGGTCGCGCGCGGCCGTGATCTTGAAGTTGACCGGATCGCCATCGACCAGCGCCACCGGGTGTCCGAGCGCCTCGACCAGCGCGGCGTCGTCGGTCGCGTGCCCGACCGCCTGCGCGTGCGCCGCCTCGAACCAGTCGCGGCGGAACACCTGCGGCGTCTGCGCCCGCCACAGGTGCGCGCGCGGCACGGTGGCCTCGATGCGCGCGAGCGTGCCGCGCTTGAGCGTGTCGTCGAGCGCGATCGCGGCGATCGCGGCGCCGTGCGTGCGCGCTTCGAGCACCACGCGCGCGATCAGCGCCGGCTCGATCAGCGCGCGCGCGCAATCGTGCACGGCCACGATCTCGGCGTCCGCGGGCAGCGCCGCCAGCCCGCGCGCCACCGACTGCTGCCGCTCCCGGCCGCCCGCTCCCCACGCCATCACCTTGGCCGCGGCCAGGCCGCACGCGGCCGCCGCGTCGCGCAGCGGCTTGACCGGGCCCACCACGACGATGTGATCGATCGCGCTGCAGCGCTCGAGCGCCTCCAGGCTCCACGCGAACAGCGGCCGGCCGGCCAGCGGCACGAGCGGCTTCGCGACCTCGAGCCCCAGCCGCGCGCCGCTGCCGCCACACAGCAGGATGGCGGCCACGCTCACGCGCGCGCCTCGCCGGCATCCGAGGGCGCGGGCGCCACCGCGGCCACGCGGCCGCCGGTCATGCGCGCCAGGTCGCCGGGATCCAGCTCGAACAGCGCATTCGGATGGCCGGCCGCGGCCCAGATGCGCGGGTGCCGCAGCAGCGCCTCGTCCACGAGCGCCGTCATCGCGCGCGCGTGGCCGAGCGGCGGGATGCCGCCGATCGCGTAGCCCGTGGCCTCGCGTACGTAGTCCGGCGTCGCGCGCTCGAGCGGCTCGCCCACCAGCGCGGCCACGCGCGCCTCGTCCACGCGATGCGCGCCGCTCGCCACCACCAGGATCGGATCGCCCGAGCGCGCGCCGCGGAACACGAGCGACTTCGCGATCTGGCCCACCTCGCAGCCCACCGCGCGCGCGGCATCGGCCGCGGTGCGCACCGGGATCCCGAGCTCGAACACGCGCCAGCCGAAGCCGGCCTGCTCGAGCGCGCGCTGCACCTGCGCGGCGCGCGGATGGAGCGCGCGGGCGCCGGCGCTCACCGCGGCGTCGCGCCCGACAGCGGGCGCGGCTCGCGCGCCGGCGCATCGAGCGGCTCCGCGCGCTCGGCCCTGGCGCCCAGCAGCTGGTCGACGCCCTCGCGCAGCGTGGCGACGGGCACGATCTGCACGCCCGGCGCGCCCGCGGCCACCGCATCGTCCGCCTGCACGCGCGGCACCGCCACCCGCATGAACCCGAGCTGCGCCGCCTCGCGCACGCGCGGCTCGATGCGCGACACGCGACGGACCTCGCCCGACAGGCTCACCTCGCCCACCGCGAGCGTGCGTTCCAGCACCGGCCGGTTGCGGAACGAGGAGGCCACCGCCAGCGCCACGCCGAGATCGCAGCCCGGCTCGTCCAGCGTGAGACCGCCGGTGATGGTGACGAACACGTCGTGACGACCGAGCTTCAGGTTCACGCGGCGCTCGAGCACCGCCAGCAGCACCGCCAGGCGGCGGGCGTCGAAGCCGTGCGTCACGCGCTGTGGCGTGCCGTAGAACGACGTGGCAACCAGCGCCTGCACTTCGACCAGCAGCGGGCGCGTGCCTTCGAGACTCGCCACCACCGCGACGCCGGGATCGCCGCGCGCGCCCGACGTGAGGAACGCCTCGCTCGGGTTGCTCACCTCGGCGAGGCCGCTGTCCTGCATCTCGTACACGCCGAGCTCGTTCGTGGAGCCGAAGCGGTTCTTGGCGGCGCGCAGCACGCGGTAATGCTGGTAGCGCTCGCCTTCGAGATAGAGCACCGCATCCACCATGTGTTCCAGCACCCGCGGACCCGCGACCGCGCCCTCCTTGGTGACGTGCCCGACCAGGAACACGGCCGCGCCCGAGCCCTTGGCGTAGTGCAGCATCGCGAGCCCGCACTCGCGCACCTGCGTCACCGACCCCGGGCCGCCTTCGAGATCGCCGCGCGCCAGCGTCTGGATCGAGTCCACCACCAGCACGTCGGGGCGCACCTGCGCGGCCGCCTCGAGCACGGCCTCGAGATCGGTCTCGGCCTGCACCAGCAGCGACTCGGGGATGGCGCCGATCCGTCCGGCGCGCATGCGCACCTGCTCGACGCTCTCCTCGCCCGACACGACCAGCACGCGCCGCCCGGCGCCCGCCAGCGTGATCGCGAGCTGCAGCAGCAGCGTGCTCTTGCCGATTCCGGGATCGCCGCCCACCAGCACGAGCGAGCCCGGGACGATGCCGCCACCCAGCACGCGGTCGAGCTCGCGCTGGCCGGTGGCCATGCGCCGCACGTGCTCGAGCTCGACCGCGGCCAGCGGCCGGGGGCCGCCCGCGCCCGGCGCCCCCGATGCCGGCGCCCAGCGCGCGCGCGTGGCGCGTCCCGGCACCGCCGTCGCCAGGGCGGCCGTGGTCTCGACTGCGGTGTTCCACGCGCCGCACGCCGGGCAGCGCCCGAACCAGCGCGGCTGCTCGTTGCCGCACGCCGAGCAGTGGAACGTCGAACGGGGGGAGCGCGTCGTGCGCGCCTTGGCCATCGTTCTCTCCTGGCGGCCGGCGCCGGCGGCCGCGCGGGGGCGGATCGTCGACTAGAACACCGAGAACTTGAAGTACTTCTTGGGCTGCGCCTTCACGTCGTTGATGAGCTTCTGCAGGTCGGCCACCGACGCGTCGAGCCGGCGATACAGCCGGTCGTCCTTCATCAGCATGCCGAGCGTGCCCTGTCCCTGGTCCAGCTTGTTGGCCGTGGTCTGGATCGAGGCGCGCAGCGAGTCGAGCCGGCCGGTCAGGCGGTCGAGGTTCTCGGCCGCGGCCTGGAAGTGATCGATCGTCGAGCGCATCTGTGTCTCACGTCCCACCACCAGGTCCCGGGTGGTGCGCGAGGTCGCGGCGAAGTTGGCGAGCGTGGTCTTCAGCGAGGCGCGGTTCTCCGCCACCATCGCGCTCAGCTGCTCGGCCGTGGAACGCATGCTGGCGACGGTCTTGCGCATGCCGCCGTTGGCGTTCATCGCCACGGCGATGCTGTCGAGCTGCGCCGAGATCGCGGTGATGCCGCCGGTGGCGCCGCCCAGCTCGGCCATCACTTCCGGCAGCCCCTTTTCCACCGTCCCCGGAATCGTGTCGGCCGGCGACCACAGCTCCCCGCGCGGGTCGTAGATCACCGCGATCACCTTGTCGCCCATCAGCCCGACGTTGCGGATCAGGACGTGGCTGCGCTTCGTGAGCTTGATGTCCTTGGACAGCGTCAGGTCCACCATCACGTGATCGCCGGCCAGCGCCAGCTTCTTCACCGCGCCGTTGCGCACACCGTTCACCTGCGCCTCGTTGCCCTCGGCGAGCCCGGCGGCGTCGGGGAACTGCACGTGCCAGGTCTGCTGGCCCATCGAGCGCGCGAACGAGCCGAGCCACGCGATCCCCCACAGCAGCACGGCGATCGCGAGCAGCACGGTGACGCCGACCTGGATCTCGGTCTTGCGGCTCAACCTGCCTCCTTGGTGACGGACGGCACGGCCCACCCCGCGCCGGCTCCGAATCCGCCCGGCGCCTCCCGATGCGGCGCGTCCCAGCCCTGCATCCTACACCGCCGGGTTCGGGCGCCTACACCGGCTGGATCGGCCCGCGACTCGAGCCCGCCAGGAACTGACGCACCATCGGATCCTGCGTGGTCGCGGTCTCCTCGGGGGTGCCCGAGAACATCACCTTTCCCTGGTACAGCAGCACGATGCGGTCGGCGACCTCGTTCGCGCTCTTGATGTCGTGCGTCACCACCACCGAGGTCACGCCGAGCTGCGCCTGCAGGTCGCGGATGAGCTGGTTGATGACGTCCGACATGATCGGGTCGAGCCCGGTCGTGGGCTCGTCGTACAGAATGTACTCGGGATCGAGCGCCAGCGCGCGCGCCAACCCGACGCGCTTGCGCATGCCGCCCGACAGCGACGCCGGCTTCATGTTCTCGACGCCCTTGAGTCCCACCCACTCCAGCCGCTCGCGCACGCGTCGCTCGCGCTCGTCGGCGCTCATCGCGCGGTCGTGCTCGAGCATCGGCAGCGAGATGTTCTCGCCCACCGTCATGGAATCGAACAGCGCCGCGCTCTGGAACAGCATGCCGAACCGCGAGCGCACGCGATCCATCTCGTTCGGCCGCACGCCCACGATCTCCTCGCCGTCGATCTTGATCGAGCCGCGGTCGGGCTGCATCAGGCCGATGATGTGCTTGAGCAGCACGCTCTTGCCGGTGCCGCTCGGGCCCAGCACCACCAGCGTCTCGCCCTTTTGCACGTCCAGGTCGACACCGTCGAGCACGCGCCTGCCCCCGAGCTGCCTGGCCAGGTCGCGGATCTCGATCACTTGAACACCACCCGGAACAGCACCGTGGCCAGGATGTAGTCGAGCACCAGCACCAGCACGCACGAGCTGACCACCGCGCTGGTGGTGGCCTTGCCAACGCCCTCGGCGCCGCCCTCGGTCTGGAATCCGCTGTAGCAGCCCATCGTGCCGATGATGCCGCCGAAGAACACCGCCTTCAGGATTCCCGAGAAGATGTCCTTCAGATAGAAGAACTCGCGCAGCCCCTGCAGGTACGTGGGGGACGGCACGCCCACCGAGGTGGTCGCCACCACCCAGCCGCCGAAGATCGCGATCGCGTCGGCATAGATGGTGAGGATCGGCAGCATCACCACCGCCGCGATCACGCGCGGGGCCACCAGGTAGCGCACCGGGTTGATGCCCATCGCGCGCAGCGCGTCGATCTGCTCGGTCACCTTCATGGTGCCGAGCTCCGCCGCGATCGAGGCGCCCACGCGCCCGCCGATCACGAGCGCGGTGAGCACGGGGCCGAGCTCGATCACGACCGAGCGCAGGATCACCGCGCTCAGGAACTTGAGCGGCACGACCGACGTGAACTGGTACGCCGCCTGCACCGCCGCCACCGCGCCCGTGAACACGCTGACGACGGTCACGAGCCACAGCGAATCCACGCCGATCGCGGCCATCTGCTGGACGACCAGCGTCAGCGACGGCAGGCGCTGCACGCCGGTCGTGAGCATCTCGCCGATCATCATCGAGATGCGGCCGATCTCGGCCAGCCAGTCGCCGGTGCGCGCGCGCAGGTAGCGCGCGCTCCGCGCCGCGACCTCGTCCGGCCCGACGACGTCAGCCACGCGCGCGCTCCGTCGAGGGTTGCCGCATCAGAACCCGGGCTCGGTTTCGTCTGGCATCACGGGACTGTATGGCACGAACTTCGTGCTCTCGCGCAGGAACGTGAGGCTGATGGTGTCGGTCGGGCCGTTGCGCTGCTTGGCGACGATGATCTCGGCCTTGCCCGGCTCGGGCGTGTCCTTCTTGTAGAACACCTCGCGGTACACGAACATCACCACGTCCGCGTCCTGCTCGATGTTGCCGGATTCGCGCAGGTCCGAGAGCTGCGGCCGCGCCAGCTTGTCGCGCGTCTCCGCCGCGCGCGACAGCTGCGACAGCGCGATGATCGGGATGTTCAGCTCCTTGGCCAGCGCCTTCAGGCTGCGGCTGATCTGCGCCACCTCCTGCACGCGGTTCTCGGCCTTGGTCGCCGGCCGGATCAGCTGCAGGTAGTCGATCACCACCAGCCCCAGCTTGTTCTCGGCCTTCAGCCGCCGGCACTTGGCGCGGATCTCGTGCACGGTGATCGCGGCCGAGCCGTCCATCATGATCGGCGCGGTGTTGAGCAGGCCCGCGCCGGTGGTGAGCCGCGGCCAGTCCTGGGTGCCGAGCGAGCCGTTGCGGATGCGGTGCAGCGGCACGTCGCTCTGCGACGACAGCAGGCGCAGCATCAGCTGCTCGACGCTCATTTCCAGCGAGAACACCGCCACCGGCACGTCGTGGCGGATGGCCGCGTTCTCGGCGATGTTGATGGCGAAGCTCGTCTTTCCCATCGACGGGCGGCCGGCGATGATGATCAGGTCGGAGGGCTGGAATCCGGCGGTCAACCGGTCGAGATCGTCGAACCCCGAGTGCACGCCGGTCACGAACACCTTGCGCTCGAACAGCCGCTGGATGTGCTCGAACGTCGGCTTCAGCATGTCCTTCACCGCCACGAACCCCTGCCGCACGCGCTGATCGCTGATCGCGAACACGCGCTCCTCGGCGCGGTCCAGGATGGCGTCGCCGTCGTCGAGCCCGGCGTAGGCCTCCTGCTGGATCTCCTGCGCCGCGTGGATCAGCTGCCGCATCGTCGCCTTGGTGTTCACGATCGCGACGTGGTGCTCGACGTTCGTGGTCGAGGTGGCGTACTCCATGATCTGCGCCAGCGCCGCCGGGCCGCCCACCAGATCGAGGTCGCCGCGCTTTCGCAGCTCCTCGGTCACGGTGACGAGGTCGGCCGGCTCGCTCCTGCCGTACAGCTCGACGATCGCCTGGAAGATCTTCTGGTGCGCGGACCGGTAGAACGCCGAGGCCTCGGTGTGCTCGACGGCCAGGCCGACGGCGGCGGAGGACAGCATCATCGACGCGAGCACCGAGCGCTCGGCGTCGAGCGCCTGCGGCGGTGTCAGTCCCGCGCTGGCGGGCAGGGATGCGGTGGCGAGTTCCGTCATGGTGTCGCCTCGGCGGGGAAGGTCAGTCCTGCTGGTATTCGCGGGCGAGCCGCTGCATGTCCTCCCAGACCGGACGCTTCAGGTCGGGATTGCGCAGCACGGCCGCGGGGTGATAGGTCACGATCATCTTGGCGCCGCCGTGGCGGTAGGTCTGCCCGCGCATCTGCGCCAGGCTGCTCTTGCGGCCGAGCAGATGCTCGGCGGCGGTCTTGCCCAGGCAGCAGATGATGCGCGGCTGCAGCGCCTCGAGCTGACGCTCCAGGTACGGCGACGATTGCTGGACTTCGAACGGCAGCGGCACGCGGTTGTCGGGCGGCCGGCAGTGGATGACGTTGCCGATGAACACGGTGTCGCGCGACAGCGGCACGTCCGGGATCAGCTTGGCGTCGTCCATGGCCTTGATGATGCGGTCGAGCAGCTGCCCCGCGCGCCCGACGAACGGCTCGCCCTTCCGGTCCTCGTCGGCGCCCGGCGCCTCGCCCACGAACACGATCCCCGACAGCGCCGAGCCCACGCCCGGCACCGCCTTCGTGCGCGTCTCCCACAACGCGCAGTCCTTGCAGCGTTCGACCTGGCGCGCGATCTCGTTCAGCACCGGCTCGGCCGCGCGCGCGATCGCCCGGCGCGCGGCGATGCCGCGCGGATGATACGCGCCGCCCTCCCCGCGCGTGACGGGCGCGCGGGCGGCGCGCGCGCGTCCGGCGGTC
>DASSIN010000197.1:0-6163 GCA_035691845.1 Candidatus Eiseniibacteriota bacterium | reverse complement strand
CGTCGATCACCGCACCAGCACGAGCCGGCCGGACAGCGTGGCGCGGGAGGCGCCGCTGGCGGGATCCGCCATCCTCAAGCGGTACATGTACACGCCCGGCTTCGTCCCCGGCGCTTCGAACACCACGTGCTGGTCGCCGGGCAGCACCACCCCGTAGTCGCGCGACATGACGCGCCGGCCCTGCATGTCGTACAGATCGATCTGGACGCGGCTCGCCTGCGGCAGCCGGAACCGGATCGCGGTCTTGGACGTGAACGGGTTGGGATAGTTGCCGAGCGCCTGGAACGCGCTCGCGCGCGGACCGCCCGGATCCACCGCCGCCGACAGGAACTGGTTGGGATTGAGGTACAACCACGCCGGGCCGTCCACGTTCTCGTACTCGCGCTGCCACCAGGTGCGTGTGCCGTAGCTGTCGGTGAACGGCGTGAACGAATCGCCGTCGAGCAGGTCGATGCCGAGCCACGCCGAGCCGTCGTCCAGGCCATGATGATAGCCCAGCTTGGTGAGGTCGAGCGCCAGTTCCGCGGTGTAGCCCTCGTCCGCCTGCTGCCCCAGCGTGTCCACGGTCGTGTTCGGCTTGAGCGCCAGCGCCAGCTTGGCGCCGTGCAGCGAATCGCGCAGGAACGGCAGATAGTCCTGCGCCAGTGCCTGGCCATCGGGGCCGACCTGGAACGTGAGCCGGCGGCTGATCAGGTTGTTGTCGGGCCCGCGCGTGCCGCGTTCGTTGATCGAGACGATGAAGCCGTCCCAGCGGTCGAATTCGGGACGGTACTGCACCACCTGGTCGCGCACGTCGAAGCCCAGGTACAGCGAGTCGCCCTTGAAGAAGTAGTAGACCGTGGCGTCGCCGGGATCGACGATCGCCGCCTGCCCGCCGTTCACCGGCGGCTGGAACTGGCCGCTGCGCCACGGGCCCTCGCCCGGATAGCTGGCGCGCAGCGCGTCGTCACCGTAGCGGATGTCGAAGTGCGGGGCGTGCGACCACACCACGTCGGACAGCGAGCCGTCGATCACCGGCGTCGCCAGGTTGCCGGCGTTCGGGACCACGAGGTCCGGGGCCGTGGACGGCACCGGGCCGGAGTTGATGGTGACGTCCGGCCGCGAGTGGACCTTCACGTTGCTGTACCAGTCGTCGTTGGCCCACGGATCCTCGTACCAGGAACGGTTGGAGTTGAACTTGGCGAAGTTCGCCGGCCACAACCAGTCGCAGTCGTAGATCGAGATGTTCCACTCCACCACGTCGCCGCCCGCCTGCGTGACGTCGTAGCCCATCGGCGTCAGGTTGAAGCGCATCTCGGTGGTGTAGCCGACGTCCGCGGTGGTGTCGCTGTTCGAGCGCCCGTTCACGATCGTCACCGCGTCCCAGTTGGCGATCTCGGTGGCGGTGCGTGGCTGGTCGGGCGGGAACACGCCCCACTTGCCGATGAACCCGGGCAGCTTGTTGATGTCCTCGTCGTGCCCGTTGTCGTTCGGATACCACCACGTGTATGTGTACTCGGCCGGCGGCGCGGGCCGCGACGGCGTGGAGTGGTCCTTGATCGACATCAGGAAGCCGTCGAACTGGTTGAAGTTCTGGCTGCCGCCCACCGAGCTGTCGCGCACCACGGCGCCCATGTACAGCTGGTTGCCGACCACCAGGAACTTGATCGTGGCGAACGTCGGGTCCATCGGCGAGGGGGACTGGCCGGCCTGTTCCACCTTCCAGCCGCTGCCGGGGATGCCGTTGTCCACCCCGTAGCGCACGATCACCGATTCGGCCTTGGCCCACGCGGGCTCGTCCAGATGGCCGTCGAGCGTGATCGCGCCGCCCGCGGTGGTGCGTGCCCAGATCACGTCCGAGCGGGGCGCCTGGGCGCCCGCCGGCAGGGCGCCCGCGAGCATCGCGCCCGCCAGCACCACGACGAACAAGCCATTCCTCATGATGGGAACCTCCTGCGGCGGATCACCGCTCGATGCGTGTAGGGAATGACATCTGTCCCGCGTCCGTTGCGGGTCGGGGGAACGTGATTCACGAGCGAACCTCCGTGCGCGGCGCGGCGCGCCGCCGTGGGTGGATCCGTCCGTCGTGCGCCGAACGGTTGCCGTCGGCGGTTGCGCCGGCGGGCGCACCCACTCCGTCCGTCGCGCCCGCGCGGGCGGCTGCGCCGCACGAGCGCCGCACCACCAGCGTCGTGGCCACGACCTCGTGACGCCGACGGAGGTCGGCCGGCGCGGCGATCGCCTCGAGCAGCCGCTCGACCGCGAGGTCGCCGAGCCGCGAAGGCTCGACGCGCACGGTGGTGAGCGGCGGATCGAGCCACGCGGCCGACACGATGTCGTCGAAGCCGGCCACCGCGACGTCGTCCGGCACGCGCACCCCGGCCTCGCGCAGCGCGCCCAGCACGCCGGTCGCCATCGCGTCGTTGGCGGCGAAGATCGCGTCCGGCCGCGGTGCCGCGCGCAGCAGCTCCTTCGCGGCCTCGTAACCCGAGGCCTCGGTGAACGCGCCGGGCGTCTCGCGCGGCTCGAGCCCCGCGGCGCGCAGCGCCTGGCGATAGCCGCGCAGCCGCTGCGCCGCGTCGATGTTGTGCGCCGGCCCGCACACGAACGCGATGCGGCGGTGGCCGAGCCGGGCGAGATGGCGCACCATGGCGCGCGCGCCCTCGACGTTGGCGATCGCCAGCGTGTCCGCATGGCGCACGGGCGAGCCGGGATTGAGCAGCACCATCGGCAGCCCGGGCGCGAACGCGTCCATGGCCGCGGGCGTGCCGGGATCCGGCGTCATGGCGATCAGGCCGTCCACGCGGCCGCGCATCGAGCGCAGTGCCGCCAGCAGCTCGGCGGCATCGGCGTGCGAACTGGAGACGATGAGATGAAAGCCGTGGCGGCGCGCGGCCAGGTCCATGCCGCGGATCACCTCGGAGAAGAACTCGCCGTGCAGCTCGGGCAGCAGCGCGCCCAAGGCGTGGGTGCGGCGCGTGATCAGGCTGCGCGCGGCGCCGTTCGGCCAGTAGCCGAGCCGGGCCGCGGTGTCGCGCACGCGATGGCGGGTCTCCTCGCTCACCCGGGCGCTCTGGTTGAACACGCGCGAGATGGTGGCGATGGACACGCCGGCTTCGCGGGCCACGTCGCGGATCGTGGCTTGACCCCGCGGGCCGCGCGGCGGGTGGGCGGACATCGGATGGCCTCGTTTAGGGCTTGGAAATTCGGTGTGAAAACGATTACATGAAACCAGACTCACGCGTCCGATTTCAAGCCTCAACTCGGCCGCCGGCCGGACCGGCGCCATCGCCCGCCCGCCGCGGCTCGGCGGGCCGAACCCGGGGAGGTGTCCGCTGACCACTCCGATCCGCCCCTGCCGGACCGCCATCCTGGTGGCGCTGGCCGCCGGGCTCGCGCTGGCGTCGTCGGCCCCGTCGCCCGCGTACGCCGCGCCCGCCGCGCATATCCGCGCCACCCGCCCCGCCCCGGGGCGCGATCGCGCACACGCCGCGGCCGCGCCCTCGCGGCTCTCCCGCGCGGACGCGGCGTTCCTCGATTCGCTCCAGCAGGCCACGTTCCGCTGGTTCCGGAACCACCAGGACCCGGTCACCGGGCTCACCGACGACCGCGCGCCGACGCCGTCGTTCGCGAGCATCAGCGCGGTCGGGTTCGCGCTCACCGCCTGGCCGATCGGGGTCGCGCACGGCTGGATCACGCGCGCCGAGGCGCGCGAGCGCACGCTGCGCACGCTGCGGTTCTTCGCGCGCTCCGTCCAGGACACGACGCCCGACGCCACCGGATACCGGGGCTTCTACTACCACTTCCTGGACATGCACACCGGCCGGCGTTTCCGCGACGTCGAGCTGTCCACGGTGGACACCGCGCTGCTGATGGGCGGCGTGCTGTTCTGCGCGTCGTGGTTCGACCGCGCCGACGCCCAAGAGCGCGAGATCCGCGCCACCGCCGAGTCGCTGTACGCGCGCGTGGACTGGCGCTGGGCGCAGCCGCGCCCGCCCTCGGTGTGCCACGGCTGGACGCCCGAGCACGGATTCCTGCCATACGACTGGCGCGGCTACGACGAGGCGATGATCGTGTACGTGCTGGCGCTCGGGTCGCCCACCCACGGCGTCGACCCCGCCGCGTGGGGCGAGTGGACGAGCACGTATCGGTGGGGCACCTTCGAGGGCCTGGAGCAGCTCGGGTTCGCGCCGCTGTTCGGGCACCAGTACTCGCAGGTGTGGCTCGACCTCCGCGGAGTGCATGACGAATTCATGCGCGCGCACCACAGCACCTACTTCGAGAACTCGCGCCGCGCCACGCTGGCGCAGCGCGCGTACGCGATCCGCGACTCGGCCGCCTTCCGCGACTATGGCGCGAGCATCTGGGGCCTCACCGCGTGCGACGGGCCGCTGGACTCCACCTTGACGCTGGACGGCCGCGCGCGCGAGCTGCACTCCTACTGGCCGCGCGGCGCCTCGTTCACCACCGTGCGCGACGACGGCACGATCGCGCCGGCCGCGGCCGGGGGCGCGCTGCCGTTCGCGCCCGAGGTCGCGATCCCGGCGCTGCGCGCGATGCGGGCGCGCTACGGCGCCGACGTGTACGGGCCCGAGGGGTTCGTGGACGCGTTCAACCCCACGCTGCGCGTGCCGCTCCCCAACCACGCGGGGCACGTGAATCCCGCGCTCGGCTGGTTCGACGTGGACCGGCTCGGCATCGACCAGGGCCCGATCCTGGCGATGGCCGAGAATCTGCGCACCGGGCTCGTGTGGCGCACGCTGCGCCGGAATCCGCACGTGGTGCGGGGGCTGAAGCGCGCCGGCTTCCGCGGCGGCTGGCTCGACCGCGTGGCGGCGCGGTGAGCGCGCGGGCGGCAGCCTGGAGCGTGGCGATGCTGTGCGCGGCGCTCGCCGGCTGCCGCGCCGCGACCCGCGAGACGGTGCTGCGCTTCTGGGCGATGGGCCACGAGGGCGAGGTGGTGCAGCCGCTGGTGCGCGAGTTCGAGCGCATGCACCCCGGCGTGCGCGTCGAGGTGCAGCAGATCCCGTGGGGCGCCGCGCACGAGAAGCTGCTGACCGCGTTCGTGGGACGCGCCTCGCCCGATCTGGCGCAGCTCGGCAACAGCTGGATCGCGGAGTTCGAGGAACTGAAGGCGCTGGAGCCGCTGGACGCGCGCATCGCGCGCTCGCAGGTGGTGTCGGCGGCCAACGACTTCCCCGGCATCTGGCAGACCAACGTGGTGGACGGCGTCACCTGGGGCGTGCCGTGGTACGTGGACACGCGGCTCGTGTTCTACCGCCGCGACCTGCTGCGCGCGGCCGGCTACGACTCCATGCCGCAGAGCTGGCCCGCATGGAAGGACGCGATGCGCGCCATCGTGCGCCGCGGCGGGTCCGGCCGCACCGCGCTGCTGCTGCCGGTGAACGAATGGGAGCAGCCGGTGATCTTCGCGCTCGAGTGCGGCGCGCCGCTGCTGGCCGACCGCGCCACGCGCGGCGACTTCCAGGAGCCGCGTTTCCGGCGCGCGTTCGAGTTCTACCTGTCGCTGTTCCGCGACGGTCTGGCGCCGCCGGTGTCGAACAACCAGGTCGCCAACATCTACCAGGAGTTCGCGCGCGGCACGTTCGCGATGGACATCACCGGCCCGTGGAACCTGGACGAGTTCCGCAAGCGCCTGCCCGACTCGCTGCAGGGCGCGTGGAGCACGGCGCCGATGCCGGGCCCTGACGGCCCCGCCACCGGACTGTCGATGGCGGGCGGTTCGAGCCTGGTGATGTTCCGCGGCAGCGCCCATCCCGACCTGGCGTGGGCGCTGCTCGAGTACCTGTCGCGGCCCGAGCAGCAGCTCAAGTTCTGGCAGCTGTCGGGCGACCTGCCCGCGCGCCGCGCGGCGTGGGACGATCCCGCGCTGGCGGGCGATCCGCGCGCGCGCGCGTTCATGGTCCAGCTCTCGCGCGTGACCTCGCCTCCGCGGCTGCCGGAGTGGGAGCAGATCGCGCAACTCGTGCAGCAGCACGCCGAGACCGCGGTGCGTGGCGCGGCCACGCCCGACCAGGCGCTCGCCGCGCTCGATCGCGACGCCGACCGCGTGCTGGAGAAGCGCCGCTGGCTGGTGCAGCACGCGCGCGGAGCAGGCGCCGGCGCACCGGCCACGCCCGCGGGGTCCGCGCGATGAGCGCCACGCCGGGCGCCACGGCCGCCG
>DASSIN010000196.1:0-28302 GCA_035691845.1 Candidatus Eiseniibacteriota bacterium | reverse complement strand
CCGGGCGCCGGCGCGGCATGGGTGGTGCGCGCCGGACGCGGCGCGCGCGCGCTGTCCATCACCGTGCGCGCGGGTGGCGCCCCTTCCGCGTGGACCGGATTCGTGCGCGCGATGCCGGGCGACACCGTGCTGCGCGACGCGCCCGGCACGCGCGAGCCGGTGTCCGCCCTGGCGTGGCTCAATCGCGATGGCTTCGCCGTGCTCGATCGCGACGCGGGCGGCGTCGCGCGCGCGCCGTCGCTGGCGGGCTACCGCATCTGGGGCGCATCGGACGCGCTGCCGCTGCGCTACGTCGCGATCGCGGACGGCGCGCTGCGCGGGCATCGCATCGTGCTCGATCCCGAGGGCGGCGGGCAGGACACGCTCGTCAACGGCCCGGGCGGAACGCGCGCGGCGTTCGTCAATCTCGAGACCGCGCGCATCCTGGCCGGGCTGCTGCGCGCGGCGGGCGCGGAGGTGCGGCTCACGCGCGAGGGCGACGTCGCGATGTCGGACGTCGAGCGCGTGCAGGTGAGCGAGGCGTTCCACGCCGAGCGGTTCGTGCGCATCGGGCACCGCGCCGGGCGGCCGCGGCTCGGCTACTACTTCTCGAGCGTGCCCGGCAAGCGCTGGGCCGAGCGCACGGCGGGCGAGTTCCCGCGGCTCGGGCTGCCCGAACCCGTGTTCGGCGAGGACGCGCAGTACGTGGTGCAGCAGGTGTCGGCCACGGCGCTGTTCGCATCCCCGTCCAGCATCGTCGCCGACGAGCCGCGGCTGTCCGCCCCGGGCGGGCTGCGGCCGGAGGCGTGGGCGTTGTTCGCCGGGCTGCTGCGCGACCTCGGCGCGCTCCAGGCCGAGCCCGATTCGCTCGAGCTGCGCGACGCCGGCGGGCGGCCCGTTCCCGGGGCCGCCGTCACGCTGGGCGGCGCGCTGGTGCTGGAAACCGACGCGCTCGGCCGGGCCCGTTTCATCCGCACCGAACCCGGCCCGGTCGAAGCGGTGGTGGACGATCCCCGGGCCCGGGTGCGCGCGGTTTTGCTAGAATCCTCGCGTGGCTCGGTGCTGACCGGGTGTTGCGGCCGCTGACGCCTCATCGCCGCCGACCCATCGGAATGCGCCCATGTTGCACGGTTCGCAGGCTTTCTTCGACGAACGCGCGCGCTCCCGCCGCCACGTGGCGGCGGTGTCGCTGACGACGTCCCTTACCCTGCTCGCGCTGTTGTTCATGGCGCGCGTGCCCACCGTGCAGCGCGCGTTCGAGCGCCTGGACCTCCCCCACCGGTTCGGATTCGAAGGCCCGGACCAGTACGTGCGGCGCATCACGCTCGAAATGTCGCCGCCCGCGCCGTTCGCGCTGCGCAACGGCGCGCGCGTGCAGCCGATCGAGGCGCGGCGCGGCGGCGTCGCGCACCATCAGAGTGCGCGCGACGCGCAGGCGCGCCCGCGCCCGGTGTCGCGCTACACCGGCGAGGGAGTGTCGGAGGCCGATCTGCTCGCCCGCGCGCGCGCCATGCACCGGCACGCGCCGGTGGTGCAGTCGGAGGACCTGGTGATCGAGAAGCTCGTGCGCCCCGAGTATCCGGAGGACGCGCGCGAGGCCGGGATCGAGGGCCGGGTGGCGCTGGTGGCGCTGGTGGACACGACCGGCTCGGTCGTCGACGTGGACATGGTCGGAAGCTCGAACGAGCGCTCGCTCGAGCGCGCGGCGACGGTGGCCGTGTGGCAGTGCAAGTTCCGGCCGTATCGCGTGGACGGCCACACGCAGGAGGTGTACGCGATCTTCCGCTTCAACTTCCACATGGAGTAGGCCCGGCCGCCGATACACGGCACATCACCCAAACATGCGATGGTGTCGCGGTCACGCGGCGTGGTGAGGTTCGTCCTGCTTTCGTAGCTCGCCGGCCACCGTCGGGTGTGCTCCCCAACCGGAGGTTGAGATGATGCGATGGTTCGCGCTGGCGGTGACGCTGGCGCTGGCGGGCGCGGTGAATCCCGCGCGCGCGCAGCACGAGATGCACCACGGCGGCGCCGCCGGAACGGTGCCGGCGATCGCCAGGGTGGGGCACGTGCACCACGTCGTCGGCACGCGCAACCCCGCCGCGCAGGCGGCGTTCGACGAGGGCCTGGCGCTGTGCTTCGCGTTCAACCACGACGAGGCCGTGCGCGCGTTCCAGCGCGCGTTCGCGCTCGATTCCACGCTGGCGATGGCGCAGTGGGGCATCGCCTACGCGTCGGGGCCCAACATCAACCTGCCGATGGACGACGACCACGCCAGGGCCGCCTGGGCCGCACTGCAGAAGGCACAGGCGCTGGAGCCGAACGCCCCGGCGCGGGACCGTGCCTACATCGACGCGCTGGCGAAGCGCTACAGCGACGATCCCAGGGCCGACCGTGGCGCGCTCGATCAGGCGTGGGCGAGCGCCGCCGGTGCGCTGGCGGCCGGCGATCCGAATGACGTGGACGCGGCCGCGCTGCACGCCGAGGCGCTGCTCACGGTTCATCCCTGGCACTGGTGGACGCTCGACGGCAAACCCACCGAAGGGGTCGCGGATGCGATCGCCGAGCTGGAGCGCGCGCTCCTGATCGCCCCCGGCCACATCGGGCTCGATCACTTCTACATCCACGCGCTGGAGGAGTCGCCGCACCCGGAGCGCGCGCTGCCGGCCGCGCACCGGCTCGAGGCGATGGCGGGCCTGCAGGCCGGCCACCTGGTCCACATGCCGAGCCACATCTACGAGAACGTGGGCGAGCACGTGCACTCGGCGCTGGTGAACGAGAAGGCGGTCGCGGTGGATCGCAAGTACATCACCGAGAACCACGTGATGGGCGTGTACCCGGTGATGTACTACACCCACAACATGCACTTCGCGATGTTCTCGCACATGAACGCCGGCAACTGCGCGCGGGCGTTGAAGTGGGCCGGGCAGGCGCGCGACAACGCGCTCCAGTACGTGAAGATGATGCCGATGGTCGAGGTGTTCGCCGGGATGCCGCTGTGGGTTCAGGTGCGATTTCACCGCTGGGCCGACGTCCTGAAGACGCCCGATCCCGGCGGCGGCATGCCGATCAGCCGGGTGACGTGGCATTTCGCGCGCGCCATGGCGTACGCCAGCACCGGCGATCCGGCGCTCGCCCAGAGCGAGCTCGACGCCTACCGCGCCGCCATTCCGGCGGTGAAGCCCGAGCTGTGGTTCGGCTACAACCCCCCGCCGGTGCTGTTCGGCGTGGGCGACCAACAGCTGCAGGGCGCGATCGCCGGGGCGCGCGGCGACCGCGCCGGCGCGATCGCCCACTGGCGCGAAGCCGTCGCGGCCGAGGACACGCTGCAGTACGACGACCCGCCCGAGTGGCTGCTCGACAGCCGGCCCGGGCTCGGCGCCGTGCTGCTCGCGGACGGCAGGTTCGCGGACGCCGAGCAGGTGTTCCGCGACGATCTCGAGCGCCACCCGAACACCGGCCGCGCGCTGTACGGCCTGATGGAATCGCTGCGCGGCCAGGGCAGGGCCGCCGACGCCAACAAGCTCGAGCCCCGGTTCCGCGCCGCGTGGAAGAACGCCGACACCAGGCTGTCGGTGGCGAACCTCTAGCCGGAACGACGCCCCCGGGCCCGCGCGTCACGCCGGACGAGCGGGCCTGCGCGTGCCGCCATCACCGGATCGCGGATTTGGCGCGCGCGAACGCCCGCACGAACGCGCGCGCATCGTGGGGATCGAACGATGCCATCACGTCGCGGTCGTCCATCGTCACATGCCCGAACAGCGCTTCGCCGTCACGGTCGGTGATGTCCAGCCGCCCGTCGCGATACGCCACGTCGGCGACCTCCCGCATCGGCACCTCGATGCTGTGGTCGAGCAGCTCGCGAACTCCGGCCAGCACCGCGGTGCGGACGGCGTCCCCGATCGGGCCGCCGCCGTCGTCGCGGTCGGCCGCATCGTCGTGGAGCCTGCGATCCAGCTTGTGCATGGCGCGATCCGAGAGCTGGAGCGCGACCGCGCGGTCCGTGAGCAGCAGCGTGGTCCGGCCATCCACGGTGGTGATGGCCGAGCGCGCGTCGCGCACGTCGTGCCGATCCGCCCAGCACGCCGGGGGGTCGCAGCACTCGGCGCGCACGCCAGGCAGCGGCCAGTCGTCCGCACGGGTCTGCCCCGCGCCGATCGCGGCGATCAGCACGAGCATCGGGAGCAACGGTTTCATGGGCGCTCCGGGTTCGGGATAGAGGGAGCCTCTACCTCCCTACGCCCACACCGTCATCCGGGTTGCGCCCCGACAAACGCAAGGCCGCCGAGCGTGGGGCAGATGCAAGGCGCGACGGAGCAACGCAGCAGATGCCCCGCGATCGGCGGCCGGCTACATCTGAAATTTGCCGAAGTCCTCGGGATTGAGCTTTTCGAGGAACTTGCGCAGCTGCTCCGCCTTTTCCTCGTCCGTCAGCTCGCGCTTCGGCTGCTCGCTCTCCTCGCCCTCGCCGCCCTCGGTCTCGGCGTCCTCGGCCGTGGGCGGCGGCTGCAGCAGTTTCTCGTTGACGTAGATCGGCGCGCGGGCGCGCAGCGCCACGGCGATCGAGTCGGACGGGCGCGCGTCGATCGACAGCACCTCGGCGTCGCGCTCCACGAACACGCTGGCGAAGAACGTGTTCTCGCGCAGGTCGGCGATCACCACGCGCGCGATCTTGGCCTTCAACCCCTCGACGATCAGGTACAGCAGATCGTGCGTGAGCGGCCGAGGGAACGGCTCCTCCGACAGGATGCGGCGGATCGCCTGCGCCTCGGCGGGACCGATCCAGATCGGCAGGATGCGGTCGCCGTCCACCTCGCGCAGGATGACGATGTTCTGCTGCGTCTTGTGTTCGAGGATCAGCCCGTTGACACGGGTCTCGATGACGTTCACGGCTTCCCGGTCGGCTCCTGTTTGGCGCTGCGCGCCGTCTTCGGCGACGCCACCGAATCCGCGTCGGCGTGGAACGCCGGCGCGTCCTCGGTGCGCATGTGATCCACCATCCAGCGCGCGGAGGCGGCCAGCTCCGACTTGGGATAGCGGGTCAGCACGCGGCGGAACGCCTTCTCGGCCTCGTCGTAGTTCTTGAGCTCCTCGGATTCGGTGAATCCCACCATGAACTGCGCCTGGGCGCTCACGTCGCTGTCGGGATACTGCTCCAGCAGATGCTGGTAGGCGGCGATGCGCTCCTGCGGCGACGCCAGCGCCTGGGCGTCCTTGAACATGTCGCGCGCGCTCTTGCGCTGGGACACGAACGCCTTGATCGCGGCCGAGTCCGGCGTGACGCCGAGTCCCTTGCGCGCCTGGTCGAGCTGGCGCTTGTAGAACTCCTGCGCCTGCTGGTTCGAGAGCTGGCGCAGGATCAGCGTGCGCATGCTCTCGAACGGTCGCACGCCTTCCGGCTTGGCGTCGTCCACCTTGATGACGCTCCAGCCCTTGTCGGTCTTGACCGGGCCGCCGATCGTGCCCGGCTTCTGCGCGAACGCGGCGTCGGCCAGCGCGGGGGCACGGCCGAGCCCCGGGAAGTAGCCGTCGTGCGTCACGGTGCCGAGCAGCCCGCCGTTGCTGCGCGTGGTCGAGTCGCTCGAGAACCGCTGCACCAGCTTGTCCCAGTCGGCGCCCTTGGCCTGGGCCAGCTTGAGCACGTTCCGGCCGTCGGCTTCGGTCTTCACCTGGATGTGCCGCAACGTGACCGTGGCCGGGGTCTTGTAGTCCGGCAGGTGCGCGTCGTAGTACGCGTGCGCCTGCGAGTCGGTGGGCGCCGGATTGCTGGCCATCACCTCCTGCAGGTAGGTGCGGATCAGCAGATCCTTGCGCTGCTGTTCGAGCTGCTGCTGTACGGTGGGCCGCTCGGCCACGCCATGCTTCATGGCGGTGAGCAGCCAGATGCGCTCCTCCACCATGCGCGCGATCAGCTGCTGGCGCGCCTCCGGCGTGGAGTACGTGCTGCGCGCCTGCTCGGGGACGAGCTGGAGCTGCGCGTTGACGTCGGCCGAGGTGATGCTCTGCCCGCCCACGCGCACCAGCACCTGCGACGTGTCGCGGCGCGCGTGCGCCGCCGTGGCGCGTCGCGCGGCGTGCGGGGCGGCCCGGGTCGGGGAGTTCGTCGCGGACTTCGGGGCGGCGGCCGCGGGAACGGCGAGCGCGAGCAGCAGGGCGAGCGCCGTGGGGCGAAGCGGGATCATGCGCGCACCACCCACACTTTCACGGTGGCGGTGACGCCGCCGAAGAATCGCACCGGCACGTCGTAGCGGCCGAGCTGCTTGATGTGCTCGTCGAGCCCGATCTGGCGCTTGTCCACCGGGTGTCCGGCCTTGTCGAGCGCGTCGGCCACGTCGGCCGAGGTCACCGAGCCGAACAGCGTGTCCTCCTCGTTGGCGGACGCGGCGATGTTGACCTCGACGCCTTCGAGCTTGGCGGCCTGCTCGCGCGCCTGCGCCACGAGCCGGTCGTCCTGAATCTGCTTCTGGCGCGCCAGCTCCTGATACAGGTTGGCGGCGCGCCCGCCGGCCTCGATCGCGAGCTTGCGCGGCAGCAGGTAGTTGCGGGCGTAGCCGGGCTTGACGTGCACGCGGGCGCCGCGCGCGCCGAGCCCCTCCAGACTTTCCAGCAGAATGACGTCCACGGACCAGTCTCCTCGGGGCTCACTCCCCGTCGGGTGCCACCGGCTCGAGCCGGCGATAATCGAGCCAGGCGTCGCTCACGCCCACCACGAGCACGGTGAGCAGGAACAGCGGCATGGCCACGGCGAACACGAACAGCAGCGTGAGCAGGACGAGGGCCGGAGGCACGCCGCGCGTGAGCAGCGACGATTCTACGACCGCGATTCCCTGCACACAAAAACCAAGCAGCGAAGCCAGCAGCAGCGTCCAGGCGGTGGACGCGGCGACCGGCCACGGCGCCAGCACCAGCGCGAGACCCACGAGCATCGTCCACAACGCCACATCCGGCAGGCGCCAGTCGCGCAGCCGGGCGCGCGACAGCGGCGGCCAGCGCAGCAGCCGCGCCACGCGCGCCGCCAGCGCGCGGCCGGCCGACACCAGCAGCGCGAGCCACACGAACAGCACCAGCGGCAGCACCCGCGGCAGCGCCGTGCTGCGCACGCGCGCATTGTCGGCAACGGTGCGCTCGAACTCCGCCAGCCGCGGCCCGCTCGAGCCCACCGCGCGCGCCAGCTCCACGAGCTGCGCGTCGCCGGCTTTCAGCTCGCGATCCACGTGCGCGACCAGCGTCGGATACGGGGCCGCGAACGGCAGCGCGGCCGCGAACACCAGCACCGGCACGAGCAGCAGCGCGCGCGCGCCGTACGTCGGCCCGCCGCCCTCCTCGCGCGCGCCCATCAACGCCCCCGTCAGCGCCGTGGCCGGCACGCACCACATCCACGGACTCCACACGCGCACGGCCAGCGCGGCGAGCGCGGCGGGGATCGCCAGCCCGCCCAGGCCGAAGCGCCAGGTCACGAGCAGTGCCGCCGCCACGGACACCGGCACCAAGATCCACAGCCGGCTCCAGGGCGAATCGCTCTGCATCGCGAGCAGCGTGAGCGCGGCCAGCGACAGCAGCAGCGCGAGCCAGGTGCGGCCCACGCCGACGACGCGCGGCTCAGCGATAGAAGTCACTGGTGAACGGCAGCAGCGCCAGCACGCGGGCGCGCTTGATGGCCGTCGTCAGCTGTTTCTGATGACGCGCGCACGTGCCCGACACGCGCCGCGGCACGATCTTGCCGCGATCGGTGATGAACCGGCCGAGCCGCTTTTCGTCCTTGTAGTCCAGGAACCCGACCTTCTCGAGGCACAGCTTGCAGTACTTCTTCTTGATGCCCTTGCCTTCGCGATCTTTCGCCATTCCGGATGTCACCTCCCATGCGGGGCGCTCGCCCCGGTCACGGTGTGAGTTCCTGCTGTTCCCCGGCCGCCTCCACCTGCCCGGCGCCGGCCGCCTGCTCGAGGAAGTGGACGCTCTCGGCGCGGATCTCGAGCCGCGTCTGCCGGGCGCCCTGGCGCCCGGTCCACTCCCGCATCTGCAGCCGGCCTTCCACCAGCACCGGGCTGCCCTTCTTCAGATACTGCCCGCACACCTCCGCCAGCCGCTGGTACGCCATCACCACCACGAACCCGGTGTGCTCCGCCATGCGCCCGTCGCGCGCGCGGAACCGGCGATGGAACGCGAGCGAGAAGCTCGTGATCGCCGTGCCGTCGGCCGCGTAGCGCCGGTCGGGATCGCGCGTCACGCGCCCGCTCAACAACACGCGGTTCACCTCCGGCAGCCGCAGTTCGCTCACGATGCCTGCCTCCGCGCGGCCGGAACGCCCCGGCTACTCGTCGCCGTCGTCGGCCGCCGCCGCGGCGGCTTCGTCGCCCTGCGGCTGCGTGAGATCGGGCGGCACGTGCAGCACGGTGAGCACGCGCATCACCGACTCGTCCAGCCGGAGCCGGCGCTCCAGGTCCTTCACCGCCGGACCCGATCCGGCCCACACCAGGTGCGTGTAGATGCCGTCGCGCTTCTTGCGAATCTCGTACGCCAGCCGGCGCTTGCCCCAGCGTTGCGTGTCCTGGATGTCGCCGCCCAGGTCGCGGATCCATTGCGACACGCGATCGACCTCCTCCTGCACCCGGACCTCGTCGAGGCCGGGCTCCAGGATGAAGGTGGTCTCATAGGTCTGATTCACTCCGCCTCCTCATTCGGTTGCATCCTGCGATTGAACGCGTTCATGGTGGCGGTGAGCCCGCGCTCGAGCCAGCACTCCACCGCATCCGCCGCCCGCTCGACCGCCTCGCGCACCACGACCTCCTCGTCCGCTGCGAACGTCTCCAGCACGTGGTCGCGCAACCCCGCCGCATCCGGGGCGGCGCCCACGCCCAACCGGAGCCGCGGCCACTCGCGAGACCCGAGCGCCTCCTCGATCGAGGCCAGCCCGTTGTGACCGCCACTCGACCCCGCCGGCCGGATGCGCAGCATGCCGAGCGGCAGGTACACGTCGTCACACACCACCAGCAGCGCCTGCGGCATCGCATGCGTCGCGATCCAGTCCGCCAGCGCCGCGCCGCTCCGGTTCATGAACGCGAGCGGCTCCATCAGCGTCACCGTGCGGTCGTCGCGCGTGGCGCGCCACGTGCGCCATGGCGCCGGCCGCGCGTCCCCCGGTTCCGCCTGCCAGCGCCGGACGAGCGCTTCGATCACGCGCCAGCCGACGTTGTGGCGGGTCGCGGCGTAGCGCGGCCCCGGATTGCCGAGGCCGATCACGAGCCACACGCGCGCCGCCCCGGATTCACCGCGACCCCCGGCGCACGATTACTTCTTCTCCTTGTCCTTTTCCTTCTCGGCGCCGGCCTCCTCCTCCTTCTTGCCCTTCGCCACCGCCAGCTCCGGCTCGGTCGCCGCCGGGGCCGCCGCCACCTCTTCGGCCGGCTTCTCCTCGATCACCGTGGGCGGCACCACCGTCGCGATCGCGGCGTCGGCGTCGGTGAGGATCACCACGTCCGGGACGTGCAGATCGCGCACGTGCAGCGAGTCGCCGATGTTGAGCGCGCTCACGTCCGCCTCGATCGCCGGCGGAATCGCCGTCGGCAGGCAGCGCACCTCGACCGTGCGCAGGATGTGCTCGAGGATGCCGCCGCCGTCCTTCACCCCGACCGCGAGTCCGGTCAGGTGCAGCGTGACCTCGACCTCGACCTGCTCGGTGAGCGAGATGTGCTGGAAATCGAGATGGATGACGTGGTGCGTCAGCGGGTCGTACTGCACGTCGCGGATCAGCGCCGTGAACTCGCCGCCATCGATGCCGAGATTCACGATGGCGTTGCCGCCCTTGTGCCGCCGCAGCGCGTCCTCGAACGCACGCGTCGAAATCGCGAGCGGGACGGGCGTCTCGCCGTGCCCGTACAGCACGGCCGGAATGTTTCCGGCCGCGCGCGCCTTGCGCGCACCGCCCTTGCCGAGCGCGCTGCGACGCCCGGCGGTCAGCGGAATCACTGCCATGATGAGCTACCTCCCGAAAGCGGGGCGATCGCCCCGGAACGCTGCGGCGCGCGCGCGCCGCGGTGGATGCATCGTCATACGAACAGACTGGACAGCGAGCGCTCCTCGTGGATGCGTTGCACCGCCTCGCCCAGCAGGCCGGCCACCGACAGCTCCGTCACCTTGGGTGGCAGCGATGCGGCGTCGTGCTGCACCGTGTCGGTCACCACCAGCTCGCGGATCGGCGAGCGCCCGATGCGCTCGAGCGCGCCCGGCGCGAACATGCCGTGCGTCACGCCCGCGTAGACCGACTTCGCGCCGCGCGCGCAGATCGCCTCGGCCGCCTGGCACAGCGTGCGCGCGGTGGTGACCACGTCGTCGAACAACACCACGTTGCGGCCCTCCACCTCGCCGATCACGTTCATCACCTCGACGTCGTCCGCCTTGGGCCGGCGCTTGTCCACGAGCCCCAGCTCGGCGTCGAGCCGCTTGGCATAGGCGCGCGCCATCTTGACGCTGCCGATGTCGGGCGCCACCACCATGAGGTCGGGGATGCGCTTGCGCGCGAAGTACTCGATCAGCACCGGCGCCGCGTACAGGTGATCGAACGGAATGTCGAAGAACCCCTGGATCTGCGCACTGTGCAGGTCCATGGTGAGCGCGCGATCCGCGCCCGCCACGGTGATCAGGTTCGCCACCAGCTTGGCCGAGATCGGCGCGCGCGGCTGATCCTTGCGATCCTGCCGCGCGTAGCCGAAGTACGGCAGCACCGCCGTGACGCGGCGTGCGGAAGCGCGCTTGGCCGCGTCCAGCATCACCAGCAGCTCCATCAGGTTCTCCGCCGGCGCGTTGGTGGCCTGGATGATGAACACGTCGCCGCCGCGGATGTTCTCGTTGAACCGCGCGGACACTTCGCCGTCCTCGAACCGCGACACTTCGGCGTCGCCGAGCGGCGTGTGCAACCGCTCGCAGATGGCCCCCGCCAGCATGCGGCTGGCGTTGCCCGAGAAAATCCGGCACGGATCCACTCACGACCTCCCGGGGGAATACGGAAAACCCGAACGCACGGATAGGGACAACCCCTGGGCGCGCGTCGACACCCCGCAGGGGCGTCCAGCCCTCATGCGCGCATCCGTTCTGCTGGTGGTCTCCGACGTGGAGGCCCAGCCAGTGGAGGGTGGGTCAGATGCAAGGCGGCGACCGAGCCGCGCGCGCAGACGTATCGAACGATACGTCGAGCACGCGGCGACCGAGCCAACGCAGCAGATGACCCGCCATCCGCTGGCTGGGGCGGGAGGATTCGAACCTCCGTATGCGAGAACCAAAATCTCGTGCCTTACCGCTTGGCCACGCCCCACCAACAGAACGGGATTTCCGTCACGGTCCGCTTCGAACGGCGAAGTCGGGGTGATGGCTACTGGCCCACAGGTGAGAAAAGCCGGAGGACTCTAGCCGTCTCGGACGGCCGAGTCAATGGCGGGGAACCCCACTCCCCAGGACCGAGGGGCCCTCAGGTGAGCTGGTTCGAGCGCTGCGCCGAGCCGTCCGGAGAGGGGTGCGCCAGCTCGCGCTGGTATTCCACCATCACCTTTTCCGTCAGGTACTTGCGCGTGACGTCGTTGATGGGATGCGCGAGATCCTGGTGCTGGCCATCGGGCCGCTTGCGGCTCGGCATGGCGACGAACAATCCGGAGTTGCCGCGGATGATCTTGAGCCCGCGGATCACGAACGAGTCGTTGAGCGTGATGCTGACGAAGGCCTTGAGCTTGTCGTCTTCGCGCAGCGAAACCCTAACCTCGGTGATCTCGATCATCGTCTCACCTCGGGCCTTCCTTGTGAGGCGCGGCTCGCGCCCGTGGGCTCGGAAGCATCGCCGGGGGCATCCTGCCTCCGTGCCGAATTCATGCTCAACCCTTGCGCCTGCACCTTGGTCCGCTCGCCACCGACCGGACGATGAACACCGCTTCGTCCCCGGTGAACTGCTGCACCATCTGTCTCGCGCGATCGCCCCGCGGCGCGATTGCGAATACCGCCGAGCCGCTGCCGGTCAGTTGCGGAGACGTGAATCCCGCGATCGTCAACCGTCGCTTCAACGACTCGAATTTCGTGCGTCGCGTGCCCAGCACCTGCTCGAACGTGTTGCCGAACTCTACGGCGCGCATCAAGCTTGTCCGCTCGCGCCCAATATGTTGCACGAATCTCAAGTAGCGGGCCGAGCGTGTCAAGCCATAATTAAGGCGGTCGAGCCGTCGGTATGCGAGCGCGGTCGAGACACGCCAGCGGGGCACGGCGACGACGGCGTGAAACGAGCTCGACAGGTGCATCGGCGTCAGCCGGTCGCCGCGGCCGATCCCGCCGGCCGTGCCTCCACGCAACGCGAACGGCACGTCCGACCCCAGCCCGGCCGCAATCGTCCGAAATTGGGCCAGCGTCAACCGCAAGCCCCACAGGCGCTCGAGCGCGCGCAGTGCGGCCGCGGCATCCGCGCTGCCGCCCCCCAGGCCCGCGCCGGCCGGGATGCGTTTGATCAGCGTGAAGGACACGCCCTCGCTCTCCGGCGCGAAATCGGCCAGCGCCCGGGCGGCGCGCAGCACGAGGTTGCCCGGGCCGCTCGGAATCTCGCCGGCCCCGGGCCTGGCCCCGCCGCGCACCGCGGCGTTCTCGAACGCGACGCGCAGCCGGAACCCGGGGCGGTTCGTGCGCTCGGCCATCAGCGTGTCGCGCAGTGAGATGGCCTGGAACACGGTGGCGAGGTCGTGGAAGCCGTCCGACCGCAGCGGACCGACGACGAGCCCGAGGTTCAGCTTCGCCGGCGCGTCCACCACCACCCGCCGCGGCCGGGCCGCGCGCGCCGGGCGGCGTCGGCGCGGGCGCGCGGCGCTCACCGCGGAATGTAGAGAATGGCGACGACGGTCACGAAGTACCCGAGCACGCAGAACGCCAGCGGCCGGTCGGTGAGCAGCACCTGCGAGGGATCCTCGGTGATCTCGGAGCCGCGCACGAGGAACAGATAGCGGAAGATGCCGTAGGTCACGAACGGCACCGTGTACAGCAGCGCCTCGGTGTGGAACTTGGCCACCGTCGCGGGCCAGATCGTGTACAGCGCGTAGCTGATGAGCGCGGTCGCGGCCGACACCAGCAGCAGGCCCTCCAGCAGCTGCGGGGTGTAGTGCTCGAGCACCGCGCGCCGGCGCGCCGCGTGCTCGCCGGCGTTCGCCAGCTCGCGCCGGCGCTTGGCCAGCGCCAGGAACAGCGCGCCGAAGAACGTGCACATCAGCAGCCACGGCGACAGCGTCGTCGATGGCGACACCGGCCGCAGCAGCACGACGCCGGCGATCGCCCGCAGCACGAATCCCAGCGACACCACGAACACGTCGATCAGCGGCTGGTGCTTGAGCCCCCAGCTGTAGGCCGCGTTCATGGCGAGGTAGGCGATCACCACGAACGTGAACAACGGACCCAGCCACCACGACAGCAGCGCGACGGCCGTCATCACCGGCGCGAGCCCGGCCCACGCCGCCGGAATCGGCAGCCGGCCCGAGGCGATCGGGCGCGCTCGCTTCAGCGGATGCAGGCGGTCGGCGTGGATGTCGGCGAGATCGTTGAGCAGGTAGACCACGCCCGACAGCAGCGAGAACGCGACGAACCCGGCCAGCGCGCGCAGCGCCAGCGCCGGCTGCCCGAGCTGCTGCGAGAACACCAGCCCGGCGAACACCAGCAGGTTCTTGGTCCACTGCCGGGGACGCAGCGCCTCGATGAAGGCGCCGATCACCGCCGGGCCGCTCCGCCGCGGCGCGCGCCGCGGGCGCGCCCGGTGCGGCGACCGGCGCGTGACGCGAACAATCCACGTTCGACCAGCGCGCACAACGCGTGCCCGAGCAGCAGGTGGCCCTCCTGCACGCGCGGCGTGGACTCGTGCGGGGTGACGAGCGCCACGTCGCACAGCGCCGCGAACCGCGCGCCGCGGCGGCCGGTCATGCCGATCACCGTCATGCCGAGCTGGTGCGCGGCCTCGACCGCCCGCACCACGCTGGCCGAGGCGCCGCTGGTGGTGATCGCGATCAGCGCGTCGCCTGCCACGCCCAGGCCTTCCAGCTGGCGCGAGAACACCTGTTCGTAGCCGAAGTCGTTGCCGATCGCGGTCAGCGACGACGTGTTGGTGGTGAGCGCCACGGCGGCGAGCGCCGGGCGCTCCATGGTGAACCGCCCGGCCAGCTCGCACGCGAAGTGCTGGGCGTCGGCCGCGCTGCCGCCGTTGCCGCAGAAGTAGACGGTGCCGCCCGATTCCAGCGTCGCCATCACCACCTCGATCGCCTCGGCCAGCGGCAGGGCGGCGGCGTGCTCGAGCGCCCCGAGCGCGTGCGCCGCCTCGCGCAGCGCGGCATGCGCGGCGGCCACCGTGTCGGGCGAGGTGGTGACGCGCGCCGCGCCCGGGCGACGGCGGGCGGAAGGCGATGGGCGGGCCTTGCGACGGCGCGCGGGGCTCACGGTCGGCTCCCCGCGCCCGCCGGCGTGGCCGCGCCCGCGCGCTCGGCGAGATACCGGTCCACGCCCTGGCGCCAGTCCGGCATGCGCCAGCCGGTGGCGCGCTCGAACGCCTCGGCGCTCAACACCGACCACGCCGGCCGCCGCGCCGGGCGCGGGAACGACGCGGTGTCGGTGCGCTCGAGCGACGCCCGCACGCCGGCGCGCTCGAGCGCGTACGCCGCGAGGTCGAACCACGTGCACGCGCCGGAGCTGGTGCAGTGATAGGTGCCGGGCGTGCCGCGCGCGACGAGCGCGAGCAATCCCTCGGCCAGGTGTCCGGTCCACGTCGGTGATCCGCGCTGATCGTCCACCACGCGCAGCGCGTCGCCCGCGCGCGCCTTCGCCAGAATCGTGTCCACGAAATTGGGCCCTCCCGCGCCGAACAGCCAGCTCGTGCGCACGACCTGATGGCGCGGATTCGTCCAGCGCACGCACTCCTCGCCCACCCACTTGGACGCGCCGTAGGTCGAGCGCGGCGCGGCCGGATCGTGCTCGCGATACGGCTCGCGCGCATCGCCCGGGAACACGTAGTCGGTCGAGATCGCGCTGATCCCGGCGCCGGCCTCGCGCGCGGCGGCGGCCACGTTGGCGGCGCCGAAGCCGTTGACCGCGAACGCGCGCCACGCCTCGGTCTCGCACGCGTCCACGTGCGTGAACGCCGCCAGGTGCAGCACCCAGTCGGGCCTGGCGTCGCGCACCGCGCGGCGCACCGCGTCGGGATCGGTGACATCGAGCTCGGCCTTCGTCAGCGCGAGCACGTCGTGGCCCGCGCCCATGAACGCCGGCACGGCCGCGCGCGCCAGCATGCCGCCGCCGCCCGTCGCCAGCACCCTCACGACAGCTCCACGCGGCTCGAGTCGCCGAGCATCAGCCGGTGCGTGCGCGGGCGCTGGTCGCTGGCGCACACCACCACGTCGCGCCCGATCAGGCTCGATTCGATCCGGCCGGGCACGTTCTCGATCCGGCTGCGCTCGAGCACGATCGAGTGCTCGATCTCGCAGTGCGACAGCTCGACGCCCTCGGCGATCGAGGTGAACGGCCCCACGTAGCTGTCGCAGATGCGCGCGCCCTCGCCGACGATGATCGGCCCGCGCAGCCGCGAGCGCTCGACCACGCTGCCCTTGCCCACGATCACGCGGCCTTCGATCGCCGAGGCGGGATCCACCGAGCCCTGCACGTCGGTCTCGATCCCGCCCAGCATCATGCGATTGCCCTCCAGCATGTCCTCGACCTTGCCGGTGTCCTTCCACCAGCCGGTGATGACGTGCGAACGCACGCGCCTGCCGCTCGAGATCAGGTACTGGATCGCGTCGGTGATCTCGAGCTCGCCCCGCCGGCTCGGGGTGATCGCGTTCACGGCCTCGAAGATGGTGGGGTCGAACAGATACACGCCCACCAGCGCGAGATCGGAGCGCGGCTGCTTCGGCTTCTCCTCCAGCCGCACGACGTGCTCGCCCTCCAGCTCGGCCACGCCGAACTCCCACGGCGTCTTCACGTGCGCGAGCAGGATCTGCGCGTTGGGCTTCGTTTCCGTGAACTCGCGCACGAACGGCGTGATGCCGTCCTTGATCAGGTTGTCGCCCAGGTACATGACGAACGGGTCGTCGTCCAGGAACGGCTGGCTGATCCTGACGGCGTGCGCGAGGCCGAGCGGCGCCTCCTGCTCGATGTAGGTGACGTGCAGCCCGAAGCGCGAGCCGTCCCCCACCGCGGCGCGGATCTCGGCCTGCGAGTTCACCATCACCGTCGTGATCTGGCCGGTGCGGTGGTCGGGCTGCAGCAGCTCGCGCGGGTCGCTGACCACGATCCCGACCTCGCGAATGCCCGCGGCGGCGATCGCCTCGAGCCCGTAGAACAGCACCGGTTTGTTGGCCACCGGCACGAGCTGCTTGGCGCTGGTGTGGGTGATCGGCCGCAGGCGCGTGCCGCGTCCGCCGGCCAGGACGAGCGCTTTCATCGAGACTCCGTTCTCAACGACGATCCGCCCGGCCGCCCCGCGTCACGCGCGCCATCGGCAAAGCTTACTCCAGCGCGGCCACGATGCGCCGCCGGCCCTCGGCCAGCGCCTCGGCCAGTTTCGAGGCGTCCTTGCCGCCGGCGAGCGCCAGGTGCGGCTTGCCACCGCCCGAGCCGCCCGTCACCTGCGCCACGGCGCGCACCAGCTCGTCGGCGCGCAGCTTCTTCTCCGCCAGCAGCTCGTCGCTCACCGCGGCCAGGAACGTGAGCTTGCCCTGCCCCTGCAGCGCCAGCAGCGCCGCGCCGCGCCCCAGCTTGCCGCGCAGCACGTCGGCGGCGTCGCGCACGGCGTTCGCGTCGGCGGGCGTGTGCAGTTCGGCCACCACGTACCGGCCGCGGCCCGAGCGCTCCGCCGACTGCGCCAGGCGCTCCATCTCCGCCGCGAGCCCGCCGCGGGCGAGGTCGGCCTGCGCCTTGCGCAGCTTCTCCAGCTCGGCCTTGAGCTTCTCGATGTGCGCCGCCACCTGCGCCGGCGGCGCCTGCAGCGCCTGTGCGGCGCGCTGCAGCTGCTCGCGCTCGGCGCGCACGTGATCGAGCGCGGCCGTTCCGCACACCGCCTCGATGCGCCGCACGCCGCTCGCGATCGCCGCCTCCGACACCAGCACGAACGCGCCGATGTCTCCGGTGCGCTGAACGTGCGTGCCGCCGCACAGCTCGCGGCTCACCGGATCGTCGGGCTGCGAGCCCGCCACCGTCACCATGCGCACCTGGGCGCCGTACTTCTCGCCGAACAGCGCCATCGCCCCCAGCGCCCTGGCGTCCGCCAGCGGCATGATGCGCCAGCCCACCTCGCGGTTGGCGAGGATCCAGTCGTTCACCAGCGACTCGACCTGCTCGAGCTGCGCGGGCGTCGGCGCTTCGAAGTGCGTGTAGTCGAACCGCAGCCGGTCGGGCGCCACCAGCGAGCCCGCCTGGCGCACGTGATCGCCGAGCGCGAACCGCAGCGCCGCGTGCAGCAGGTGGGTGGCGGTGTGATGGCGCATGGTCGGCAGCCGGTGGGTCGGATCGATGGTGATGCGCACGCCGCCCGACTGCGCGGCCTCGATCAGCGCCGCCGGCGTGCCGTGGCGGACGCGCACGCGGTGCACGATGCTGTCGCCGTCCTTGTAGACGTGGGTGAGCGCCGCGCGCACCTGCTGCCCTTCGATCGTGCCGCGATCGGACACCTGACCGCCCGACTCCGCGTAGGCCGGCGTGCGATCGAACACCAGCTCCAGCTCGTCCGCGCCGTGCGGCCGCCAGCGGCGCAGCACCGCGTCGTCCTCGCACAGCTGGCCGTAGCCCAGGAACTCGGAATCGGCGCCCGCGGTGGCTCCGACCCACTCGGCGCGCTCGCCGCCCTCCGCCTTCGCGAACCGGCTCGCCGCGCGCGCGCGCTCGCGCTGCCGGTCCATCGCCGTCTCGAAACCCTCGCGGTCCACCGTCACGGCGCGCGCGCCCGCGATCTCCTCCGTCAACTCGACCGGGAACCCGTAGGTGTCGTGCAGCACGAACGCGTCCTCGCCCGACAGCCGCGTGACGTTGCCGGCCAGCAGCTCCTCCAGCCGCGCGAGGCCGGCCTCGAACGTCTGCGCGAAGTGCGCCTCCTCCTGCTCCAGCACGCGCAGGATGCGCTCCTGGTGCTGCTCCAGCTCGCGGTAGTGCCCGCCGAACACCGCCACCGCGCGCGTCGCCACGCGCGCCAGGAACGTGTGCGGAATCGCGAGCCCGTGCCGCGAGCGTCCGCGCGTCACCGCGCGTCGCAGCAGCCGGCGCAGCACGTAGCCCGCGCCCTCGTTGCCGGGCAGCGCGCCCTCGGCGATCGCGAACGTGAGCCCCCGCACGTGATCGGCCACGATGCGCGCGTCGCGCACCGCCACCGGGCGCTCGGCCGCGCGGCCGCCGGCGATCGCCAGCACCTCGTCCACCAGCGGCGCGAACACGTCGGTTTCGAAGATCGTGCGCCGGCCTTCCACGATCAGCGCCAGGCGCTCGAGCCCCATGCCGGTGTCGATCCCCGGCCGCCCCAGCGGCGCGAGCGTTCCGTCCTTCCGGGCGTCGAACTGCGGGAACACCAGGTTCCAGAACTCCATGAACCGGTCGCCCTCGTCGCCCGGCCGCTCGCCCCAGAACGCGCCCGCGTCGCTCGGCCGCTCCTCGCCCAGATCGAAGTAGATCTCGCTGCACGGCCCGCACGCGCCCTGCCCGCCGGCCGGCCCCCAGAAGTTGTCGGCGCGCCCGAGCGGCACGATGTGATCCGCCGCCATCCCGACCTTGCGCCACAGCCGCTCGGCCTCGTCGTCGCGCGGCACGCCCTGCTCGCCCGCGAAGATCGAGGCGTACAACCGCGCCACCGGCAGCTCGAGCACGCGGGTGACGAACTCCCACGCGAACGCGATCGCCTCCTCCTTGAAGTAGGCGCCCCGCTCCCGTGGCCCGAACGAGAAGTTGCCGAGCATCTCGAAGAACGTGTCGTGCCGCGGCGTCAGCCCGACGTTGTCGAGGTCCGTGAGCCGCAGGCACTTCTGCACCGAGGTCGCGCGCGTGTAGGGCACGTCCGCCGCCGTGTAGTACGGCTTGAACTGCACCATGCCGGCGGTGGTGAACAGCAGCGTGGGATCGTTCGGCACGAGCGGCGCGGACGGCACCACCGTGTGCCCGCGCTGCTCGAAGAACGCGAGGAACGCGCGGCGCAGCTCGGCCGCGGTGCGCGGCGTGGACGTGGAGGGGCTCGTGGTCATGCGGGGTCCCGGAAATCGGCGGCGGCTGCGCGGCAGCCCCGCGCACGGCACGGCATCCCGCGCACGATACGCGAACCCGCGCGAGCGCGAAAGCGCTAGGCCGGAGGCGCGGACCCCCTGGCGTCGCGTGGCCGCGGCGGACCAAACAGCATCCGTCCGGGCACGAGCAGCAGGGCGCAGGCCCCGTCGACATCGATCTCGCGAACCGTGCACGACGGCCCCGCCTCGACCAGCACGCGGTCGCCGGGACAGCGCCACACGAGCACCCCCGGCGCGGGGCTCGTGGGCGGGCCGCTCACCTCGACCGCGAGGCCGTCCAGGTCGTCCGTGAAGGCTTCGAGCGGACGCAGCGCGTCGCCGTGTGTCATGACTGCTCTGCGGCCGCCGCCGCCGGCCGCATGCGAGCCACCAGCACCGGCGGGATCTCGGAGAACTGGCCGCTCCACGACACGATCCCTTCGTCGCGGCGCGGCGCGTCGGAGGAGAACGAGCGCTCCTCGAGCCCGTCCAGCACGAGTCCCGCGCGCAGGAACGGGGCGAGCACCAGCGACAGCGGGCGCTCGAAGTAGGGATGCGGCACCGGCTGTCCCACGATCGCCTCGCCCGAACGCACGACCGGGGTCATGTAGTGGCGCACGCGGATGCCGGGGCCGGATTCGTCAACGAACAACTCCGCCGTCATGGCGCTGAAGCACGGGTGCAGCAGCGAGAACACGAACCGGCCGCCCGGCGCGAGCAGCTCGGGCAGCGCCTGGGCCAGCGGTTCGAGGTCGGACATGTCGAACAGTGCCATCCCGCAGTGCACGGCGTCCCAGCCGCCGCCCAGCCCGCGCAGCGCCTCGCGGTCGGTGGCGTCCAGCACGCGGTAGCGGATGCGCTCGTCGGGGACGCCGCTGCGTTCGCGCGCGTGACGGATCATCCCCGGCGCGAAGTCGAACGCCGTCACCTCGGCGCCGAGTGAGGCGATCCTCCGGGCCGCGAGCCCGTTGCCGCACGCCACGTCGAGCACGCGTTCGCCCGGCCGGAGCGCCAGCAGCCGCTCGGTGGCGGGCCAGACCAGCACGTTGACGAAGCGGTTGCCCTCGCCCATGCGCGCGTCCCAAAACGCGGCGTTCGCGTCCCACGCCGCGCGCACGCCGGCGTCGGCGTCGCTCACGCGTCCTGCTCCGGGCGCAGCGCCTGCTGGATGGTGTCGCCGTCGAACCCGCGGCGTGCGAGCAGCGCCCACAACCGGCGCTTGCGCTCGCGCGGCTCGAGCGCCGCCAGCCGCCGCTCGGCGCCCGCCACGGCGCGGCGCGCGGTCGCGACCGCGTCCACCGCGCCCTGCTGCTCGTCGAGCCGCGCGGCCGCGGCCGCCATCGCCTCGGGGTCCACGCCCTTCGCCCGCAGTTCGAGTGCCAGCCGGCGCGCGCCGGCCGGGCGCCGGAGCCTGCGCCCCGCGAGCCACGCGCGCGCGTACTCGACGTCGTCCACGAGCCCGACCGCGCTCAATCGCTCCAGCGTCTCCGCGACGGTCGTGGCGGCGTAGCCCTTGTCGCGCAGCCGGCGCTCGAGATCGGCGCGCGTGCGCCGCGTGCGCTCGAGCAGCTTGAGCGCCGCCTCGCGGCACGCGTCGCGATCGGCCGAGCGCTCGTGCTCGGCGCCCGCGAACCGCCGCGCGCGCACGGTCAGCGCACTCCCGGCAGCACGCGTGGCACGCGCGCCATGTAGGCGCGGTACGCGTCGCCGAACTGTTCGACCATGAACCGCTCTTCGACCGCCATCCGGCGCTCGAACATCCACACCACGACCGGCAGCACCAGCAGCGCGACGATGCTGCGGAACAACCCCGCGTAGCCCAGGTCCATGAGGTAGATCCCGAGATAGCTCGGATGCCGCACCCACGCGTAGACGCCGCCGGTGTGCAGCCGGTGCGACGCCTGCACCGCCACCACCGACGCGAACCGCCCGCCCAGCGTCAGCATCGCCGCCGCGCGCAGCGCGATCCCGAATGCGAACAGCGCGAGCCCCAACCAGCGAAGCGCGTCCCCGCCCGGCAGCACGAACAGGCTGCGCGCGTCCATGTACGGCATCACCCACGCGGTGAACAGGCTGTGCGCCACGAGCAGCGGGAAGAACCGGCGATCGTCGGCGGCGTGCGCCACGCCGCGGCTGCGACCCGAGGTGGACAGCGTCATGATCGGAATCGAGGCCACGAGCAGCGCGGCCATGATGGCGCGCGCCGGATGCGCGAAGAATCCGCGCACGCTCCCCCACGCCATCACCATCAGCAGCAGGAACAGCAGCACGTTGAGCGGAATGCCGACCCGCTGCCGCCACGCGCGCCGCGGCGCCGCATCGATGTCGGGCGCGGCGCTCATGTCGCCGGACCGCGCGCGGCCAGCGCCTGCTCGATCGTGCGCACCGCCGCCTGCGGATCCTCGACCTCGACGATCAGCCGGCGGTACACCTCGTGCTCGAGCTCGATCACGATCGTGCGCTCGGGATGGTGCACGTCCCAGAACACGAGCCCCTCGCGCTGGTAGAACGTGCCGGCCGAGATCAGCCCCGGCACGTGCGTGCCCGCGAGCTTGAACACGTTCATCCAGTTGATGGTGGCATCCGGATCGGCCTGCACGCCGCGCACGTGGGCGAGCGGGATCGCGAGCCGCGTGCGCAGCGCCCACAGCTTGTCCCAGCCCTCGACCGTGAGGACCAGGCGATCGCCCTCGATCTCGATCATCACCATGGCGACGACTCCGCGCGCGGCGACGGGGCCGCCGCGCGCGATCGAACTATCGCTTGCGGTCGCCCGACAGCGCCGGCTGCGGGCGCGCGTTGACCGCGGCCGCGGGGCGCGGCGCATCGGCGGCCTTGCCGGCCGTATCCGGCGCCCTGCCGGCTGGCGCCGGCGCGGGCGCCGCCTCCGGAGCGCCCGGCACGCGCAGGCCGAGCATGGGATACAGCCGGGCCTCGATCTTGTGGCGCACGTCGGCGTGCTCCTTGAGGAACATCCGCGCGTTCTCGCGGCCCTGGCCGATGCGCTCGTCGCCGAACGAGAACCACGTGCCGCTCTTCTGCACCACGTTCTTGTCGGCGGCGTAGTCGAGCAGCTCACCCTCGCGCGAGATGCCCTCGTTGTAGAGGATGTCGAACTCGGCCTCGCGGAACGGCGCCGCCACCTTGTTCTTCACCACCTTGACGCGCGTGCGGTTGCCGATCGCGCTCTCGCCCTCCTTGAGCGTGGCGATGCGCCGGATGTCGAGCCGCACCGAGGCGTAGAACTTGAGCGCGCGGCCGCCGGCCGTGGTCTCGGGATTGCCGAACATCACCCCGATCTGCATGCGGATCTGGTTGATGAAGATCACCGTGGTGCGGCTCTTGTTGATCGAGCCCGTGAGCTTGCGCAGCGCCTGCGACATCAGCCGCGCCTGCAGTCCCACGTGCGAGTCGCCCATCTCGCCTTCGATCTCGGCGCGCGGCACGAGCGCGGCGACCGAGTCGATCACCACCACGTCCACCGCGCCCGAGCGCACCAGGTGGTCGGCGATCTCGAGCGCCTCCTCACCGGTATCCGGCTGGGCCACGTGCAGCTCGTGAATGTTGACGCCCAGCTTCTGCGCGTAGGCGGCGTCCAGCGCGTGCTCGGCGTCGATGAACACCGCGGTGCCGCCCGCCTTCTGCGCGTTGGCGATGATGGTGAGCGCGAGCGTGGTCTTGCCGCTCGACTCGGGGCCGTAGATCTCGACGATGCGACCGCGCGGCACGCCGCCCACGCCGAGCGCCTGGTCGAGGCCGATCGAGCCGGTCGGGATGACGTCCACCGCCACCGTGTGCTCCTCGCCCAGCTTCATGATCGAGCCCTTGCCGAACTGCTTCTCGATCTGCTGCAGCGCGAGGTCGAGCGCCTTGGTCTTCTCCTTGGCCGTGGAGCTGTTCTGGAACATGTGCGGGCCTCTCCATTGAAGGGGCGCGTCAGACGGGGACGTGGCCGGGAGCGAGGCATGGACGATGCCTCTTCCCGTGATGCACAAATGGGCAGTCGAGGCAGGTTATCTCGTCCGCGCCCAAAAAGAAAGGGCGTTTGGGCGGGCCGGAAGTCGGCCGCTCCGGACGCCCCGCGATCCGCATCCTACACGGCCTTCCCGCGCTCACGAAGGGCTTTGCGCGCCCTGCAGGACGGCCCGGACGAGCGGTGAGTAGATCGAGCCCGTGGGCGACAGCTGGCTCTGCACCAGCAACAGTTCGCTCACCTGGAAGTGTCCGATCTCCCCCGTCGGCGCGGCCAGGAACGGAGTCCAGTCCTGGTCGAAGCGGCGCGGGCGGCCGATGGTGAGGTGCGGCACGAACGCCCGGTCGGCGCGCCCGAACCCGGCGGCGCGCAGCGCGTGCTCCAGCGAGCGCGCGAGCGCCTTCAGCGGCTCGCCGCCCTCGGTCGCCCCGAGCCACAGCACGCGCGCGCGGCGCGGGTCCGGAAACGCCCCGAGCCCGCCCAGCGCGACCGCGAACGGCGCATGTTCGCGCGCCGCGGCGATCGCGCATTCGCCCGCGCGGCGCGCGCCGTCCTCCCCCAGCTCGCCGAGGAAGCGCAGCGTGTAGTGCAGGTTCTGGGGCTGCGTCCACGACACCGGCGCGTCGCCCGCGCGCAGCGGCGCGAGCGCCTCCCACGCGGCCTGCCGCACGGCCTCGGGCGGGAACACCGCGATGAACAGCCTGGATCGCCCGGCCTCGCGTCGTCGCGCTCGTCCCATCGTGTAACCTCCGCCGGATGCCATCGACCACGCGACTCTACCTCGCGCGCCACGGCGCCACCCAGCTCACCGCCGAGGATCGCTTCTCCGGCGAGGCGGGCGTCGAGCTGTCGGGCGAAGGCCGCGCGCAGGCGGCGCGGCTGGGCGAGCGGCTGCGCGGCGAGCGGATCGTCGCCGCGTTCAGCTCGCCGCAGTCGCGCGCGATGGACACCGCGCGGCTGATCGCCGGTCCGTGCGGCCTCGAGCCGCAATCGCGCGACGGCCTGCGCGAGATCTCGCACGGGCACTGGGAAGGCATGCGGCGGTCGGACGTGGAGCGCACGTTCGCCGCCGAGTACGAGGCGTGGGAAGCCGATCCGTTCACGTTCGCGCCGCAGGGTGGCGAGTCGGGCGTGTCGGTGCTGGCGCGCGCGCTGCCCGTGATCCGCGCGATCGTGACCGCCCACGCCGGAGAGCGCGTGCTGGTGGTTTCGCACAAGGCGACGCTGCGGCTGCTGCTCTCGAGTCTGCTCGGATTCGATCCGCGCGGATACCGCGACCGCCTCGACCAGGCGCCCGCCAGCCTCAACATCGTGGACTTCAGCGACCCCGTGCACGCGCGGCTGATGCTGTTCAACGACACGTCGCATTACGCCGTCACCGCGCCCACGCCCGAGCACGACTTGTCGCGCTGGTGGGACACCGCGTCGTAGCCGTCGCGCGATGTCGAGGCGCGAGGGGTCCGTCGCTCGTGCGGCATTCGGCGCCGTTTCGCGATGGATGGCCCGCGCCGCGCATACCAACCGCAGCGCCGCGCGCACATGCTGCTCGAGGTCGAGCCCGGGCGCATTCGACCGCTCCGCCAGCTGGCGCGCCTGCTCCGCGCGATAGCCCAGGCTCCGCAGCGCCGCGATCACGTCCAGCAGCCGCTCGCGCTCGGCGTTTGCGTCCGCCTGCGCCCGCTCCGCCGCGAGCCGCGCCGCCTCGCGCTTCACGTCCATGAACCCAGCACCGAACGCCTGCTCGGCCGCCAGCTGGTTGTGCGCCCGGCACCGCAGCCGCAGGTTGTCGACCGTCGATGCCCCGCCGCGCGCGATCGGCTCGATGTGGTCGAACTCGAGATGGCGCCGCGACTCGCACCGATGCCCGTCGTCCGCGACGAACGTGCATCGCCCGCCATCACGCGCGTGCACGACCCGCCGCACGCGGGCCGGGATGTGACGGGGATTGGTGCTGATCCGGGGAGCGCGAGGCTTGTCTGTCCTGCCGAACTTGCGCTTCTCGCGGTGGCGGATCGCAATCTCGAGCGCGTCGTGACGGCGCCGGCGAGGCGTTCACTCGTCCTGGGACGAGTGAGCCTGACGATTCTCTGACCGCCACTCTTCCTGGGAAGAATGAACGCGATGCGGAGGGCGCCGCTTCGCACACCAGCGCCATGCTCTCCGATCGCAACCATCCTGACTTCGGGGGCGCGCTGATCGGGGGCGCTACGAACGGATCCGTTGTATCACGGTGATTTCGGAGCTCGCGTAAGCCTCGCTCAACGCGAAACGCGAGGGATCACGACAACGACTCGAGAACCTCGGCGATCGCGCACCACAGCGGATCCCGCGTGCCCTCACGCGCGGCGACAGATCGCTCCGCGACATGCGCACGTCCCCACTGCGAACAGCTGTCAACAGTGAAGTTCGGAAATTCCGAGCGACCGCATCGATGGCCCCGAAGCACGCCCGCCCGAGCCATCATCTCTATCAGGGCTTCCGATGTTTCCAGCGACCGCTCCGAAGCGCAGCAGCTAGCGCCTGTCTCGATCAGCGCCTCGAAGTGTCATCCGAACGACGCGCGCTATCCGAGCCGCGGTTCCACCGGCAGTCCGACGAGATTCCGGCGCACGAGGTCGAGCGCGGCCTGGGCGCTCCGTTCGCGCACGGCATTGCGCGGGCCGGTGATATTGAGCTTGCGGCCGGCGGCGCCGCGTGGCGATGCGACCGCGATGAACACGGTGCCGACCGGCTTCTCCTCGCTGCCGCCGCCCGGGCCCGCGACGCCGGTGATGCCGATGCCCACCTCGACGCCCGCGCGCTTGCGCGCGCCCTCGGCCATCTGCTCGGCCACCGGCGCGCTCACCGCGCCGTGCGCTTCGATGTCGCCCGAGCGCACGCCCAGCAGCTCGATCTTCGAGGTGTTGGAGTATGTGACGAACCCGCGCTCGAACCACGCCGACGAGCCGGCGACGTCGGTGACGCGCTTGGCCAGCAGCCCGCCGGTGCACGATTCGGCCGTGGCCAGCCGCCAGCCGAGCTGCTTCAGCGACTCGCCCACCACGTCCTCCATCCCGCGCTCGCCCTCGGCGTAGACCACGGGCTCGACGCGGCTCATCAGCTGCTCGCGCGCGCGCGTCGCGGTGGCGCGCACGGCGTCGGCGTCGCGCCCGGCGACGGTGACGCGCAGGTCCACGCCGGTCCAGCTCGGCAGGTATGCCAGTGTCGCGCCGGGCCAGCCATCGGGAAGCGCTCCGATCGCCTCCTGCAACATGGTCTCGAACGCGCCGGCGGTGCGCAGCGTGAACGTCTCGACGGCGAGCCCGCTGCGCTTCTGCAGCCACGGCACCAGGTGCTCGCGCGCGAGGCCCTCCATCTCCTGCGGCACGCCGGGCAGCATCGCCAGCGGCTTGCCGTCCTGCTCGATCACGATCCCGGGCGCGGTGCCGAGGCGATTGAGCCACGTGCTCGCGCCTTCGGGCAGCATCGCCTGGGTCTCGACCGATTCCGGGAACGCCCGGCCCAGCCGCCGCATGCGCTCGCGGATGCGCTCGAGCACGGCGTCGTCGCGCGTGAGCGGCCGGCCGAGCACGCGCGCCACCGCGGCGCGCGTGATGTCGTCGGGCGTTGGCCCGAGCCCGCCGGTCGTCACCACGGCGTCGGCGCGCGCCAGCGCCGCGCGCAGCGCATCGCCGATCGCCTGGCCGTCGTCGCCCACCGTCGTGTGCCAGCCGACCTGCACGCCCACGCGCTCGAGCGCGCGCGCCAGGAACGCGAAGTTGGTGTCGAGCGTGCGGCCGGACAGCACCTCGTTGCCGATGGTGACGATCTCGATGCGCACGCGCGGAATGTGCCCGAGCGGCGCGCGCGCGGCAACCGAGCGGCCGCCGGCGCGCGGCGTTCAGCCGGCGGGCGGCGGCTCGGGCTCGATGCCGGTCTCGAGATCGATCGGGATGCCGAGCCGGCGCGCGATCGGCGGCGTGGCGAGCCCCGACCACAAGTCCATCGCGGCGTGCGAGATCACGGACGGCAGCAGACTGCCGGTGGCGATCACCGGGATCGCCATCGCCGCCCCCAGCAGGCCGGCGCGCGCGATGCCGGTGCGGCTCTGGTAGCCGTGCGCGAACGCGAACGAGATCGCGACCAGCAGCGCGGCGAGCACGACCGGCACGCCCCAGCGCACGAGGTGCGCGAGCGCATAGCCGCGATAGACGTACTCCTCCGACACGCCCGCCAGGCACGACAGCAGCGCGAACCACGCCATCTCGCGCCGGTTGCGCGGCAGCAGCGCCAGCGCGCCGGCATCGGTTCCGCGCCGCGCCTTCGACTGCAGCAGCGTCGCGATCCACAGCCCGAGGTAGATCGCGATGCACCACCCGATCCACAACAGCCCGCGCGGCGGGAACACCAGCAGCTGGCGCCAGATGCGCAGATCGTTCCAGTCGATGACGAGCGTCACGATCCCGAGCCAGAACAGGCTGAACACGAGGCGCGGATGGAGCCTGGCGCGATCGAGGCCGTGTTCGCGCATGCGGCGGCCCATCGCCGGCGCGCGCAGCGGGATCCAGATCAGCACCAGCGCCAGCCACAGGCCGGCCTGGAAGTCGTGGATGTCCATCACGCCGCGAACAGATGCGGGAGCATGCGCGCCAGCGCGTGGAACACGAGGCAGGCAACGATCCCGGCGATCACGTCGTCGGCCACCACGCCGAATCCGCCCGGCAGCCGCTGCGCCTGGCGCGCGCCGAGCGGCTTCCACACGTCGAAGATCCGGAACAGCAAGAAGCTCGAGGCGAACGCGAGCGGGGCGTGCGGCACGAACAGCAGCGCCAGGCTCTGGCCCACCGCTTCGTCGATCACGATCGGCTTGGCGTCGTGGCCGAGCGTGTGCTCGGCGATTCCCGCGCACCACACCGCGAGCGCGGCGCCGGCGACGAGCAGCGCGATCGTGACCGCGATGGGCGGCGGCGGGATGAACCAGCCGACGAGTGCCACCACCGCGCTGCCCGCCGTGGCCGGCGCCAGCGGCGCGCTCCCGACCGGCCCCAGCGTCGCGAGCAGGCGGGCGAGCGATCTCACCCCGCCGAACCGGAGGCGCGCGGGACGGCGCGGGCGGCGGCCGGCGTCGCGCGCGCCGGGGCC
>DASSIN010000195.1:0-3176 GCA_035691845.1 Candidatus Eiseniibacteriota bacterium | reverse complement strand
GGAGCGGGTGCGCGAGATCCTGAAGCGGCTGAACGAGCGGTATCCGGGGGCGACGTGCGCGCTCACGCACCACAACGCGTGGGAGCTGCTGGTGGCGACGATCCTGTCGGCGCAGTGCACGGACGAGCGCGTGAACCAGGTGACGCCGGCGCTGTTCGAACGCTGGCCGGATGCGCGGGCGCTGGCCGAGGCGCCCACCGCGGAGCTGGAGCGCGTGATCCGGCCGACCGGGTTCTTCCGCAACAAGGCGAAGGCGGTGCAGTCGGCATGCCGCGACATCGTGGCGCTGCACGGCGGGCAGGTGCCGCGCACGATGGAGGAGCTGACCGCGCTGCACGGCGTCGGTCGCAAGACCGCCAACGTCGTGCTCGGCAACGCCTATGGCGTGCCGGGGCTCGTGGTGGACACGCACGTCGCGCGGCTGTCGCACCGGCTCGGGCTCACGCGCGAGACCGATCCCGTGAAGATCGAGTTCGCGCTGATGGAGATCGTGCCGCGCGAACGCTGGACGATGTTCTCTCACTGGCTGATCCTGCACGGCCGCCGCATCTGCATCGCCCGCAAGCCGCGCTGCTCCATCTGTCCGCTGCGGCTGCACTGCCCGCGCCTCGGTGTCACGAGCTCGCAGTAGCATGCCCGCCCGCGCGCCCGGCGTCCGCGCCGCGCTCGCCGCGCTGCTCGCGCTGGCGTGGGCCACGCCCGGGCGCGCCACGTCGCCCACACCGCCGCCCTCGCTGCTCGTGACCGGCGAGGAGAGCGCGGCCACCGTGGACGGTGGCGCCGCGATGTGGCTGAACCCGGCCGGGCTCGGCGAGCGCTATCCGTCCGAGCTGCTGATCGCGTGGACGCGGTTCGGCGCCAAGCGCGAGATCAACGATGAGGTGCTGACGCTGGGTGGGTTCGCGCTGCACGCCGAGCGCGATCGCGACACCTCGCAGACCTACGGGTTCGGCTACGCCCGCGGCGGCGAGCGGCTGCGGATGGGCGCCACGGCCGTGTGGCGGCTGGACGCGCGCAACCACGAGGTGGACGCCGATCACGCGTTCGGCGTGCAGTCGAAGCTCGCGCCGTGGCTGGCGCTGGGTGGCGCGGTGGACCACATGTTCCAGCCGATCTTCCGCCAGGCGCGCCAGAACCGCGTGTACACGCTGGCGCTCGGGCTGCGCCCGCTGGCGCTGTCGCGCGCGCTCGCCGCCGGCCCCGGCACGCGCCTCACGTTCACTGGCGACGTGCTGATCCCGGACGACGGCGAGTGGCGCCAGTCGCGCGTCCGGATCGGCGCCGAGCTGGAGCCGTTCCCGGGCGTGCTGGTGCGCGGCGCGGTCGAGGACCATCGCGGAGTGCACGTCGGGATCGCGCTGCGCGCGCCCACGGCGACGCTGGCCGCGCACCAGCGCCGCGTGGCGGGCGACTGGCGCGGCGACAGCGAGGTGCTGTCGCTGCACGGCGGCGAGGAGCGCGCCGCGCTGATCGGGCGCGGCGAGCGGCGCATCGCCGAGGTGGGCGTCTCGGGCGCGCTCTCCGACCAGAGCCTGACCGGGTTCACGCTCACCGCCGGCGGCGTCGCCACGCGCGGGGCGCGGCCGCTGCGCGAGCAGCTGGTGCGCGCGCTCGACGATCCGCAGACGCGCGGCGTGCTGCTGGACGTGCGCGACGTCTCGAACCTCGCCCAGCTCGAGGAGCTGCGGCCGCACCTGACCGCGCTGCGCCGGGCGGGCAAGCCGGTGGTGGCGTGGATGGAGGAGGGCGGCGGACGCGGCTCGCTCTACCTCGCTTCGGCGTGCGATCGCGTGGTGGCGGGACCCGAGTCCGACTTCAGCGACCTGGGGCTGCGCGTGGAGCGTCGCTACTGGCGCACGGCGCTCGACCGCTGGGGCGTGCGCGTGGACCGCACCGCGGTGGGCGCCTACAAGAGCGCGTTCCGCAACTGGAGCGCCGACTCCACGTCGCCCGCCGACCGCGAGCAGATCGAGCGCCAGCTCGACGTGCAGCAGGCGCTGTTCGAGGACACGCTGCTGGCCGCGCGGCCCACCGATCGCGCACGGCTGGCCGCCATCCTCGATGGCCGTCCGTGGCGCGCGCGCGACCTGGTGCGCGCCGGGCTCGTGGACTCGATCGGCTACCGCGAGGACGCGGTGGCGCTGGCCGGAACGCTCGCGCACCTCGGCCGGAAGCCGCGCGTGGCGCGGCTCGACCGCATCCGGCGCGTGCAGCGCGCGTGGACCGTGCCGACGCGCGTGGCGGTGGTGTACGCCACCGGCGCGATCCAGACTGGCGCGAGCGGCAACGACCTGCTGTTCGGCCCCGCCATGGGCTCCGCCACGGTCGTGCGCCAGCTGGAGAGCGCGTTCCGCCGCCGCGACGTGCGCGCCGTGGTGCTGCGCGTCGAGAGCCCGGGCGGCTCGGCGCTGGCGTCCGACCTCATCTATCACGCCACCGACCGGCTCAAGCGCGAGACCAAGAAGCCGTTCGTCGTGTCGATGGGCGCCGTGGCGGCGAGCGGCGGCTACTACATCTCCGCGGCCGGCGATCGCATCTTCGCCGACCGCTTCACGCGCACCGGCTCGATCGGCGTGGTGAGCTGGAAGCCGTCGTTCGAGCAGTGGTACCGCGCGCACCGCGTGCACGAGGACGATTTCACGCGCGGCGCCCACACCGATCTCGGCTCGGCCGCGCACGACTGGAGCGCGGAGGACCAGGCGATCGCCGATTCCGCCACGCGCCGCTACTACGACGACTTCGTGGCGCGCGTGGCGCGCGGGCGCGGGCGGAGCGCGGCGGAGATCGACGCGGCCGGCGAGGGGCGCGTGTGGATGGCCGGTGACGCGCGCGCGCACCATCTGGTGGACGATATCGGCGGGCTCGACCAGGCGATCGCCGAAGCGCGGCGCCGCGCCGGGATCCCGGCGGGCGAGACCATCCGGCTGGCGGAGTACGGCGCGCCCAGGCCGGGGCTGTTCCAGCGCCTGATCGGCCGCGCCGTGGGCGAGGTGTGGGAGCGCGAGCTGCGGACGCCCGATCCGGGCGAGCTGCTGCTGCTCGATGACGTCGCCGCGCCCTGATCGCAGGGCGGCGCGGAGCACAGGGCGCGCCCCCGAGCGCGCGCGCGGGAAGCCCGCGCGCGCGAGCGAAGCCGCCGCGGCGCCGGCGACCACGCGGCAAGGCGACACCGCCGC
>DASSIN010000194.1:0-16655 GCA_035691845.1 Candidatus Eiseniibacteriota bacterium | reverse complement strand
CCGGCGCCGCCGACGCCGCGCCCGAGGAATTGCTTGTGAGCCCCCGCGGCGGGTGATAGTTCTGGGGTGGACTCCCCTTGGATGGAGGTTCGAGGCGTGGCCAGGACGCTCATCCGCATCTTCCTCGACACCGTCTCCGAGCATCGCAAGGACGCGCAGTTCCTTCGCCGCACGCCCGCGGGCTGGGAGCCGATCCCCGCGATGCGCGCGCAGGACGACGTCGCGCACGTGGCGCTCGGGTTGCGCGCGCACGGCGTCCAGTCCGGCGACCGCGTGGCGCTGCTGGCCGAGACGCGCTACGAGTGGGCGGTCGCCGATCTCGCGATCCTGGCGCTGGGCGCGATCACGGTGCCGATCTACGCCACGCAGACCGCTCCGCAGGTGCGCGCGGTGCTGGCGGACGCCGGCGTGCGCGCGGCGGTCGTGTCGACACCCGCCCAGCTCGACAAGCTGCTCGCCGCCGCGGCCGGGATCCCCGGGCTCGCGCTGGTGGTGCCGATGGACGACGCGCCGTCGGCGGACCCGCGCGTGCGGTCGTGGAACCAGATCGCCGGCCGCGGCGCGTTCACGCACGGCGCCGACGCGTTCGCGTTCCTCGAGCAGGCCGGGCGCGTCCAGCCCGACGACGTCGCCACCCTGATCTACACCTCCGGCACCACGGGCGAGCCCAAGGGCGCGATGCTGACGCACGCCAACATCGCCACCAACGTCGCGTCCTGCCTCCAGGTGGTGGCGCTCGGGCCCGAGGACCGCTCGCTGTCGTTCCTGCCGCTGTCGCACGTGTTCGAGCGCATGGCGGGCATGTACGCGATGCTCGCCGCCGGCGTGACGATCGCATACGCGCACAACGTCGAGTCGGTCGCCCGCGACGCGATGGAGGTGCGGCCCACCATCATCACCGCGGTGCCACGGTTCTACGAGAAGGTGATGGCGCGCGTGCTCGAGCGCGGCCACTCGGGATCGTCGCTCGAGCGCCGCGTGTTCGCGTGGGGGCTCGGGCGCGGGCGGGCGCGCGCGCGCGCGTATTTCGCGCGGCGGCGCCGGGAGGGGCCGCTCGACGCGCTCGCCGACCGGCTGGTGGGCGCGCGCGTGCGCGCGCAGATCGGCGGGCGGCTGCGGTTCGGCGTGTCGGGCGGCGCGCCGCTGTCCGCGGACGTGCTCGAGTTCTTCTTCGCGATGGGGATCCCGGTGATCGAAGGCTACGGACTCACCGAGACCTCCCCCGTCATCTGCCTCAACCGGCTCGGCGACGAGACGCCGGGCTCGGTGGGCGCGCCGATCCCGGACGTGTCGGTCGAGATCGGCCCCGAGGGCGAGATCCTGACGCGCGGGCCGTGCGTGATGAAGGGCTACTGGCACAACGAGGCGGCCACGCGCGAGGCGCTGCGCGACGGCTGGTTCCACACCGGCGACGTCGGCCGGTTCGACAGCCAGGGCCGGCTCTACATCACCGACCGGCTGAAGGACCTGATCGTCACCGCGGGCGGCAAGAAGGTGGCGCCGCAGCCGATCGAGGCCAGACTCAAGACCAGCCGGTGGATCAACGAGGCGGTGCTGGTCGGCGACCGGCGGCCGTACGTGTCCGCGCTGATCGTGCCGGAGTTCGCGGCGCTGGAGGCGGAGGCGCGCGCGCGCGGCTGGCCCGCCGGCAGCCGCCAGGAGCTGCTGTCGAGCCCCGGAGTGAACGCCCTGTACGAGGCCGAGCTCGAGCGCGTGAACGGGGGACTCGCGCCGTTCGAGACCATCAAGCGGTTCGCGCTGCTCGAGCGCGAGCTGTCGCAGGACAGCGGCGAGCTGACGCCCACGCTCAAGGTGCGGCGGCGGATCGTGGACGAGCGCTACGCGCAGGTGATCGGCGAGCTGTACGGCCCGCACGCGCACGCGGCCCCTCCCGACCTCGCCGCGCCGCCCGCCCCGCCTTCGAGCGCCGAGCATCCGGTCCAGCGCGCGATGTGATCCGCGGCCCGGCGCGCGATGGCGGCCGGGCGGCGCGGACTCGGAATCACGGCGTCGGGAACGGGAGCCACTGCCGCAGCCACGCGGCCAGCTTGTCGAAGTACCCCGGCTGCCGGTCGGCGTCGTCGTGGCGGGCGTCCGGGAACGTCAGCGAATCCCAGCGGATCGGATTGCGCGCGGCGATCTGGCGCGTGGTGGCCGGGCGCGCCACCGAGTCGCGGCCCGCCAGCACGACCATCAGCGGCACCTGCATCCGCGACGCCGCCGAGAGCGGCTCGTCGATCGGATCGACGAGCCGGCGATGTCGTTCCATCACCTCGGGGAATCCGGACAGGCCGTGGACCGCGAGTTCCTCCTGCGAGGTCCGGAACAGCCCCTCCACCGCCACCGCGTCGCACAGCCGTCGGTCGCGGCCGGCGGCGGCCACGCACACGTCCGAGCCCAGGTCCTGGCCCCACGCGAACACGTGGCGCGTCCGGCCGGCCCTGGCGCGCGCGTAGCGCAGCGCGCCCACCATGTCGTCCACCCACTGCGAGGCGTACACCACCTGCGCCAGCGTGTCGCCGGGCGCGCTGCCGGGACCGAACCCGCGGTAGTCGAACGTCAGCACGCCGAACCCGCGCGCCTGCCATTGGGCCACGGCGGGCAGCATGTCGGCCATGGTGCCGTGGCCGCGCGGGGCGATCACCACGATCGGGCCGCTGTCGGGGGCGGCGAACCACCACCCGTCGCGCCCCACGCTGTCGGCGGCGGGGAAGCGCACGGCCTCGTAGCGCAGCTGCAGCGCCTCGGGGGTGGTGGCGTGCTTCGCGGACGGGTTGACCGCGAGCGCGGCGCCCGCCAGCGCCGGCGCCGCGCACGCCGCGAGCGCCAGCGCGCGTACGCGGGCCCGCCCGCCGCCGGCGCTCACGACAGGCCCAGCGCCGGCATCAGCTCCTCGCGCAGCAGCGCGGGCTGGACCGTGCCGCTGCCGAGCAGCGCGGCGTGGAACGCGCCCAGGTCGAACGCGGCCCCGAGCCGCTGGCGCGCCTCGTCGCGCAGCGACTCGATCGCATGCCGCCCCACCGTGCCCGCGATCGCCTGGGTCGGGTGCTGCGCCTGGCGGCCGATCTCGGCCTCGGCGCTCACGCGCTCGACCGCGGCCTCGTTCACCAGGAAGTCGATCGCCTCGCCGAACGCGATCGCGCCGGTGTGGAGCAGCACGTCCGCCACCAGCGCGCCGGCGGAGCACAGCTCGTTCAGCGCCGCCCACAGCCGGGTGCCGTCCTCGACCGGGAACCCCTCCGCCAGCATCAGCCCCTCCGCGTACAGGGCCCAGCCCTCGGCGAACACGCGGGCGGCGGCCAGCCGCCGCAGCCGCGAGCCGGTGCCGAGCGCGCGGGTGAGCTGCAGGTGATGGCCGGGCCACGCCACGTGGATCGCGGTCAGGGGCAGGGCGGCGAGGTTGTGCGCGGCGAGCTGCTGGCGCTGGTCCTCGGGACGCCGCGCCAGGTCCACCGGGGTGACGAAGAACGTTCCGACCGGCTCGACGTCGAACGGCGCCGGCGGCAGGTAGGCCGTGGCCGGCAGCGTCGGCCGCCAGAACACGGGCGTGTCCACCACTTCCAGCGGACCCTCGGGCAGCGGCGCCAGTCCGCGCTCCCCCACGAACGCGCGCGCGCGCTCCATCGCCGCGGCGTAGGCGTCGCGCACGCGGCGCGGCTCGGGCGCGCGGGTGCGCAGCTCCGCCACCTGCGTGCGCCAGTCGCGCGCGGGATCGATGCGCGCCGCCTCGCGCTCGAGCGCGGCGCGCGCGCGCGCCATCGCCTCGCGCCCGAACGCCTCGAGCGCCGCGGCGTCCACCTCCAGCATGTGCTCGCGCTCCAGCATCACGTCGTACCAGCGCCGGCCGAGCGCGACGCTGCCGCCCACCTTGTGGGCGAGGTCGCGGTCGAGGAACTCCTGCCAGCGCACGAACCCCTGCCGCCCGCGGCTGCCGGCGTGCTCGATGCGCTCGGCCTCGCCCGGGAATTTCGCGATCAGCGAGCGCACCACGTCGTCCACGAACAACGGCCCGCTGCCGTTCACCTCGGAGGCGAGCCGCAGCCGCTCGGCCGGGACGCGCTCCAGGTTCAGGCGCGCGGCGTCCAGGTACTCGGGGATCGCCATCAGCCGCGCGATCACCAGCTCCTTGCGCTCCTCGAGCGGGGCGAACGGCCGCGCCACGAGGTAGAACACGCCGCGCAGCGCGGTCTCGGGATACATCACCGGATCGTGCGCGGGGCGGCGGATCTCCTCCAGCTCGGCGCGCTGCACCGCGATGCGCGAGCGCAGCAGGGCGTAGTCCACGCGCTGGGCGGGTGGCAGGTCCTCCCACACCACGGAGGCCTGCAGGCGCTGCTCCAGGTCGCGCAGCCAGGCGGCGCGCGTCGCGAACCCCTCGGGCGTGTGGTCGGGCAGGCGGTCGTCGTAGTCGTGGATGCCGGCGCCGGTGGCGTACACGGGATCGTGCCGCATGGCGCACTCGACGAACTCTTCGCTCAACGCCGTGAACGTGTGGCCGGTCTCGAGCATTCGGGGATGCCTGGGTGGGTTGGGGAGTCGCGGCGCCAGCATGAGATTAGCGCGGCGGCGCTCCGCGCGCATCACGCGCGCGGGGCACGGCCGGGGCCGCCGGTTCCGGCCGGCGTCGCCCCGGAGCCGTGCCCCGGTCGAATGCTCGCGCTGCGGGCTGGCTAGACGCGGGTGACGTTCGCCGCCTGCTTGCCCTTGGCGCCGCTCACCACGTCGTACTCCACGCGGTCGCCTTCGGCCAGCGTCTTGAAGCCCTGGCCCTGGATCGCGGAGAAATGGACGAACACGTCCTCGCCACCGTCGTCCAGGATGAACCCGAATCCCTTGCCCTCGTTGAACCACTTGACCGCGCCCTGCGAGCGGCCGGTCGCGGGCCGCGACGGACCGCGCCGCTCGGCGCGCTCGGCGCGTTCGGGACGCTCGTGCCGGGCGCCGCGCGCGCCACCGCCGCCGGCGGAGCCCTTCATGTCGTTGAAGCAGTCGCGGCAATAGACCGGCCGGCTGCCCGTCGGCACGAACGGCACCTGCGTCTCGCGCCCGCAGTTGGAGCACACGGCCGGATACAGTTCGCGCCCGCCGGAGTGGGCACGTTCGCCGTAGCCGCCGCCCGCGGAGCCGGCGTCATGATTGTTGCGGCCGCCCTTGCGCTGGTCGCGGCACTTCTTGCACCGCGTGGGAGCGTGGGTCAGTCCCTTGGACGCGTAGAACGCCTGCTCGCCCGCCGTGAACACGAACTCCTCGCCGCAATCCACGCACTTGATGCGCTGATCTTCTCCGGTCACCATGACGACTCGCCGATGCCTCCCGGGTGTGTTCTCGAGGAAATGTGGGTCAAACGAAACAGCCCCGAGGGATAACCCCCGAGGCGGCGTCATGCTCTGGGATCGACCGGAAAGCGTCTCGGCTGGAGGCAGAACGAAGACCGGAAATCACGGACGAACCACGCTGGAAGGAATCTGACCCACACGACGAACTGCAGCGAAAGTATATAAGTCATTCTGGAAAGGTGTCAACGAATCGCCCAGCCGCCCATGCGCCGGGCGAGGGCGGCTCGTCCGGCGGCGCGGGACTCCGCGCAGGCATGTGATGGATGCGTGCACGGGCCGCCGCGATTCGGCGCTCGTGACGCCGCGCGCATGCGTCGGGCCGACCGCGCCGGCGCGATGCGGACTCACGCCGGCTCCGGCTCCCGCCACGGCGCGCACAGCGATTCCAGCAGCTCGCCCATGGTGAGCACGTCGAGCAGGTTGTGGTGGAACACCGGCGCGAGCGGCCACGGATCCCCGTCGCGCACCCACGCGTGATAGAGCTCGGGGATCGCGGCGCCGGGCACGTCGCCGCTGCGGTGCCGCCGGCAGATGCGCTGCTCCAGCGTCTGCAGCCGGCAGTTCGGCAGCACGCGCTTCCAGCGCCGCCGCGCGGCGTGCAGCAGGTCGACGTGGCGCTCGGGCAGGGACAGCGGCACCCCGTGCACGAGCGAGCGCCCGCGCAGGAACGGCGCGTCGTAGCTGCGGCCGTTGAAGGTGACGAGATGCGAGAAGCGCCGCGCCTCGCTCGACACCGCCGCGATCAGCGCCGCCTCTTCGCCGTAGTGCCGGGCGAAGTACTGCCGCAGCACGAACTCCTCCCCGTTCCAGAACATCACGCCGGCGAGGAACACCGGGCTCGACGCGAGCCCGCCGGTCTCGAGATCGAGGAACAGCGCGCTCGCGAGCCCGTCGTGGACGAGCGCGGCCAGCGCGCGCTCGCGCCCGGGCGGCGCGGAGAGCTCGCCCGGCGCGCGCGCATGCCGGTCGAGCTCCGAGCGCAGCCGCTCGTGCACCCACACGCGACCCTGTGGGAGCGACAGCTCTCCGCCGGGCAACAGCGCCTCGATGCCGATCGACTCGCAACGCGGGTCTGGCACGATGACGGGAGCGGCGCATGACGCCGTCGCGAGCGCCGCATGGTGGCCGTTCGCGGCGGGCGGCGGGACGTCGACCGCCATGCGCATCCGACGCGCGCGCGCCAGCTCGCCGAGCCGCGCGCGCAGGCCGTCGAGCGCCGTCGTCACGCCGGCGTCCCGAGCCAGTGCTCGAGCAGCAGCCGCGCTGCCGCCTTGCCGGGAATGGGATGGGCGTGCGCGAGATCCATGTCCTGCTGTTGCGCCGGCCACAACGTCGGCAGCCCCACGCACGCCGGGCAGCCGTCGTGGCATTCGCACGCCAGCAGATGATCGCGCGCCGCCGCCGCCAGCTCGTCGAGCCGCGCCCAGCCCTGCTCGGCGAAGCCTAGGCCGCCCGGATAGCGGTCGAACAGGAACAGCGCCGGGCGGCCGAGGTTCGAGGAATCGATCTTGCCGCCCAGGTCCATGGGATCGCACATCGCCAGCATCGCCAGCAGCGTGATGAACAGATTGCGCACGCCCTGCAGGCCCTCCACCGGATTCAGCCCGGCGCGCGCGACCGCGCTCCACGCGCGCTCGCCGGGCGCGAACCAGAACCCGGTAGTGTCGAGCGTCAGCCGCGGCAGATCGAGCGGGTGATAGCCGATCGCATCCAGCGAGTGGAACTTCACCTTCTTCATCGCCACGGTCTGCCAGGAATACGTGAGCTCGCCCAGCGTGACCCGCTCCCCGCGCCACGTCTGCTCCCGCGCCGCGCCGCGCACGCGGATGTTCGTGTCGAGCACGGGCTGCGTGTAGTAGTCCACCTCGCGCGGCTCGACGTATGCCGCCTTCTGCTCCAGATCGAGCTCGCGCACGAACCAGGTTCCGCCCTCGTGCAGGTAGATGGCCTCGGGGTACACCAGCTCGAGTCCGCTGATCGCGTCCACGGTGCCGATCACCTTGTTGCCGGCGGCCGCGTTCATGATCGTGTAGGTGTTGTCCGACATCGTGCGCAGGTTGACCCTGGCGGCCGGGAACTCGCTCGTCGCCCAGTACGTGCGCCCGTCGATGCGGCGCGCTTCGCCCGCCTGCTCCAGCGCACCCACGATGTCGTCCAGCTGCGGCCCGAACGCCGGCCCATCCGCGTCCGACAGCGGCAGCTCGTAGGCGGCGCACGCCAGCTGGCGCGCCAGGATGTATGGATTGTGGGGATCGAGGATCGCGGCCTCGGGCGAGCGGCCGAAGAAGTATTCCGGGTGCCGCATCAGGTACTGGTCAACGGTCTCGTGATAGGCGACCAGGATCGCCAGCGACGCGTTGGCCTTGCGGCCGGCGCGCCCCGCCTGCTGCCACATGCTGGCCAGCGTGGGCGCGGCCCCGATCATCACCACCGCGTCGAGCCCGCCGATGTCCACGCCCAGCTCGAGCGCGTTGGTCGAGATCACGCCGCGCAGCTCGCCCGAGAACAGCGCCTGCTCGATCGCGCGCCGGTCCTCGGGCAGGTAGCCGCCGCGATACGGGCGGATCGCGTCCGCCAGCGCCGGCCGCTCGCGCTCCAGACGCTCGCGCGCGTAGCGGTACACCAGCTCGGCCGACACGCGCGACTTCGCGAACACCAGCGCCTGCGCGCCCTCCGCCAGCAGCGCCGAGAACAGCGCGCAGCCCTCGACGTTGGACGAGCGGCGCTCGACGCGCGTGCCGTCCTTGAACGGCGGATTCCAGAACGCGAACCGCTTCTCGCCGCGCGGCGAGCCGTCGTCGTCCACCACCGCGATCGCGCGTCCGGTGAGCGATTCGGCCAGCTGCTGCGGATTGCGGATGGTGGCGCTGCACAGCACCGTGGTGTACGCGCCCCCGTAGTGGCGCACGATGCGCTCCAGCCGCCGCAGCACGTTCGCCACCTGCGAGCCGAAGATGCCGCGGTAGGCGTGCGCCTCGTCCACCACCACGTAGCGCAGGTCGCGCAGGAAGCGCGCCCAGCGCGAGTGATACGGCAGGATGCCCTGGTGCAGCATGTCGGGGTTCGACAGGATCACGTTGGCGGTGTCGCGCAGCGTGCGGCGCGTGGGCGGCGGCGTGTCGCCGTCGTAGACGCCCGCGTGCAGCCGCCGCAGCACGTCGGGATGCCCCGCGGCGAGCCGCACCAGGCCCTTCAGCTGATCCTGGGCGAGCGCCTTGGTGGGAAACAGGTACAGCGCGGTCGCGTCCGGCTCCCCGAGCAGCCGTTCCAGCACCGGCGCGTGGTAGCACAAGCTCTTGCCGCTGGCCGTGCCGGTGACCACGACCGTGTCGCGCCCGGCGCGCAGGTGACCGATCGCATGCGCCTGGTGCGTGTACAGCCGCTCGATGCCGCGCGCGGCCAGCGCCTCGCCGAGCGGGGCGGGCAACGCCGGATCGAGCGCGCCGAACCGCGCCGGGCGCTCCGGCAGCACGTGCGTGTGCACGAGCGCACCGGCGTTGGCGGGATGCGCGGCGAACGTCTCGAGCCACGCGGCGAGCGAACGATCCTCAGCGGGCGCGTCGAGGAAGCGCGCCGGTGCGGGCAGCATGCGGGATTCGCCTCGCCGGCTTGGTCCGCCGGTCACGCGCGCGGGGAGCGCCTGGCCCGGCCGGGTCCGGCCGCGCGCCGCGTCGTGCGGCGCACCGGGTGACTCGGGCGCGCTCGGGTGCGCCCGAAGGCGCGCAGTATAGCGCGGGCGCGCGGGCGCCAGCAGGGGAAATCGGGCGACGCGCGGCTGCGCCGCTGCGGGCTACGCGCGCGTCGCGAGCCGCGCGTGGATCGCCCGCGCGCGCGGCACGAGCTTCCGATCCCCGATCTCCTCCGCCACCGCCGCGAACGCCGCCCCGGGCCCGCGCCAGCGCAGCGCGTCCACGTCCTCGAACAGCGGCGCGTCGGTGCGCAGCGTGGCGAGCTGCTTGAACAGCAGCGCGCGCTCGCGCCGGCCGCCGAGCGCCTGGTCGGGGAACCGCTCCAGCGCCCCGAACCGCTGCAGCGCGGCCGCGGCCCGCTTGGGGCCGTAGCCCGGCAGGCCGGGGAACCCGTCGGCCGCGTCGCCCACCAGCGCCAGGTAGTCGGGAATCAGCGCGGGCGGCACGCCGAACTTGCGCATCACCGCGTTGTCGTCGCGGATCTCGCCGCTCCTGCGGTCCACCTGCACCACGCGCCCGTCCTGCACGCACTGCGCCAGATCCTTGTCCGGCGTCCAGATGCACACGCGCTCGACGCGCGGGTCGGCCGCGGCCAGGTGCGCGGCCGAGGCGAGCGCGTCGTCTGCCTCCAGCTCGACCATCGCCCACACCACCACGCCCATGGCCTCGAGCGCGCGCTCCAGCGGATGGAACTGCGCCAGCAGGGCGGGCTCGACACCCGCGCCGGTTTTGTAGTCGGCCCACAACGCGTTGCGGAACGACTCGATCAGGTGATCGGTGGCGACGCCGATGTGCGTGGCGTCCTGCTCGAGCATCTGCAGCACCGTGTGCAGCACCCCGGCCACCGCGCCACGCGGCGGATCGGACCCCTTCGTGGCGCGGCGCAGGCCGTAGAAGTGGCGGAACAACTCGTATGTGCCATCCAGCAGGTGGACGACCACGCGCAGGCTCCGGGTGCGAAGCGGACGGGCTCGCGCGCGATTGTGCGGATGCGGCGGAAGAAATGCGAGCGTGCGCCGGGCGGCGCGCGCCGTCACTCGAACATTCGGAACGCCGCCCAGATGCCGAGCAACCCGCCGGCGATGCTGCCGACGATGGAGCTCAACGACAGGAACCCGGCGCCCCACAGCGACGGCAGCCAGCTCCCGACCGTGGACCCGATGACCATGCCTGTCATGGTGGCGCGTTTCGACATATCAAGGGTTTACGGCCGCCCCGGCCGGAAGCTTGAGCGCCGCCCGGGATTTTGGGAGTCCGGCCACGCAGACGGGAGTAGAATTCTGACGCCGGGGTCGGATCGGGTTCACGTGGTGACAGGGGTGTGCAGATGAGAACCTCAGGACTGACCGGCGTGATGTGCGCGTGCCTCGCGATGGCGGCTCCGGCCGCGTTCGGCGCGGCGTTGATGGTGCAGCCCGCGCTCCGAACCGGGATCGAGATGTCCCCCGCGCTCCAGGCGCGGATCATGCGTCCGATCGAAGACCATGTCGCGATCGGACTCGAGGCCCGCGGCGACCTGTCGGAGCAGGCGAGTTCGATTGCTTACGCCCCACGGGTCCAAATCATCGGCGCTCATTGGCAGACGGGCCAGCGGATCCGCACGTATTCCGCTGGGCCGGTGATGCGGCTGCGGATCGGGCCCGTGGATTCCGGGGCGCCTTATGTCGCGGTCGCGGCCACCGCCGACGCCGAGCGGCGGGTCCGGATCTTCACCGACGGCGAGACCACGGAGTGGCAGGTGCGCGGCGGCGGCGCGACCGTGGCCGCGGGGCTGTCGAGCCCCGGGCCGTTCGGCGTCGCGTTCGAAATGGGCCATCACGCGGGCGCCGGCTCGGGCGCCACGCACTACAGCTACATCGCCGCCGGCGTCACCTGGCGCTGAAGGGCCGGCGCAGGACGCGCAGGCTGGCGCGCGCCGCCTGGTGGCGACGGCGCGCGGCGGCCGCGAAACCGGCCATGCGCAGCGCGAACCACCCCGCGGCCAGCAGCAACACGATCGCGACGCCGAACAACATGAGCACGTTCATCGGGTCGTCCTTTCCTCGGGGCACGGGGACTTGGCTCGGCCCGGCTCACCCCGTTGGATGGCGCGGCGAGGGCGCGGGATCGCCACCGTCACCGCCGGGAACCCGGTCTCATTCGATCGCGCCGCGCTCGGTCGGCTCGAACGCGGTCATCACCCACTGGTTGTCCCGTTGGGTGAAGTGTACGCGCCAGGCGTCCTTGGCGCCGCGGTAAAAAACGATGTCCGTCGCGCTGGCGTCGGTCTGCGGCGCCACCCGCCAGGTGCCGTGCGGCTGGTCCCACATCGCCCGCTGGGCCGCGTCCACGAGCGTGGGGTCGGTGACGTGCGCCATGGCGGCGTCGCGGTTGCCGGACGCGAGCGCCGCGATCAGCTCGACGAAGCTGGCATACGGGGTCGGCACGGTGACGTCCGAGACGCGCGCGAACCCGCCCGGCAACCACGCGAAGCGATGCACGCGCGTGACGTGCGGACACGCGGGGCATTCGTCGAAGTGCGGCGTGGGCCGGAACGTGCGCGTGACGAGCTGCACCGTGTCGCCATGCGCCTCGAACGTGCCCGTCCCCGAGCCGCCGAGCGAGTCGGGCCCGAGCGTCTGGGTCAGCTCGAGGCCGCGATCCCGGGGCTTGAACACGTACAGCAACGGCAGCGCGCCGGTGATGCCGCGGCGCCCGAACAGCACCGCCACGCCGGGCGCGCCCGGCGGCACGGGCGGCTGCCCGAACAGCCCGCGCCCGGCGGCGGCGAGCAGCGTCATGCCGCCGCCCTGGATCGCCTGCCCCTGGATGCCGTCCCGGCCGCACCAGTACGCCCACGCCCAGGATCCGCCATCGGGGTTGCCGCGCGAGAAGAAGTTCGCGGCCATCACGCAGCGCGCCGACGCCAGCTCGGCGCCGATGCCGAGCGAATCGAGCAGCTCGCGCGCGCGGTCCTGCCACACCAGCTCGGGCTCCGCCAGCGCGTGCGCGCGCAGGTCCTGCAGCACGGCCTCCCCCGTCAGCCGCGCGGCGTCCGCCGCCTGATCCGGCGTTTCCCAGCGATCGGCCAGCGTCTTCAGCTCGACGGCGCCCGAATCGGCGCCCAGCGCCTGGGTCGAGTCCGACGAGCTGCCGGGGATGATGTCGGGCTTGCGATGGCAGCCGGCGAGCGCGAGCGACAGCATGCCCGCGAGCGCCAGCGACAGCGCGGGCGCGCACGGCGGAACGCGGCCTGGCGCGCGCATCAGTGGCGCGGCCCGCGCGCGGGCCTGCGCGCCGTGGACGCTCGCGTGGCGGACGGGCGCGCCGGCGCGGCCGTGTCCTGCTGCGACGGATCCACGCGCACGCCGCCCGTCGCCACCACGTGTGGCTCGATCCAGTCGTGGATCAGCCAGTGCCCGTCGTGCATGGCGAAGTGGACGACGTAACGCCGGACGCCGTGCGGACCGTCGAAGCGCATTTCGAGCCAGCGCGGCCACGGCTCGCCCGGCTCGCCGTACTCGATGCTCCACGTGCCCTTGCCGCGCTGCTCGCCGAAACCGAGCGCCAGCGCCCGCTCCGCGTGCGCGGGCGTCTCGAGCAGCCGGCGCGCGGCGGCCAGATTGTGATCGTGCAGCAGGCGCACGAACGCGACGAACGTCGCGTAGGGCGATGGCACCAGGCGCTGATCGAAGTACTGAAATCCCTCGCGCCGTTCGACCAGCGTGCGCTCGATCGTCAGGTGGGGACAATCGGGGCATTCGCGGAACAGCGAATCGGTGGGCGCGCGCAGCCACGCGACCACCTCGGGCCGGCCGTCGTTGTTCAGGTCCGCGAACGTCGCCTGCCCGGGCCCGCCGAGCAGCGTGCCCTCGGCGTCGTCCTGCTGCAGCAGCCACTCGGCGCCCGAGGGATCGAGGTGGAACAGCGACAGCCGCGGCACCTGCGGATCGCCGGCGTACTGGATCACGCCCCACTCGTAAGGCGCGCTGCGATCGCCCGTCCACCACACGCGCGATTGCGGGCGCAGCCCGCCCGGAAACTCCACGCCCTGCATGCGCAGATCGTTGTTGCGATACCAGTACAGATAGCCCACCGCGTGCGCGGTCGGGCGATAGGGGTTGCGCACCATCAGCAGCACGAAATCCGGCTGCGAGGCGTCGAGCGCGATGTGGGTCTCGAGCCCGAGCGAATCGAGCGCGCTCTCGACCAGCGCGGCCTGCCGCACGTTCGCGCGTCCGAGCGAACCCAGCAGCCTCCGGCCGGCGCGGCCGACGATGTCGTATGCGGCGTAGTTGTCGCCCACCACGGAGTCGCCCTGGGCCGCGCGGAATTTCGCCTCCGCGTCGGCCGCCCACACCAGCAGCGAATCGGCGCCGCTCGGCGTCCACGGGCGGAGCGACTGGGAGCGCGCCACCGCCGGCGCCAGCGAGGCCAGCAGCGCCAGCCACAGCAGCAGCCGTCCGAGCCCGTCGGACACGGGGGCCGAGCGGATGGCGTGGGCCAGGAAGCGGCGATCGTGCAGGCGATGCGGACGATATCCGCCGCGCACGTACAGTCGATGGGCCGGGACGTGCGCGGGGCGGGACAGGTGCAGCATGCAGACATTGGAACGTCACCGCACGCCATCGTCAAGCCCGAAGCCCCCGGGCGACGGAGAATTGTCGGGGGTGTGTCATGGGCTGCCGGCGACCCGTGGCGGGCCCCGCGCGGCCGGCGCACGCCCGCCGCGCGAGCGCATCGCGCGCGCCGCGCCGCTGCCGACCCGCGATTGACCGGCGGGCAGCCAAGTCCTCACGATGGCGCCATGTGCACCCTGCTGCTGGGCGTGGGCGTGCTTGGCCATGGCACGCTGCTGATCGGCGCCAACCGCGACGAGGACCCGCGGCGACCGAGCGACCCGCCGATCGCGCTCTCCTCCCATCCGCCCGTCGCCGGCGGACGCGACCGCGTGTCGGGCGGCACCTGGCTCGCCGTGCGCGGCCGCGATGCGGTGATCGCGGTGCTGAACCGCCGCGCCGATCCGCCGGATCCCCCGCTGCGTTCGCGCGGGCTGCTCGCGCTCGACGTGGCGGTGGCCGAAGACCCGCTGCGGGCGCTGCACCAGGCGACGGCGGGCGAGGCATACGGGCCGTGGTCGCTGGTGCACGTGGACCGGAGCGGCGGCTGGGTGGCCCAGGGCGGAGACGCCGCCGGCCGCGGCGTCACCCGCGTGATCCCGCTCGCGCGCGGCTGGCACGTGCTGACGCACACGCAGCTGGACGATCCCGCCGAGCCGCGCGCCGCATGGCTCGCGCACGAGCTGGCGCACGCGCGACCGCGCGATCCCGACGCCGGGCTCGCGCTGCTCGCGCGGCTGCTCGCCACACACGGCGGCGAGGGCGTCCCCGCGGTGTGCCTGCACGGCGGCCGCATGCCGACGCGCTCGAGCGCGCGCATCTGGCTCGGCCCCGACGGGGCGCGCTGGTGGCACGCCGAGGGTCCGCCGTGCATGACGCCATGGCAGGACGTGACCTCGCTGCTCGCGGCGGAGTCCGCTCGATGACGCGGCGCGCGCGCCGCATCACGTCGTCGCCGGCGGCAGCGTCCGCCTCGCACGGCGCGGCGCCACCGATCCCGGGCGATCGGCTGCACGCGCGGGCATCGTCGTTGAGTTTCGACCCGGCGTCTCTACAATGGGAAACGGGGCCGCCGGAGGGCTGTGGGATGCCGGAACCGAATCATTTCCCCCCGTGCCGCAAGTGCGGGGACGGCGTGCTCCTTCCATTGTCGGACTACGGCCGCGACGGGGCGCCGATCACCTACAAGGCGTGGGTGTGCTCCAATCCCGGCTGTGGATTCAATCTGCGCATCGACAACGGCGAGATCAGCCTCGGCCGCACGATCGGGGCCTCGTCGAAGTGATGCGGATCGCCTGCGCCGGCGGGGAATCGCACCCGCCGGCCCGCCCGGCCGTGGGGCGCGAGGTGCACGGCATCGGACCAGAGGCCGCGTGATTCGCGCCATCGTCTTCGATCTCGACAACACGCTCACCGACTTCATGAAGACGAAGTCGGAGGCCGTTCACGCGGCCATCGACGGCATGATCGACGCCGGGCTGCAGCTGCCGCCCGACGTGCTGCGCGAGCGGATCGACGCGATCTACCGCGAGAAGGGGCTCGAATACCAGCAGGTGTTCGACGACCTGCTCGAGCGCGAGCTGGGGCACGTGGACCCGAAGATCCACGCGTGCGGCATCGTGGCCTATCGCCGCGTGCGCGCCGCGATCCAGCTCTATCCGCACGCGCAGCTCACGCTGCTCGAGCTGGCCAAACGTGGCATCCGGCTGGGCGTGGTGTCCGACGCCCCGCGCGCGCAGGCGTGGCTGCGGCTCGCCTCGCTCGGGCTCCAGCACGTGTTCGACGCCGTGGTGACGTTCGAGGACACCGGCGAGCGCAAGCCCAGCCCCGGGCCGTTCCGCGCGGTGCTGAACGCCCTGGACGTGACCCCGGAGGAGAGCCTGATGGTGGGCGACTGGGCGGAACGCGACGTCGTGGGCGGCAGGAGCCTGGGCATGAAGACGGTGTTCGCGCGCTACGGCGACACGTTCGACACGCAGGACTCGGGCGCCGATTTCGACGTTGACGACATTCTCGAGCTGGTGGACATCGTGGATCGGCTGAACGGGGCGCCGCACGCGGCGGCGCGACCGGAACGCGCGGCGCACGACCGGGCCGCGCCAACCTCGCGAGGGAGGCTCGATGGCTGAAGGCAAGGTGAAGGCTGCCAAGGCGAAGGTGCACGCGCCCCCGGACGGCACGAGCGGCCTCGACGGCAAGGTGCACGTGTACGTGTTCGACGTGTTCAACCAGGCGTTCATGCCCGGCAGGACGTTCGACAACGTGGAGCGCGCGGTGTCGTTCCAGCGCCACGAGCAGGAGCGCATCTACCTCGAGCAGGAGGCCGATCCGGAGCTGTTCGATCTGCCGTTCCTGTCGTCGGACCCGGACCTGGTGGCGCGCGTGGATCGTGATGCGGCCTACCGCCAGCAGCTGGTGCGCGACCTGACGGGTGAAGCACGCGGCCGGCGCCGGAAGCGCTGATCCCAACGTGCTGATCGTCGCGCTGGCGCTGGCGGCGTCGCTCGATTCGCTGCGCGCGCGGGCCGTGGCCGACACGGCCGCGGCGAGCGGACCGGGCGCCGCGCCCGCGGCGGCCGCGCCCGCCGCGCAGGTGGAGATGCCGGCCGACACCTCGCGGCGCATCCCCGGCACGCGGCTGCGGTTCGGCTGGTCCGACCTCCGCCTGGCGGAGCTGGGATTCCATCTCGACCGCGGCGCGCGCGCGGGCAGCTGCACCTGGTTCGGGCTGCCGGCCGCGGCCACGCTCAAGCTCACGCGCGATCGGCTCGACCGCGCGCACTTCGAGCTGAAGGAGCTGTCGGCGCGCGACCTCGACTACGTGCAGGACCAGCTCGCGCGCGAGGGCTACCGGCGCAGCTGCACGGACGACACGCCGCCGCAGCGCACGTGCACGTGGACGGGTCGCGACGCGCGCGTGACGGCGACGTTGTCCGCCGACGCGATCAGCGCCGACGTGGTCGCGAGCGTCGCGCCGCCGGCGATCCCTGCCGCCGCGCCGGCCGCGCTCGCCGGGCCCGCTCCGGCCGGGG
>DASSIN010000193.1:0-6475 GCA_035691845.1 Candidatus Eiseniibacteriota bacterium | reverse complement strand
GGCGCGGGGCTGGCGGGCCGGGCGGCGCGCGTGGCGGCGCGCGGCGCGGGCCGGCGCACGCTGGCGCCGGTCGTCCCGGATGCCATGAGGGCGAGCGCGATCAGCAGCGCGGCCGCGCGGATTCGCGAGATTCGGTCCGTCTTCGGTCTCCCGGTCTGTGCCGGCCCCGAGGCCGGCGGTCGATCAACGGAACAGGCTCTGGATCCGGCCCCAGGTCACCCGGCGCACCGGCACGGCGTTGCAATCGGCCCCCGTCCCCTGCTGCCACGTGGCCCAGTTGGCGTTGCCGGGCCCCGGCGTGTCCACCAGCACGTCACCGCCGATCGCGCCCGGCTGCCGCCGGATCGCGATCGAGTTGAGCACCAGGCACACCGGCGTCAGGCAGCCCGGACAGCCGTTGGGGTCCACCGTTCGAGCGTTCGAGATCTGGAGCTTCATGCCGTAGTAGGTCGGTCCGGAGACGAGCGTCCTGTAGCCGGACTCGACCGGCACGGTGCCGCTCGCCAGGATGCGCGCCTGGGACGCAGCGCCCCGCGGCAGCCCGACATACACCGCCTGCACCACGGCCGATCCTTGATTCAACCAGAAATCCTGGCACGACGTGTTCAGGGTGAAGTCAAGACTGGCCGTCAACGCGCCGAACCGGCAGCTGTCGGGCGAGGCCGGCAGCAGATTCCACCAGCTCGGCAGACTCGGGGCGGCCGACTGCAGGTCGAGCACCAGGTCCACCCCGAGCACGCTGTCCACCGCGGCGGGCGCCTGGAACGACGCCACCAATGTCTGCGACGAGATGTTGGCCGTGCACGGGTTGTCCCGGTTGTGGACGGCCGACAGATCGAGCGGGCATTCGTTCCAGTCGAGGAACAGTTCGCCGGCGGCGCGCGCCGGCGATGCCGCGAGCACGAGCGCCGCGGCACAGCAGAGCCATCGCATGAAAGCCTTTCGGGAGCGCCCGGCGCGGCACGCGGCCGCGAAGGCATTCATTCTAGCGGAGCCTCCAGCGCCCGCGCGAGGCCATCCCGCTCGAAAAGCCGAAGCGGGCGACCGTCTCGCGACGGTCGCCCGCTCGGATGAAGCGAACTTCAGACGACTACCGGTACAGGCTCTTGATCGAGCCCCACGTCCGGTTCTGCACCGGGGTGGCGTTGCAGGGGATGCCGCTGCCCTGCCACGAGAGGCAGTCGTTGCTCATCGGCGAGGTCTCGTGCTCGGCGTAGCCGGCCAGACCCGCAGCCTTGATCTCGTTCAGCACGATCGTCACCGACGTGGCGCAGCCAGCGCAGTTGCCGGTACCGACGGTCTTGACGCCAGAAATCGTGCCCTTGAAGCCGTAGGTCTCGGTCGCCGGCGGCTCGTCCACGGAATTCGCAACCGCGAACGCCATCTTCAGACGCGCAGCGTTCGGCAGGCCGTTCGGCACCGCGGGGACCGTGGTCGAGGTCTGGTAGGCGGAAATGCCACCCGCCGACTGTCCCGCGAACACGTCGAAGCAGCCCTGAGGAGCCGTGGTGAAGTCAGACGAAGCGGACAGCGCCGACTGACGGCACGCGCCGGCATTGAAGAACTGCCACCACGCCGGAAGCGAAGCCGAGTTCGACTGCAGGTCGACCACGACCTCGATGCCCACGAAGTCGGGAATGTCGTTCGTGGTCGAGTAGGTGCCGACCATCGTGGCACCACCCAGCGTGTTGCTGTTGCACGCGAAGGTCTTGTTCGTGAGCGTGCTGCCATCAGCAAAACAGCCACCGATGGAGCTCCAGTAGAAATTCACGCCGCCCGCCAGCGCGATCGAAGCAGAGAAGGCGAGAAGCACACCGCTGAGCAGGAGAATCTTCTTCATTGCTGCCTCCAAGACACACCTAGGGGGATGGGGGGTTGATGAAACGCTACGATGCTTGATCTCAGACGCAGTTGGGTCGGACGATCACCACCTTCCGCCTCGAGGGCAGGATTCGATGCATGCGCGTGCAGACCCTACGTGCTTTGTTACGGGCAGTACGTCACGGAGCAGCCGTTCGCCGAGAAGCCGGTTCCCAACTTGCCGAGGAACACGGACAGGTCGACGACTTCCAGCGTGCCACCCTGGTTGAAATCGGAACGGCCGAAGTAGAAGCCGGTGCCGAGGTCCTTCAGGAACGCCGACAGGTCGGTCACTTCCATGCCGGCGGTCGTCTGCGCACCGTTCTCGTCGTACACGTTCACGGTCGGGTGAATCAGGCTCACGCCGTCCGCGGTGATGTTGGCGCAGCCCGCGCCAGGACCCGCCGCCGCGCCGGTGTTCTTGCCAGCGCCGACGACGTCGAACGTGATCGAGCCGGTGCCGTCCGTGAAGCCACGGATCGTCTCGGTCGGGCAGTCCACCGTCTTCGAAACATCGGTGCTGCACAGACGCGAATCCGAGCACGCGCCGAAGTCCACGATGACCTGGCTGTTCGGAATCGGATTGTTGGCGACGTCGCGCACGACCACCGTGAACGAGCCGTTCGGGTCGGCGGTGCCGGCGTTCGTGCCGACGAGCACGATGAAGCTCGGCTTCGTCGAGTGAGCCGGGTCAGGCACGCTCGCCGACGCGACTGCGGCAACAAGCAGGCCGCAGGCCGTGATGAGCGAAGCCTTGCGAACCAAACCAGTCATTGTTGCACCTCCATAGATGGGTCCACCCTGTTGCTGAGATCAGGCAAGGCTCAGTTGCGAGCAATCAGGTCCGGCTGCGAGCCACCTCCTTTCGGACTCTTCTATAGAGAGTGCGACGACGGGCGATGCCCTGTCGAGGTTATCTGTCGCGGTAGCAAGACCTTCCAGTTCGGACAAAAGCTTATGAGTCGTGCTAACGCCTTGTCAAGAATGTTTTTGCTGCCCGACAGCCACGTCGGCAACCCCTTCCGGGCCCTCGGTTTCCCGCCGTTCTGGCACCCTCTGCGGCCGCCGGAAACTCCTTCCGGAGACACCCCCCGGCCTGCCGGACCCCCTCGCGTGGGCGAAACAGGACTCGAACCTGTGACCCCTTGCTTGTAAGGCAAGTGCTCTGCCAGCTGAGCTATTCGCCCGAGTCGCTCTTGCGCCCGCGCAACAGCAGGGAAGCCGGGATCAGCACGCAGTACCCGAGCACCAGCAGGGCCGGCGCCAGGGAAATCGATCCCCGGCCGAGGGCCAGATAACCCGCCGCCAGCACCAGGAGCCCCACCGCCAGCAGCCCGCTGTTCCACGGGCCCCAGGTGAACCCCAGGTCGGTCTCGACCATCCGGCGACGCTGCCGCGAGCCGCTCTTCGTGACTGCCATCCCTGCCTCCCACCGCCTGTCGGGCGGAAACACGTACGGCCGATGGATCCGGGCCGTGCGATCGGGTCCGAAACCATCGGCCAGTGGGGCCACTGCTGCGGCCCGATTGGTACCGACGATCTCAGCGAAGATCGCGGGTGCCGCCGCCGTGAGGCGTGCCTGTGCTACCCCTTATTGACCGCGGGCGGTTCCCGATTTCTGTCAAAGCCCTGACCGCGCGCCATGCGTCGCGGCGGGATCAGGCCTCCGGCGCCGGCGTTTGTACCACGCGCAGGGCGCTGGATGATGACGTTTCTGTTGCCGGCGTATTCAGACTGCCTGAATGGAAGCCGGCGAGGTCCACCGTCACCCACCGGAATCCGAGCGCCGCGATGCGTTCGACGGCCTGCGCGCGGAGTTCCGGTTCGAGCAGCCGCGGAAGCTCGTCCAGCCCCACCTCGATCCGGGCGACCTCGCCGTGGTGGCGGACGCGCAGCTCTCGAAACCCCAGCGAACGCACGACTTCCTCGGCGCGCTCGACCTGCGACAGGTTGGCGCGGGTGATCTCGTTGCCGTACGGGATGCGCGAGGCCAGACACGGCGAGGCCGGCTTGTCGCGGCTGGCGAGCCCGAGGCTCGCGGCAGCCGCGCGCACGTCGGCCTTGGTGAACTCCAACTCGGCGAGCGGACTGCGCACGCCCGCCTCGTCCGCCGCCCGACGCCCGGGTCGGAAATCCGACAGATCGTCGGCGATCGTGCCGTCGAGAATGGCCGATGCGTTCTCGCGCGCGGCCACGAGCTTGAGCTCGCGATACAGCTCCTGCTTGCAGAAGTAGCAACGATTGCGCGGGTTGCTACGGAAGTTGGGATCTGCCAGCTCGCCCGTCGAGACGACCTCGATGCGCGCGCCGAATTCGGCCGCCTGCTGGAGCGCGAGTTGCAGCTCGCGCACGGCGTAGGAGTCGGAGCGACCGATCACGCCCACCGCGCGCGACCCGAGCTCGTCGTGCGCGACGCGCAGCAGCAGGCTCGAGTCCACCCCGCCGGAGTACGCCACCACGACCGAACCCATTTCACGAAGCAACACCCGAAGCCGCTCCAGGCGCTCGTTCCACGACATTTCGGGAAACGAACGTTCGGAGGACAGGCCGATGTGGGTGATCAGCGTCATCGCGGGCGCAAGTTAGCACAGTGCCCGCCGACCCAGGAGTTCATGGAGTTGTCACTCCAACTCGCGCTGGCGCGAGTTCGCTTAACAACTCCGGCGCCAGCCGCTACTGCGGCACTGCGTAGATGCGCCAGCTGTCGCGGTCGTAGAGCTTCTGGAACGGGGGAGAATCCCGGTCGAGGGCCATCATCCCGATGATCACGGGGCGCGCCTCGGCGGACGTGATGGGAATTCCGGCGCGAACCTTCAGCGCCACCGGATTGCCGGACAGGAGGGCGATGCCGTAGAGCGAGGTGCTGGGCGGCACGAGCAGCACATTGGCGTGACGCGCGCGGCACCAGGCGGCGAACGCCTCGGCGCTCGTGTCCATGGCGGCTGCGGCGAACTCGAAGATCTGGTCGCGGTTGGCGGGGTCCTCGAGCAGGCCATCTGTGAGCGTGGCGCGCTGGGCGTAGGCCTGCACCTCGTACCCGCGCTCCCACGGGCAGGCGACGACCGTGCCTGACGCGGTGTCTCGGGCGAGGAACTGGAGCGCGCGGGCGTAGGCGGGATCGAGCCTGGGATCGCGCGTGCGGGCGAGCGTCACCGCCTGCCACAACGTGCCGGCCGCGGCCGCGACGGTGAGCACCGCGGCCGCGGTGCGCCAGGCGTGGGTGTTGTCGCCTTTGGGCGCGCGGCGGGTGGCCCGGCGTCCGTGGGTGGTGGCGGCGCCTGCGGCACCTGCGGCGTCCGCGGGCTGGCCGGTCCTGCGTCGCGCGGAGCGCGCGAGCAGCGTGGCCGCGGTGACGGCGGCGAACGGCGCCATCAGCACCTTGGTGCGCGCGAACATCGCGGTCGTGACGACGAGCGCGAGCGTGAGCGCGGTGACGAGCGTGAGCGCCGCGACGGCGGCGGGCTCGCGTCCGCGCAACGCGCGCACGGCACGCGCGAGTGACACGCCGAGCCCGAGCGCCACCAGCACGCCCGCCCAGGACAGCACGCCCGCCCCGAAGAACTCGCGCACGGAGGTCACGCCCAGCTCCTCGACCGACAGCATCAATGCCGCCACCGGCGGCACCGCCACCGCGCCGCCGCTCGCCAGCGCCAGCTTCACCGGCATCAGCGCGAGCATGTCGCTGTAGGCGGGCGAGCCCCGGTGCGCGAGGCCCGCCGCCCATACCGCGACCGCCGCCGCGATCGCGGGCACGCCCGCGCGCACCAGCGGCCGCCCGGCGCTCGAGACGGCGAGCATGGCGAGCGTCACGGCCGCGATCGCCGCGCTCGCCGTGCTGGTGGCGAATCCCTGCGCGGCCAGGTAGGGCAGCGCGAACGAGGCGACGAGCCAGGCGATCGCCTGCGGGATCCACCACGCGCGCACGCCGGGGACGCGGGCCGCGAACAGCGCGACCGCGGCCAGCGCCTCGATCAGCGGCACCAGCAGCGCGACGCGCCACGTGGCGAGTGCGGCCACCAGCGCCACCGCCGAGGCCGCCGCCCACGCCAGCCGCGCGCGGGGGGTGCGCGCGGCCAGCGCCTGCGCACCGAGTGCCACGTGCAGCGCGGCGATCAGCGTGCCGGGAGCGTCGTAGCGGAACCACCACGCGTAGCTTCGGTGCACGTGCGCGGGCAGGATCCCGGCCAGCCACGCCGCCACGTGCGCGGGCACGCGCCCGGCGGCCGCGCGCGCCGCGAGCCAGGCGGGCACCACGATCGCGGCGCCGGCGAGCGCGGTGAACCACGCCAGCGCGCGGCGCAGCGACGCGCCGGCGAGCGCGTGGCACAGCCGCTGCCAGGCGGCGGCCCAGCCGTAGAGCCCGAGCGGCAGCAGTCGCGCGGCGTCACGACCGTGCGGGGCATCGGCCAGCGAATCGCGCGTGGCGGTGGCGGCGTGTGCGAGCGATGCCGCGACCAGCCGCACGTGGTATGCGGTGTCGTTCAGGAACGCGCCGTCCGGGTGCTGCCACGCGGGCAGCATGCGCAACGCCAGCGCGAGCGCGAACGCGCCCGCCAGCGACAGCGGGCCCGCGATGCGCGCACGTCGCGCGGCGGCAGGCGAACGCGGACCGGAC
>DASSIN010000192.1:0-2168 GCA_035691845.1 Candidatus Eiseniibacteriota bacterium | reverse complement strand
CGTGGCTGACGGAACACGCGCGCGCCCCCACGGCGCGCGTGACACGCGAACGCCTCACCCGGGGGAACCGGCATGTCGTGGCTGAAGCGCGAGCGCACCGGGATCAAGGGCAAGCCGCGCAAGGAGCAGCGCTCCGAGGTTCCCGAGGGCCTGTGGACCAAGTGCGAAGGGTGCGGCGAAGCGCTGTTCCAGACCGTGCTCGAAGAGAACCTGTGGACCTGCCCGCACTGCGGGCACCACTTCCGCGTGCCGGCCCGCACCTACGCCGGATTCCTCGTGGACGACGGCAGCTTCGAGGAGCGGTTCACCGATCTCGAGGCCAGCGATCCGCTGCAGTTCCGCGACGCCAAGATGCGCTACCCCGACCGGCTGAAGCAGGCGCAGCACGACACCGGCATGAAGGACGCCGCGCTGTCCGGCGTCGCGACGATCGGCGGCAAACCGGTGGCGGTGACGCTGATGGACTTCTTCTTCATGGGCGGCAGCATGGGGTCGGTGGTGGGCGAGAAGGTGGCGCGCAGCATCGAGGCCGCGATCGCCGAGCGGCGCGCGCTCGTGATCGTGTCGGCGACGGGCGGCGCCCGCATGCAGGAGGGGATCCTGTCGCTGATGCAGATGGCCAAGACCTCGGCGCTGCTCGCGCGGCTGCAGGACGAGCGCCTGCCGTTCGTGTCGATCCTCACCGATCCCTCGACCGCCGGCGTGCTCGCGTCATACGCCTCGCTCGGCGACGTGATCCTGGCCGAGCCCGGCGCGCTGGTCGGGTTCGCGGGCGCGCGCGTGATCCGGCAGACGATCCACGAGGACCTGCCCCCGGGCTTCCAGCGCGCGGAGTTCGTGCTCGAGAAAGGTTTCGTGGACCGCATCGTCCACCGCAAGGCGATGCGCGAGGAGGTCGGCAGAATCCTCGAGTTCGTGTGGCGCTCGACGCGCGGCTTCGCGCCGCGCGACGGCCGCTCGCCGCACGTGTACGACGGCGCTCCCCGCGTGGTCGGAAACGATCGGAGTCCCCACCGCGTTCCATGAGCCGATCCACCGTGGACGTGTGAGCCCGGGTCTTCAGCAGCGCCTGGAACGGCTGTGGGGCCTCGAGCGCCGGCGCGACAAGCTGGGGCTGGACGGCACCCGGTCGCTGCTGGCGGCGCTCGGCGATCCCGAGCGGAGCTTCCGCGCGGTGCACGTGGCCGGCACGAACGGCAAGGGTTCGACCGCGGCGCTGATCGAGCGCGTGCTGCGCGAGGCGGGACATCGCACCGGGCTCTACACCTCACCCCACCTGGTGGAATTCCGCGAGCGCATCCGCGTGGACGGGCGCTGGGCGGACGACGCGGTGCTGGATGCGATCCTCGTTTCGCTCGAGGGCGCGCCCGATGCCGGCGAGCGCACGTTCTTCGAGGTGGCGACGGCGCTCGGGTTCGCGTACTTCGCGCGGCACGACGTGCGCTGGGCGGTGGTCGAGGTCGGGCTCGGCGGCCGGCTCGACACCACCAACGTGCTCGAGCCGGCGCTCACGGTGATCACGCCGGTGGGCCTCGATCACACCGAGATCCTGGGCGCAACGCTGGCCGCGATCGCGCGCGAGAAGGCGGGGATCGTGAAGCCGGGGGTGCCGCTGGTCGCCGGTCCGCAGCCGGACGAGGCGCGCGAGGTGATCGCGGCGACGGCGCGCGAGCGCGAGGCGCCGGTGGCGTGGCCCGACGCGCGTGCGTTCACGCGCGTCGCGCTCGATCGCGGGGGCGCGCGGTTCGAGGCCGGGACCGGCGCGTGGGGGCCGCTGGCGCTGGCGATCGGGCTGCGCGGGCGGCACCAGCTCGACAACGCCGCCGTCGCGCTCGCCGCGCTCGAGCGGCTGGCGCAGCAGGGGGTGGCGATCGCCGCCGACGCGGTGGTGCGCGGGTTCGCTGCGGCGCGCTGGCCGGGGCGGCTCGAGCCGTGCGCCACCGAGCCGCGGTTGTGGTGGGACGGGGCCCACAACCCAGCCGGGATCGAAGCGCTGCTCGGCGCGTGGCGCGACGACCTGCGCCTGCCGGCGCCACAGGCGGTGGTGCTGGCGGTGGCGCGCGACAAGGACGCGCATGCGATGGCGCGCGCCGTGCACGCGGCGGCGCCGGGCGCGTGCGTGTTCGCGACGCGCACGCGCAGCGAGCGCGCGCGGCCCGCGGCGGAGC
>DASSIN010000191.1:0-18140 GCA_035691845.1 Candidatus Eiseniibacteriota bacterium | reverse complement strand
GCCGCGCGCCGAGGGGGCCCGCGCACGCCGCGCCCGCCCCGCAGCCGGTGCTGACGGCGATCGTGTGGGATGCCGACCCGCGCGCCACCGTGCACTGGAACGGCCGCGACTACTCCGTCCACGTCAACTCGCTGTTCGACGAATTCCGCGTGCGCAGCATCACGCAGACGCAGGTGGTGCTGGAGCGCGGCAACGAATCCCTCGTGCTGGAACTTCCCCGAAAAGGAGAGTGAGCGTGACCCGTTTCGTCCCCATGCTGCGCGCGCGGGTGCTGCTCGCGATCGCGCTCGGATGCGCGCCGCACGCACTGTCCGCCGCCACCACCCTGCCGGACCAGGGCCGGCTCGTCAGCCTCGACGCCGAGGACGCCTATCTGCCGAGCGTGCTCAAGATCCTGGCCGAGAAGGGCAACCTCAACATCATCACCGGGCCCGGGGTGACGGCGGGCCGGCTGTCGGTGCACATGAAGGACGTGCCCGTTGACCAGGCCGTGAACCTGGTGGTGCGCGCGGCCGGACTGGCGTACGAGCGCATCGGCAACTCGATCCTGGTCGCCGACGCCAAGTCGCTGAAGGACGAGACCGGGTTGTCGTCGTACGTGATCGACCTGAAGTACGCCGACGCGGCCTCGGTGCGCGACGCGCTGAAGGGCCTGCAGGCCGACGTGCAGGTGGACAAGGGCGGCAACCGGCTGGTGATCGTGACCAGCCCGCGCATCATCTCGGAGATCGAGGAGATCGTGAGCGTGATGGACGTGCCGGCCCGCCAGGTGATGCTCGAGGCGCGCGTGGTCGAGGTGTCGACCGGCGACACCAAGCGGCTCGGCATCGACTGGGATCAGCTGAACCGGCAGGGGTTCGTGATCGTGGAGGGCAATCCGGGCTCGTCGCGGCCGGGCGCGGTGCCGGATTCGCTGCCGTTCCTGCCGGCCAAGCCGGGCAAGTTCTCGGACATCGCCAAGTTCCAGTCGGTGACGCGCCAGGCGCGCGCCTGGCAGGTGGCGCTCGATCTCGCGATCCAGACCAACAGCGCGCGCGTGCTCGCCAATCCCAAGGTGGCGACGCTGAACGGCCACGAGGCCAGCATCCTGATCGGCACGCGCATTCCGTACGTCATCACCGGCACGGTGTTCGCGGGCGGCGGCGCGGCGCCGGTGCAGCAGATCGAGCGCGAGGAGGTGGGCATCAAGCTGCGCATCACCCCCACCATCAACGCCGACGGCTACATCACCACCGAGGTGGTGCCCGAGGTGAGCGCGGTGGACGGGTTCGTGGGCGCCAACAACGACCTGCCCGTGGTCTCGACCCGCCAGGCCAGCACCACCGTGCGGCTGAAGGACGGCAACACGGTGATCATCGGCGGGCTGCTGTCGGAGACCAAGACCGCGACCGTCACCAAGGTGCCGTTGCTGGGCGACATCCCGGGGCTCGGGCTGCTGTTCCAGCACCACACGACGGGACTCGACAAGCGCGATCTCGTGATCGAGGTCACGCCGCACATCCTGCCCGACCAGCAGTAGCGCCAGGCGGCGGAGCCGCCGATACCGTGGGGGTGCGAGCGGCCCGCGCCACGCCGCTGCCGCGGTGGACGCGGGCCCGCGCGGGCTACAGGTGCGGCAGGGACAGCACGCGCAGCACGCCGGCGAACCAGCCCAGCCACTGGCCGACGGCGACGGTCATCGCGACCACGATCATCGCCATGCCGGCCGAGGCCAGCACGGGCGAGCGGTTGCGGTACGTGTACAGCCTCAGGATGAGGAGCGGGATGGCCACGCCCTTGATCAGCACGAACATCCACCAGTGGTGCTGGGCCACGCCCGCCAGCAGCGGGTTGCCTTCGCGATTGCCCAGCCAGTGGATGCCGAGCGCGGTCGCCACCAGATCCAGGCTGTTGGCGAGCAGGGCGAGGAACAGGGTGATGCGCATGATCACGGCTTTCGATCGCGCAAACGGCCATCGGTTGCGCGAAACGATTGTGACAGAGCCGATGGGCCGGTTCAACGCCTGGCGGGGGGCGGCGTGAGCCCGGGCGTGCTCGTGCGTGCGCTGGCGGGGCTGTTCGGGCTGGTGATGGGCAGCGCGGTGACGGCGCTCGCGCACCGCGTGCCGCGCGGCGCGTCGTGGGTGCGCGGCCGCTCGGCGTGCCCGGCGTGCGGCGCCCGGCTCGGGCCGCGGGACCTGGTGCCGGTGCTGTCGTTCGCGCTCGCGCGCGGGCGCTGCCGGCACTGCGGCGCGCGCATCGCCTGGCGCTATCCGCTGACCGAGCTGGTGTGCGGCGCGTGGGCGGTGCTGCTGGTCGATCGCGTCGGGCTGCAGTGGGGGTTTCTGCCCATCGCGGCGTGGGGGTTCCTGCTGGTCGCGCTCACGTGGATCGACCTCGATTTCCAGCTGCTCCCCGACGCGCTCACGTTTCCGGGCACGCTGCTCGCGATCGGCTGGGCGGCAACGCAGCCGGGTGGCGTGCACCAGGCGCTGCTCGGCGTGCTGGTGGGCAGCGGTCTGCTGTGGGCGCTGGCCGAACTGTGGGTGCGCGTGCGCAGGATCGAGGGCCTGGGCGGCGGCGACATCAAGCTGGCGGCGATGTTCGGCGCGGCGCTCGGCTGGCGGCTGGCGCTCGTCACGCTGTTCGTGGCCGCGCTGGCCGGATCGCTGTGGGGGCTCGCGCTCATCGTCGCGCGCCGCGGCAGCGGACGCACCGCGCTGCCGTTCGGAACGCTGCTCGCCCCCACCGCGATGGCGGTGTTCCTGTGGGGCGAACGCTGGGTCCAGGGCTACCTGCGCCTGTTCCGGTGACGACGCGCGCGCGTTGACGCCCGTCGCGCGCGCGCGGCACCATGCGCCGCATGGCCCCGCCGGCTCCCGCCCGCTCGCGCATCACCGGCATCGGGTTCCACGTGCCCGAGCGCGTGGTGACGAACGCCGATCTCGAGCGGCTGATGGACACCTCCGACGCGTGGATCGTGGAGCGCACCGGGATCCACGAGCGGCGCTTCGTCGAGCCCGGCGTCGGCAGCACCGACCTCGCACTCGCGGCCGCGGACCGCGCGCTCGCCGACGCCGGGAGGCGCCGCGAGGACGTCGACTTCATCGTGTTCGCCACCACCACGCCCGACTACGTGTTCCCGGGCTGCGGCGTGCTGCTGCAGCAGCGCATGGGCCTGCCGCCGATCGGCGCGCTCGACGTGCGCAACGCGTGCACCGGGTTCATCTACGCGCTCGCCACCGCCGACGCGTTCGTGCGCACCGGACAGTATCGCTGCGTGCTGGTGGTGGGCTCCGAGGTGCAGAGCACGGGCATCGACTTGACCACGCGCGGCCGCGACATGGCCGTGCTGTTCGGCGACGGCGCCGGCGTGGCCGTGGTGGAGCCCGCGGACGAGGGCGGACCCGCGATCCTGTCGTGGGTGCTGCACGGCGACGGCGGGCACGCGCAGGATCTGTGGGCCGAGGCGCCCACCTCGCTGGTGTCGGGCCGCATCACGCACGAGATGATCGAGCAGGGCCGCCACTTCCCGCACATGAACGGCCGCCAGGTGTTCAAGCACGCCACCACGCGGTTCCCGGAGGCGATCCTCGAGGCGCTCGGCAAATCCGGCCACACGCTGGACCAGGTGGCGCTGGTGGTGCCGCATCAGGCCAACCGCCGCATCGGCGACGCCATCGCCGAGCGGCTGCAGGTGCCGCCGGCCCGGGTGTTCCAGAACATCGAGCGCTACGGCAACACCACGGCCGCCAGCATTCCGATCGCGCTCACCGAGGCGCGCGATCAGGGCCGGGTCAACCGCGGCGATCTGGTGGTGCTCGCGGGCTTCGGTGGCGGATTCACGTGGGGCGCGGCGGTGGTGCGCTGGTAGGCTGGACCGCGCGGGAGCGCAACGGCCGATCGCGGATCGGGCGCGCCGGGCGTGGCCCGTCCGGGGCCGCCGGCCCTCCGCGTCGGGCGCCGCGACGCGCACCGACGCGTTTTGCGTGCCATCGAAGCTCGCGTCGGTGGCAACGGCCACCGGAAACCGTTGGCCCAGGCCTCGAGGCTCGCAGGGTTCGCCATGACGACTCCGTTCTCCGCGTCGGTGCTGATCGTCGAGGACAACATCTACGACGTCGAGCTGCTGCGCCGCGTGCTGCCCGCGGGTTACCGCGTGCACTTCGCCAAGGACGGCGGCGAGGCGATCGAGTTCATTTTCCGCCGCGGGCGCTACACGCACCGGCCGAACGACCTCGGGCTCGTGCTGCTCGATCTCGATCTGCCGCTGCTGCGCGGCGACGAGGTGCTGAAGATCGTGCGCGCGCACCCCGAGCTGCAGGAGCTGGCGCTGGTCGTGTTCAGCGAGATCGAGAGCGAGGACCTGGCGCGGCATTGCACCGGGCTCGGCGCCAATGGCTACCTCACGAAGCCGGTGGGCTCCGAGGCCTACGGCCAGGTGGTGCGGGAGACGATCGAATCGTGGCTGCCGCGACCGGCGCGCAATTGAGCGCGGCGGTCGCGCCGGGGCGCGCGTGATCCGCAAGCTCAAGTCCGGCAAGTACCGGCTGTACTCGCGCAAGAAGAACCCGAAGACCGGCAGGCGCCGGAACCTCGGCACGTTCGCGAGTCGCGCGGCGGCCGAGAAGCACGAGCGCGCGGTCCAGTACTTCAAGCGCGCCTGACCGGGGCGGATGCGCCGCGCCCCGGTTGAAGCCGCGGCGGGGCTCGGGCAGGATGGCGCGAACCTCGCGCCTCCGTCGCCCACGCCATCCGGGATCCGTGCTCTCCGACTCCTCGCCGCTCGTCGCGCTCCGTCATCGCAACTTCCGCCTGCTGTGGAGCAGCCAGCTCGTCTCGATGGCCGGCTCCATGATGCAGAACACGGCCATCCTGTGGCACGTCTCGACGCTGGTGCCGCTGCGGGATCGCGGGCTCGCGCTCGGCATGGTCGGGCTGGTGCGCATCGCGCCGATCATCGGGTTCTCGCTGCTGTCGGGCGTGGTCGCCGACGCCGTGGACCGTCGCAAGGTGATGCTCGTCACCCAGAGCGGCATGGCGCTGACCGCCGCGGCGCTGGCCGCGGTGGACTTCGCCGGCGTGCACGCGCTGTGGCCCGTGTACCTGCTGGCCGCGATCAGCTCCGCGTTCGGGTCGTTCGACGCCCCCGCGCGCCAGTCGCTGATCCCGAACCTGGTGCCGCGCGAGCACCTGCCGAACGCCATCAGCCTGAACACGATCATGTTCCAGACCGCCTCGGTGGCGGGTCCCGCGCTCGGCGGGCTGGTGCTGGCGGCGGCCGGCGTGGGCTGGGCGTACGCGCTGAACGCGCTGTCGTTCCTGGTGGTGATCGCGGCGCTGCTGGCGATGCGCGGCCTGCCCGTGCGCCGGCCGGGCGAGCGGAACCCGATCAGCATGCGCGCCGCGCGCGAGGGGCTCGCGTTCGTGTTCCACACCCCGCTCATCCGCTCGACCATGCTGCTCGATTTCTTCGCCACGTTCTTCGCGTCGGCCACCGCGCTGCTGCCGATCTTCGCGCAGTCGCACCTCGGCATCACCCGCCACGACGCGCAGGCCCGCGCCTACGGCCTGCTGGCGTCGGCGCCGGCCGTGGGCGCGCTGATCACGAGCGTGGCGCTGGTGCCGCTGATCGACCGCATCCGCCGCCGCGGCGTCACCATGCTGTGGGCGGTGGTGGGGTACGGGCTCGCCACCATGGTGTTCGGCGTGTCGCACGCGTTCTGGCTCACGTTCCTGTGCCTGGCGCTGACGGGCGCGACCGACACCGTGAGCATGGTGATCCGCAACATCGTCCGGCACCTGAACACGCCGGACGAGATGCGCGGCCGGATGACGAGCGTGAACATGATCTTCTTCATGGGAGGCCCGCAGCTCGGCGAGCTGGAGGCCGGCCTGGTGGCCAACGCGTGGGGCGCGGTGTGGTCGGTGGTGTCGGGCGGCGTGGGCTGCATCGTCGCCACCGGGCTCGTGGCGTGGCGCACGCCGATGCTGCGCCGCTACCAGCGCGAGACGCCGGTGATCACGTCGCGCCGCACCGTCAGCGCGTGACCGCGCGCGAGCGCTGGGTGCCCGTGAACGAGCGGTAGAACAGCCGCTTCACCACGTCCACCGCCAGCAGGTAGACGACGGCGATCGGCGCCAGCAGCGCCAGGAACGCGGCCGGCAGCGGCACGAATCCGAGCCAGCGGCCGGGCGGCGTCCACGGCAGCGCCAGCGCGACCGCCACCACCGCCAGCGAGGTCGCCACCAGCACCGGGCTCGGGCGCGAGCGCAGCGGGTTGCCGCGCGTGCGGATCACGAAGATCACCAGCACCTGCGTGGCCATCGACTCCACGAACCAGCCGGTGTGGAACAGCGCGGGCCCGGCGTGCAGCCGCGAGCGCAGCACCCAGAACGTGAGGAAGTCGAACACCGAGCTGACCGGCCCCACCACCAGCATGAAGCGCCGGATCTCGCCAACGTCCCAGTGCGGCGGGCGCGCCAGCATGGATTCGTCCACGCGATCGAGCGGGATCGGCACCTCGGACAGGTCGTAGAGGAAGTTGTTGGCGAGGATCTGCACCGGGAGCAGCGGCAGGAACGGCAGCAGCAGCGTGCCGCCGGCCATGCTGAACATGTTCCCGAAGTTCGAGCTCGTGCCCATCATCACGTACTTGACGATGTTGGCGAACGTGCGCCGGCCCTCGCGCACGCCCCGCTGCAGCACGGCCAGGTCGTGGTCGAGCAGGATCAGGTCGGCCGCGGCGCGCGCCACGTCCACCGCGCCGTCCACCGAGATCCCGACGTCGGCCTCGTGCAGCGGCGGCGCGTCGTTGATGCCGTCGCCGAGGTAGCCGACCACGTGGCGGCGCGCGCGCAGCGCGCGGATCACGCGGCTCTTCTGCGGCGGCGTGACGCGGCAGAACAGCGTCACCTGCTCGACGCGCGCCGCGAGCGCGGCGTCGTCGAGTCCGTCCAGCTCGGCGCCCGTCACCACCCCCGCCACCGGCATGTTGAGCTCGCGGCACACGTGCTCGGCCACCAGCTCGTGGTCGCCGGTCACGATCTTCACCGTCACCCCCCCGGCCGCGAGCGCCGCCAGCGCGGCGGCCGCCTCGGCCTTGGGGGGATCCTCGAACGCCGCGAACCCGGCGAACGTCAGCTCGCGCTCGTCGGCGACGGTCACGTGCGGGGTCGCGGCCGGCATCGCCTTCCACGCCACGCCCAGCACGCGGTAGCCGTCGGCGCTCAACGCCTGGAACTGCCGTGCGAGCTGCGCGCGCGCGGCATCGTCCAGCGGCGCGAGCGACGCCGGGCCGTCGGCCTCGTAGCGCGTGGCGCGCGCGATCACGTCCTCGCACGCGCCCTTGGTGACGAGCGCGACCTCGCCGTCGTGCTCGGCCAGCACCGACACGCACCGGCGCATGAAATCGAACGGCAGCTCGTCGCGCTTGCGCCACCCCTGGGCGCTCACCTCGGCGTGGCGCAGGATGGCGTCGTCGAGCGGGCTGCGCAGGCCGGCCTGCAGCGCGCTGTTCACGAACGCCAGCTCCAGCACGCGCGCGCTGTCGCGGCCGGCGGCGTCCACGTGCCGCTCCAGCCGGATGCGCGCCTCGGTGAGCGTGCCGGTCTTGTCGGTGCACAGCACGTCCATGCTGCCCAGGTCGTGCACGGCGGACAGCCGCTTCACGATCACGCGCTGCTTCGCCATGCGCATCGCGCCACGCGCCAGCGTCACCGACATCACCATCGGCAGCAGCTCGGGCGTCAGCCCCACCGCGAGCGCGACCGCGAACAGGAACGATTCGAGCCACGGGCGGTGGAACGCGGCGTTCACCACCAGCACGCCCGCCACCATCACCACCGCGATCCGCAGGATCAGCAGCCCGAAGCTGCGCAGGGCGGACTCGAACGCGGTGGCGGGCGGCCGGCGCGCGAGCGTGTCGCGGATCTCGCCGAACGCGGTGGCGGCGCCGGTGCGACACGCCACCATCCGGGCGCTGCCGCTGACGATCGAGGTGCCCATGAACACCGCGTTCACCGCCTCGCCGGCCGCGGCGCCGGGCGCGGCCGCCTCGCCCGCGCGCTTCTCGGCCGGGAACGGCTCCCCCGTCAGCAGCGCCTGCTGGGCGGTGCAGTCGTTGGCCTCGAGCACGAGCCCGTCGGCCGGGACGAGGTCGCCGGCGGCCAGCTCGATCACGTCGCCCGGCACGATCTCGGCGGCCGGCAGCTCGGCCCCGCGCCCGTCGCGCACCACGCGCGCCGTCAGCGCCACCGACTTCTGCAGCCGCTCGGCCGCGCGCCCGGCGCGCGCCTCCTGCACGAAATCGAGCGTCACGCTCAACACGATCATGCCGGTGATGATGAGCGCGCTCGCGACGTCGCCCGTCGCCCCCGAGATGCCGGCCGCGACCAGCAGCAGCAGCAGCAGCGGGTTGGCGAAGCGCGCCAGGAACTGGAGCACGAGGGCGCGCTGCCGCGGCGGCGCGAACACGTTCCGGCCCGACACGGCGAGCCGCCGGGCGGCTTCGGCGGTGGTGAGCCCGCGGCCGTCGGTATCGAGCGCCGCCAGCACGTCCCTGGGGCTCTGCTGCCAGAACGGCGGCCCGGCCGGCGGCCTGGCGTGCCTGGCCTGCGCCGGCGCAGAGCTGGCGTCCGGCTTCGGCTCGCTCGGGGCGGTCGCGGTCACGTCCGACTCCAGTTCGTGGGGGATGACCATCGTCTCGACAGGCTTCGGCCGCCACTGTGGCAGAGACGGGACGCGTTCGCACCCGCATACCCCGCGCCAATCGGGCGCCGGCCCGTGGCGCACCGTTTGCATGGTGATGATGCGGTTCGAAGGATCCAGCCGGCGCGGCCGGCGCGGCGGCCGGGTCCGCGGCACACGCAGGAGGATGCCATGGCGATCGGATCACGTCTGCAGAAGCTGCTTCACGACAACGAGGTCTCCTACCAGGTCCTGCCGCACGCGGAGGCGATGACGGCGCCCGAGGCGGCGCAGGCCGCGCACATTCCCGGCCGGCAGCTCGCCAAGGTGGTGGCGCTGCACGACAGCGCCGGATTCCGGTTCCTGGTCGTGATTCCCGCCACCGAGCACGTGGACCTCGAACGCTTCAGCCGCATCACCGGCGGCCGCACCGTGTCGCTCGTCCCCGAGCACGAGCTCCCGGAGCTGTTCCCCGACTGCGAGCTGGGCGCGATGCCGCCGTTCGGCCACCTGTACGGCATCCGCACGTTCCTCGACGGGTGCTTGAAGGGGCCGTTCATCACGTTCGCGGGCGGGAACCATCGCGAGCTCGTGCACATGCGGCTCGAGGACCTGGAATCGCTCGAGCATCCGTACGAGCTCGAGCAGTGCGTGCACGGGGAGCGCCCCGCCCACCATCCCGCGCGGCGCGACACGGCGGCCGCCTCGGCCGCCCGCACCACGCCCGCGGGGCGTTGAGCATCGCGCCCGCGCGGCGGCATCCGCGCGGCGCGAACGACGACGGCCGGAGCCATGGGCTCCGGCCGTCGCGGGGTGATGGAGGCTTACCGCACGATCACGAGCCGTCCGCCGGCGCGCGCGTCCGCCGCACTCGCGCGGTAGAAGTACGTGCCGGGCGACACCAGCCGTCCGTGCGCGTCGCGGCCGTCCCAGCTCACGTCGCGCTGCCCGGTGACGGGGCCCAGGTGCAGCGGCTCGGCCACCAGCCGGCCAGCCGCGTCGTAGATCGCGAACCGCACCAGCGCCGGTGACGTGGCGGTGAGCCGGAACGCCATCGCGCCGCCCGAGAGCGGATGGGGATTGCTGCCGAGCGGCTGGATCGCGATCCGCGCGATCCCGGAGCGCGTCGCCTGGTCGCCGGAGTCGTCGCTGGTTCCGCCGTCCTCGTCGCCGCCGTTCGCGCACGCCGCCAGCGCGCCGAGCCGCGCCAGTCCGCGGTCGTGGTCGCCGCCGCCCGCGCACAGCGCCGAGTCCAGCGCCGCCGCCAGCTCGCCCACTGTCATCGCCGGCGCGACGCCCGGACCGCCATCGCCGGCATCGTCGTCCTCGGCGTCGAAGCAGCGCAGGGTGGTGCTGTCGCACAGCACGCCGGCGCAGCGGTTCAGGTCCAGCGTCAGGAACTGGGCCGCCACGCGCTGTCGCTGCGTCATGCGGCCGACCTGCTGCAGCAGCTCGCAGCCGGCGGTGAAGCAGCCGGAGGCGCCGAACGCATGCGACTGGCCCGAGATGCACGCGAACAGCGCGGTCAGCGAGTCGGGGTTGCCGGCCGGCGGTCCGTGGTGACCGTGCCCGCCACCGTCGTCATCGCCCTCGTGGCCGTCGTCGTGATGCGGAATCGGGCCGCCGCACAGATGCCGCCACGCCCCGAGCGATTGCGGCGCGTTGACGCACGCCTGGCTGGGCGGCGGGGGCTGCGGCGCCGTGAAGTACCCGAACAGTCCGTGCGATTCCTCCGCTGGGCCGGCGGTGAAGAACAGCCGCAGCGGCAGTCCGGGAGGCCCCTGCATCAGCGGCACGCCGAACGCGAGCCCCCACAGGCCGTCGATCACGAGCGGGTGGCCGAGCGAATCCTGCACCGCGCCCAGCGGAGCGCCGGTCGCGCGGTCGAACGCGTTGAGCGCGCCGTCGCCGAAGTTGCCGATCAGGATGTCCCCGCCCAGTCCGCCGAACCCGGGCGGTGCCTGCACCATCCCCCACGGGGCATTGAGCGCGCCCTGCGACGCGAACCGGCGCTGCAGGTGCCCGTCGATGTCGAACACGTCGACGAAGCCGAGCCCGGCCCCGGGGGCGTCGTCCTCGGAGTCCGCGTCCTGCTGCGCGAACGAGACGTACAGCTGACCGCCGATGTTCGCCACGTTGAACGGCGCGAACCCCGCCGGCAGGTTGGGATCGGTGAAGCCGCCCGAGGGCGTGACGGACGCCCAGTTGCCGTCGAACACGTCGATGCGGTTGTGGTGGAAGTCGGCGGCATAGAGCCGCGGCCCGCCGGGTGTCATGTGCACCAGCGCGATCCCCTTGTAGATCGCGCCGTCGGTGCTGACCTCCTGGATCGCGTGCGTGCCATCGACGCCGGGATTCCAGCCGGAGATCGTGCCGTTCTCGCTGGCGAAGATGAACAGCGCGGGCGCCGACGTGTCGCCGTTCGACACCATGAACGCGCCGGGAACGTTGCCCACCACTTGTCCCGTGGGCTTGCCGGTGCCGTCGCTGGGCGGAATCGAAACGACGAGCGAACGCGGCGTGCCGTCCACCTCGTTGTAGATCGTGGCGAACCCGGTGGCGTTGTCGGACACCCAGATGTTGCCGCTCGGCGGAATCGCGATTCCCCACGGGTTCACCAGATGGGCGTCCGTGAAGACCGCGCGGCCGGGCACATCGGAGACCAGGTCGACTTCGGAGACGCGCGTTTGCGCGTGTGCAGCACAGACAAGCGCGCCCATCAGCAGCAGCGCGAGCCCAAGGGATGCTCGTGACATGTGCGGTTCTCCTCGCGAGGGGTATCGGGGCGGCACAAGGCTAGCGTGGAAAGCGCCCCTCCGCAGCAGAAGAGCACGCTCGGGCGAGCCGCGGACGCGCGTCAGCAGCATGCGCTGCGCCGGACGACCCTACTGCGGACGGCGCCCGCGCCCCTCGGCCGCGCCGCCCCGATCACCGCCATCTGCCAGAACGGCAGCAAGGCATGTCCTCCCGTCAGTCTGGCGCCCTGATTCGAATCGATAATCACTGCCTCCAATGCGGCAACTCGTGACCGCACAAGGAACGGCACGCGGGATGCTCTTGGCATCGGCGGTCGTGTTCTTGGGAGGACGCCATGAAGATCCTGATCGGCATCGACGATTCACCCTGTTCGCAGGCAGCGCTGGAGTTCGTGAAGAAGATGACGTGGCCGGCGGGATCGCAGGTCGAGCTGCTGTGCGCGCTCCAGCCGATCAGCGCGCCCGCCCTGGCGGGCGGCGCGCCGTACACCGACTACGTCGCCGAGGCGTGGGAGGAGCAGTGCCGCGTCCAGCAGGACCTGGTGTCGCGGCTCGAGCGCGAGATGCAGGACGCCGGGTTCAAGACCCATGCGGCCACCGAGGTCGGCGATCCGCGCGTCGTGCTGGTGGACGCCGCCCGCAACATGGGCGCCGATCTGCTGGTGGTGGGCTCGCACGGGCGCTCGGGGCTGAGCAAGCTCGTGCTGGGCAGCGTGGCCAGCCATCTGGTCGTGCACGCGCCGTGCAACGTGATGGTGGTGAAACGCGCGCCCAAGGTGTGATCCGGTTCGTTCCCTCGCGTTGACGGGATCGCCCACAGGGGCAGCCAGGGAGGAACCCCGGGAGGAACCATGAGCGTCGAGACCCGCGCGGTCGCGGCGGCGCCGGAGACCGCCGCCATCCCGCGCACGATGAAGGCCACGGTGTTCGTCGCGCCCGGGCGCATCGCGCTCGAGGAGCGGCCGGTGCCGAAGCCCGGTCCGACCGATGCGCTGGTGCGCGTCACCACGACCACGATCTGCGGGACCGACATCCACATTCTCAAAGGCGAGTATCCGGTGGCGCCCGGTCGCATCGTCGGGCACGAGCCGGTCGGCGTGATCGCCGCGCTCGGCTCCGCGGTGCACGGCTACCACGTCGGACAGCGCGTGATCGTGGGCGCCATCACGCCATGCGGCCAGTGTCACGCCTGTCTCGAGGGTCACCCGGCGCAGTGCGGCGGGCGGGCGATGGGCGGCTGGCGGTTCGGCAACACCATCGACGGCTGCCAGGCCGAGTACGTGCTGGTCCCGAATGCGCAGGCCAACCTGGCGCCGGTGCCCGAAGGGCTCTCCGACGAGCAGGTGCTGATGTGCCCGGACATCATGAGCACGGGGTTCGCGGGCGCCGAGAGCGGGCGGATCCGGATCGGCGACACGGTCGCGATCTTCGCGCAGGGTCCGATCGGGCTGTCCGCCACGGCGGGTGCGCGGCTGCTGGGGGCCGCGCGCATCATCACCGTGGACGAGGTGCCCGCGCGGCTCGCGCTGTCGAGGGCGATCGGCGCCGACGAGGTGGTCGATCGCTCGAAGCAGGATCCCGTGCAGGCGATCATGTCGCTCACGAACGGCCGCGGCGTGGACGTCGCGATCGAGGCGCTCGGCCGTCAGGACACGTTCGAGAGCTGCCTGCGCGTGCTGAAGCCGGGCGGCGTGCTGTCGAGCCTCGGCGTCTACTCCGGCAAGCTGACGCTGCCGCTCGATCCGTTCGCGGCCGGGCTCGGCGATCACACGATCGTCACGAGCCTGTGCCCCGGCGGGAAGGAGCGCATGCGGCGGCTGATGGCGATCGTGGCTTCGGGGCGCGTGAACCTGAAACCGTTCGTCACCCACCGCTTCACGCTCGACCGGATCGTCGAGGCGTACGAGCTGTTCGGCCACCAGCGGGACGGCGTGATCAAGGTCGCGATCACGCCCTGATCGCGCGCCGCCGCGCGCGAAGGTTCGACATCAACCGGCGCCGCGTGCCTCCCGTGTGGGGGGCGGCGATTCGGGAACGGGCGACGGGATCTCGGGAACGATGCCCGGCAGCTCGGGCACCGTCCCCGGGAACTCCGACGGCAGCCCCGGGATCTCCACCGGAAACGACGGGATCTCGGGGCCGGGCGGTGTGGCTGCGCGGGATCTCATGTCCGCTCCCGGCACAGCGCGGCCGGCGGGCTCCACGTCACTTCGAGCGAGCCGTCGCGATCGGACCACGCGTAGCGCGCGCGCCCGCCAAATGCCTTGATCAGCTCGCGCGCGATGCGGTGCGCCAGCTTCTGCGACGTGGTCAGGACCTCGAGCGCGCCGGTGTCCGCGCCCAGGCTCACGACGCGGCGCTCGGGCTGCGTGTGGCGCGCCCGCGCCTCGACCGAGTGAACGCGACGGCGCACCTCGGTTTCGGCCCCGGCCGTGAGCGGCTCGGTCACGCGCAGCCTGCCGAAGTACTCGGCCTCGGCCTGCTGCCGGCACGCCGGGCACACGCTCCAGCGCACGCCGACGAGCGTCGGCGGCCGGCGCGGGTCCGGCGTGCGCCACACGCGATGGCGGTACACGGCGCCGCACCGCTCGCAGCGCGTCGGCCCCATCGCCGGCGCGCGCACTGCGACGCGCGGGCCACCGTGCGGCCGCTCCCCCGGATGCGCGATGCGCGGCCGCGACTGGCGCGGCGAGCGCCGCATGTTCTGGGTCTTCATGGCTCCCTCCCGCTCGTCAGAGCACGTTCAGTGGGAAGCGCCCGCCAGCGCGCTCTCCGATTCCGGCAGCGATTCCGGCCGCGCCGCCGGTCCGTCCAGGCCCTCGCGCAGCCGCCGATACAGCGTGCGCTCGCTGATGCGCAACACGTGCGCGGCGCGTTCGCGATGGCCGCCGCACGAATCCAGCACGCGCCGGATGTGCTGGCGCTCGATCTCCTCGAGCGACAGCGTGCGCGCACTGCGCTGCACCGTGCCGCCCGCTCCCGCCACCTGCACCGCCGCCGGCAGATGGCGCGGCTCGATGTCGGTCCCGTCGCACAGCACCAGCGCGCGCTCGATCACGTGCTGCAGCTCGCGCACGTTGCCGGGCCACGTGTGGCGCAGCAGCAGCTCGAGCACCTCGTCGTTCACATGCACCGGCCCGCCGCGGTCCTGCACCGTGTCGCGCGACACGAAGTGCCGGACCAGCTCCGGGATGTCCTCGGGACGCTCGCGCAGCGGCGGCACGTCGAGCGGGAACACGTTCAACCGGTAGAACAGGTCCTCGCGGAACTCCCCGCGCTCGAGCATCGTCTCCAGCTGGCGGTTCGTGGCCGCGATCACGCGCACGTCCACGTGCACGTCCACCGTGCCGCCCAGCCGGCGGAACGTGCCGGTCTCCAGCACGCGCAGCAACTTCACCTGTAGCGCCGGCGTCAGCTCTGCGATCTCGTCGAGCAGGATCGTGCCGCGATCGGCCACCTCGAACAGCCCGCGCTTGGCGCTCACCGCGCCCGTGTAGGCGCCGCGCTCGTGCCCGAACAACTCGCTCTGCAGCAGATTGTCGTGCAGCGTGGCGCAGTCCACCACCACCAGCGGCTGGTGCGCCCGCCGGCTCTGGCGATGAACCTCGCGCGCCACCAGTTCCTTGCCCACGCCGCTCTCGCCCCGCACGAGCACGGTCGAATCCGCGCGCGCCACGTGGGCGATGAAGTCGGCGAGGCGGCGCATGGCCGCCGATGTCCCCACGAGATTCCCCGCGCGCTCGCGCGTGTCGTGTTCGGCGTGTTCCATGTCTGCTCGCATCACTCAACCCCCTGTTGGGAGGTTCCTGCCGAATCGCGGCGTGCCGGAGGGGCACATGCCCCGCGATCCCTCGCACGCAGTCACACTGGCAGTTCGAGCCAGGTGTCACAATGGCACGCATGGCCCAGGCCACCCTGGTACGAAAGGACCAGCATCGGACAGGAGGCCTCACCGGGAGCGCTCGTCGGAGGACTCCTCCGCGAGCGGCGCCGTGAGGCTCGGCGTGCGCGTGAGTCGGGGCACGATCAGCACTTGCGGCCCCGCGAACCAATGGACGCCGGGCGGGCGCGCCACCGTGTCGCCAAGCGCCCAGGTGTAAAGCCGCTGCGCATCGTCCAGCTCGGGGAATTGCGGCATGCCGTAATACTCGCGCTGCATGTCCTCGTCGTAGAGCCCGACGCAGCCGTGCGAACCGGGGAAACCAGGCATGTCGCGGCCGTGGAGCCAGAAGCTCATGCCGCCCGGCTGCGGCAGGAATCGCAGCGCATGGTGCATGGGATAGGGAATCCGCGTGCGCGCGATCATGTACTTCGACGAGCGGTGGCGCGCGTCGGACGCGTCGATGCGATAGCGGCCGGCCGGCGTCTCGTGCCCGCGGCGGCCGGTCGCGACCGGCATCGAGAACACGAGCCCACCGCGCTCGTAGGCGCCGAGGAACTGCTCGGCCAGGTCGATCACGATCAGCCGCGCCACCGTGTCGCCGGGCGCGTAGCGCGCCGGCATTGGCGTCCAGTTCACGAGCTGGGCGGTGTCGCGCGGCCAGCGGATCCACGTGCCGGGCGTGGTGTGCACGCGATCCACGCGGTTGAAGCGCGCCACGTCGCGCCAGCGCGGACCGAACAGCGATGGCAGCGACTGTCCCGCCGGGATTCGACGCCAGCTCCAGGCGACGCTGCTGTCGCTGGGATGCGACGCCGAGCCCAGCGGGCCGTGCGCGCCGAAGCAGGGGCGCCCCGCGAGCAGGGCCATGAACATAAGCAGCGCCCCGATCGCCCACACCGCGGGGATGGCGCCGGTCGATCGCGGCCCGGCCACTGCGGTGTGGGTGCGCATCGCGTCCTCCGTTCGCACGCGCACTCTGCATACGACGCGCCAGCACCTGCGCACGCGTGACCCCGCGCCGTCGGGCTCCATGGCTCCGTACGCGCGCCGTGTGCCTGCCAACGACGCAGCCCCGGTGCCATCGTGACAGCCTCGAGCCGACACCCGCCCCGGAAACGGCACGCTCATCCCTCGCCCAGGTTCGGCGCTCCCATGCGGTTGACCGCGCTCGCGACTTCGCCCCGCAGCCGTGGCGGGGCATGGCACACGGGATGCTGAAGCCTCGAGTGCCGGCGGGGGACTCTGCCGGCGCCGGGGCCCGACAGATGCGCGACGGGCCCGGGCGCAATACGCAGCGCTTCGCGGAGGAAACAATGGCGAGCTCGCTCATGCCGACGCCGGTTCTGGCGTCGCTGCGCAAGGAGATGGACCGTCTGTTCGAGCGCGCGTGGGACACCGACTTCGATCTGCCCACGCTCGGGGAATGGACACCGGTGCTGGATCTGTCCGAGGCCGACGAGTCGATCTCGGTCCGCATGGAGATCCCGGGCATCGAGCCGAAGGACATCCACGTCACGTTGAAGGACCAGGTGCTCACCATTCGCGGAGAGAAGAAGCGCGAGGTGGAGCGGAAGGACGAGCGGTTCTATCGCCTCGAGCGGAACTACGGGTCGTTCGTCCGCACCGTGACGCTGCCGACGACGGTCCGCGAGGACAAGGTGAACGCCACGTTCAAGAACGGCGTGCTGACGATTCAGCTGATGAAGGTTCCGGAGCTGGCCGGCACCACGATTCCGGTGAAGGCGGGCTAGGATTGAAGGGGCGCCGGCGCGAGACGTAAGAATCCAGGTTTCGCACTCGTGCGGAACACTCCGCGTCGCGCGCCCCCGACTCACGACCACGCCCCCGGCCGGGGGGCGCGGACCGTGGCCGGGTCCTCTTGAATTACGGGATGGTGCGCGTGACGCGCGGTGGAACGCGACTCGGGGGATCGCCCCGCCGGTGTGTTGCCGCCGTCCCGTAATCGAGGGGATCCGGGCGAGCGGCGCGCGTTGATGTTGCGACGCGCGCCGTTCGTGTTTCCGACGCACCCTGGCCCGGAGCGCGTGATCGAGACGCCGGCGGCCGGGTGACGTAAGGTGGGGCGCGCGGGGTGACGGGGTCCCGCTCCCGATCGGAGGGCACGTGCGGACACGGATCCTGCTGCTGCTGGCGCTGTGGTGCGTGCCGGGCGTCGCATGCGCGCGGGTGTGGACCTTCGGCGCCGCCGCCGGGTCGAGCATTCCCAACCTGCGCGATCGCGGCGACAACGAGATCTCGGGCGGGTGGTCCACGCGCGTCGCGCCATATGGCGGCGTGCGCGCCGAGACGAAGCTGTCGGAGCGCGTGTTCTTGCGTGCCGAGCTGGCGTATGTGGCGCAGGGCGGCAAGCGCGACGGGCTGCAGGCCGTTCCCGACGCCTCGGCGTTCGGCGCGCCGCCCGGCACCACGCTGTACGCGCGGTTCCGCAACGTGGCGAAGCTCGACTACCTGGAGCTGCCGCTGCTCGCGGGGCTCACGTTCGATCACGACCGCCTGTTCGTGGCAGGCGGACCCTACGCCGGCTGGCTGATCGCCGCGCACAACGAGACCAGCGGCCAAAGTCCGATCTACGCCGATGCGGCCGGCACCCAGGAAGTGGCGCCGGAGCAGGATTTCGGCGCCACCACGAACGACCGGGCCGACCTGCGCGTGTGGAACGTCGGCCTCCAGCTCGGCGTCGGCGGCGGCCTGCCGATCGCCGCCGGCGGCATCACCTGGGACCTGCGTGGCGAGCTGGGCTTCATCAACCTGCAGAAGGATCCCGCCAACGGCCGGAACGGCACCGGCTGCGTCGTGCTGGCGCTGGGATACG